>NZ_JBLUPV010000003.1:0-346964 GCF_048068075.1 Pseudomonas sp. NY15354
GGATTAACAATCGGATCAAGGTCATCAAACGGATGGCTTACGGCTACCGGGACAGCGAATTCTTCTTCATGAAGATCAAGAATGACTTTCCCGGCAATCCGTGAAGAACCTTTTTTTTGCATCTATGTTTTCCTCAAGACCCCGCAGGAGTGACGCGATGCAACCGGCCTTGACGCTTCAAACGCCTCACGTAAGCGATTACCCGGAACTGGTGCGGATCTGGGAGGCCTCGGTGCGTGCCACCCACGACTTCATGCCCGATGCCTATATCGTGCTGCTGCGAGAACATGTGCTGCGCCGCTATCTGGACGCCGTGATGCTGGTCTGCTGCAAGGACAGCGCCAGGCGCATCCGTGGCTTTGCCGGCGTCGCCAATGGCCGGGTGGACATGCTCTTCGTCGCCCCCGAGTACCGTGGCCAGGGTGTCGGCAAACGCCTCCTGCGCTATGCGATTGATGAGCTCAATGCCGAGCGCCTGGATGTCAACGAGCAAAACCCGCAGGCGCTGGGGTTCTACCTGCACGAAGGGTTCGAAGTCACTGGGCGTTCGGAAACCGATGGGCTGGGTCAACCCTACCCCTTACTGCACATGAGGCTGATTCGCACAGGCTCTTGAGCTTTATGGGCAGGATGCCGTACGCCGCCCCTGAAATGGCGTAAATGACATAGATTCCCAGCCCCAAGACCGCCCAGACAGGTACAATGGCGGTCTTCCCTGCCTTATTTTGCGAATTGCCTTCATGTCAGAACCCGTGCGCCTGTCCAAACGCCTCACCGAGCAACTCGGTTGCTCCCGCCGCGAGGCCGAGCTGTACATCGAGGGCGGCTGGGTCACGGTGGATGGCGTCGTGGTCGAGCAACCTCAATACAAGGTCGAGGCCCAACAGGTCGCCCTGCTACCGGGCGCACGCGCCGAGCAATTGCCACCGGTGACGCTCCTGCTCAACCAAGCGGCCGGTCAAGATGCCGAGGCAGGTCGCTGCAGCATGACCATGGCCACCCTCAGCGAAGCTCATCCCCCCTCGGTGCGACCGCTGCATGGTCACTTCGCCAGACTGTCCTGTGTCGTACCTCTGGAACCCGGCGCAAGCGGTTTGCAGCTCTACACCCAGGACTGGAGAGTCACCCGCAAGCTCGAGGCCGATCTGCATCGGATGGAGCAGGAATACATTGTCCAGGTCGAAGGCCAGGCATCGGCAGAGGCCCTGCAGCGCCTGGCCCGCGGCATTACCCGCAGCGGCCAGGAACTGCCCAAGGCCAAGGCCAGCTGGCAAAACGAAAGCCACTTGCGCCTGGCTCTGAAGAACCCACGGCCCGGACAGATCGCTGCCCTGTGCGCCAGCCTTGGGCTGAAGGTGCTGGGCATCCGCCGTATCCGCCTGGGCGGGGTGTCCATGGGCAAGCTGCCCGCCGGGCAATGGCGCTACCTGGCCACCAACGAACGCTTCTAAGGTCTGGGCGCAATGTATCCGCCCACGGCCACACTGCCCCACGCATTATCGCCACGCCGCTGGCGTGGCGCCTGAACAGGATTTTTCACCATGAACCACAACGATGTCCTGCGCAGCCTGCGCTACATGCTCAAGGTCAGCGACGCCCAAATGGCCGAGATCATTGGGCTGACCGGCCTCGAAGTTTCCGCCGAAGCGGTCGCCACCTACTTGAAGAAAGAGGATGAAGCCGGCTATGTGCGTTGCCCGGAACGGGTCATGGCGCATTTTCTCGATGGCTTGGTAGTTCATCGTCGAGGCCGCGACGACAGCCGCCCGGCGCAGCCGATCGAAGTACCGGTGAGCAACAACACTATCCTCAAGAAGCTGCGGGTGGCCTTCGAGCTCAAGGAAGAAGACCTGCATGTGATCCTGAAGTCGGTCAACTTCCCGGTGTCCAAGCCCGAGCTCAGTGCATTGTTCCGCAAAGTGGGTCATGACAACTACCGACCTTGTGGCGACCAGTTGCTGCGCAACTTCCTCAAGGGCCTGACCCTGCGTGTGCGTGGCTAAACACGATGCAACATACGGTTTCACCGGTCGGTATCGTGCGCTCCTGCTTCAAGGAGAAGTTCGCCATACCTCGTCAACCGCAGTTGGCACCCGCCGCACGTGGCGTGCTGGAGCTGCTGCCGCCGTTCGATCAGGGTGATGCAGTCGCCGGGCTCGAACAGGTCAGCCATGTCTGGCTGTTGTTTTTGTTCCACCAGGCCCTGGAGGACAAGCCCCGCCTGAAGGTGCGCCCACCGCGCCTGGGTGGCAACAAGAGCATCGGCGTGTTCGCCACCCGTGCCACTCACCGCCCCAATGGCATCGGCCAGTCGGTGGTGCGCCTTGAGGGCGTCGAGGCAGGTCGCCTGTTGCTGTCGGGTATCGATCTGCTCGACGGGACACCGGTGCTGGACATCAAGCCTTATGTACCCTACGCCGACAGCATCGGTGATGCGTCCAACCAGATGGCCAGCGATGCCCCTGAACCTATTGCCGTGGCCTGGAGCGAGACCGCCCTGCCCCAAGCCCATGCCCATGCCCTGCGCCTGGGAGAGCCCTTGGTCGAACTGATCGAGCAGTGCCTGGCGCAGGACCCACGCCCGGCCTACCAGATACCACCAGCTGAGCGGGTGTATGGGGTGAAGTTTTGGGATGTCCAGGTGCGCTGGCACTACCCACAGCCGGACCAAATCCGTGTACTGGAAGTCGTACCGGACGTATAGATCTTCGGCTCCTGGCACCGTTGCGTGCCCAATGACTGACTTCGCCAGCTTCTACAATGTGCAGTGCCGCTTTTCAGGCATAAAAAAACGCAGGCATTGGCCTGCGTTTTTGCGTTGCGCGGTTCGCCTTACTTCTCGACGAAAGCACGCTCGATCAGGTAGTCGCCCGGCTCACGCATGCGCGGGGAGATCTTCAGACCGAAGCTGTCGAGGACCTCGGCGGTTTCGTCGAGCATGCTCGGGCTACCGCAGATCATGGCGCGGTCGTCCTGAGGGTTGATCGGTGGCAGACCGATATCGCTGAACAGCTTGCCGCTGCGCATCAGGTCGGTCAGACGGCCCTGGTTCTCGAACGGCTCGCGGGTCACGGTCGGGTAGTAGATCAGCTTGTCGCGCACCGCCTCGCCGAAGAATTCGTTCTGCGGCAAGTGCTCGGTGATGAATTCGCGGTAGGCCACTTCGTTGACGTAGCGCACGCCGTGAACCAGGATCACTTTTTCGAAGCGCTCGTAGGTTTCCGGGTCCTGGATGACGCTCATGAACGGCGCCAGGCCAGTGCCGGTGCTCAGCAGGTAGAGGTGCTTGCCTGGGTTCAGGTCGTCGAGCACCAGAGTACCAGTGGGCTTCTTGCTGATGATGATCTCGTCACCTTCCTTCAGGTGCTGCAGCTGGGAGGTCAGCGGGCCGTCCGGCACCTTGATGCTGAAGAACTCCAAATGCTCTTCCCAGTTAGGCGAAGCGATGGAATAGGCGCGCATGAGCGGACGGCCGTTGTCCTGTTGCAGGCCGATCATCACGAACTGACCGTTCTCGAAGCGCAGCCCCGGATCACGGGTGCACTTGAAGCTGAACAGGGTGTCGTTCCAGTGGTGCACACTGAGGACACGTTCGTGGTTCATGTTGCTCATCGATGGGGCTCCTGAAGAAAGACGCGGCGCGGACCTAGCGCACTATTGCGCGATATTTTAGGGGCAGCGACAATATCTGTTAAATGGATTATCAAGATATGTCTTATCGGTTATATAGATATGCGATTCACGCTTCGTCAACTGCAAGTCTTCGTCGCCGTCGCCCAGCATCAAAGCGTCTCGCGGGCCGCAAGCCTGCTGGCTTTGTCACAGTCGGCCGCCAGTACCTCGATCACTGAACTCGAGCGTCAATCGAGCTGCCAGTTGTTCGATCGCGCGGGTAAACGGCTGAGCCTCAATGCCCTGGGCCATCAATTACTGCCCCAGGCCGTCGCCCTGCTCGACCAGGCCAAGGAGATCGAGGACCTGCTCAACGGCAAGTCCGGCTTCGGATCGCTCTCGGTAGGTGCCACCCTGACCATCGGCAACTACCTGGCCACCCTACTGATCGGCAGCTTCATGCAGGGCCATCCGGAGAGCCAGGTCAAACTCCATGTGCAGAACACCGTACATATCGTGCAGCAGGTCGCGCACTACGAAATTGACCTGGGTCTAATCGAAGGCGACTGCAATCATCCGGATCTGGAAGTGCAGCCGTGGGTGGAAGATGAACTGGTGGTCTTCTGCGCCCCCCAGCACCCCTTGGCCAAGGTGGGGCGGGCAGATGTGGAGACACTGTCCCACGAGGCCTGGATTCTTCGCGAACAAGGCTCAGGCACGCGACTGACGTTCGACCAAGCCATGCGCCATCACCGTGCCAACCTGAACATCCGCCTGGAGCTGGAACACACCGAGGCGATCAAACGCGCCGTGGAATCAGGCTTGGGCATTGGCTGCATCTCGCGCCTGGCTCTGCGCGACGCGTTCCGCCGCGGCAGCCTGGTGGCGGTGGAAACGCCCGAACTGGACCTGTCGCGGCAGTTCTATTTCATCTGGCACAAGCAGAAGTATCAGACTTCGGCCATGCGCGAATTCCTCGAACTGTGCCGCAACTTCACCGCTGGCGTCAGCCGCAGTGACGAAATCGTCCTGCCGCCGATTGCCTGATCAGAGCAGGATCACGCCCCAGACCAGCGCCACCATGGTCATCGCGACCAGTTGCGCGGCGCTGCCCATGTCCTTGGCGTTCTTGGACAAGGGGTGGCGTTCGAGGGAGATGCGGTCGATGGCCGCCTCCACTGCGGAGTTGAGCAACTCGACGATCAGCCCCAGCAGGCACACCGCGATGAGGATCGCGCGCTCCACACGGGTCACCGGCAGCCAGAAGGCCAACGGAATCAGCACGACGTTGGCCAGCACCAGCTGACGGAATGCCGCCTCGCCTTTGAAAGCGGTACGCAGGCCGTCCAGCGAGTAGCCGGCGGCATTGAAGATACGTTTGAGGCCAGTCTGGCCCTTGAATGGCGACATGAGCGGTTACTTCACCGATTAAAGGGCCGGCAGATTAGTCCAACCCGGGTCAAAAAAGCGTGAATATACGGGAACTTAGTTACCCGAAACCGATTCGAGTTGTTGCAGCAGCAACGCCGCCTGAGTCCGGGTACGGACCCCCAGCTTGCGGAAGATCGCAGTCACGTGAGCCTTGATGGTCGCCTCCGAAACGCTCAGCTCATAGGCGATCTGCTTGTTCAGCAAACCTTCGCAGACCATGGTCAGCACCCTGAACTGCTGCGGTGTCAGGCTGGCCAGTCCTTCGCTCGCGGCCTTGGCCTCGGCCGATACATCGACCTTCTCGAACGCCTGTGGCGGCCACCACACGTCACCGTCCAGTACCTTCTGCACCGCATCCTGGATGACATCCAGGTTGCTCGACTTGGGGATGAAGCCACTGGCGCCGAACTCGCGAGACTTGACCACCACGGCCGCCTCTTCCTGGGCCGAGACCATCACCACCGGAATCTGCGGGTACTGCCCACGCAGCAGGACCAGGCCGGAGAAACCATAGGCCCCGGGCATGTTCAGGTCCAGCAGGACCAGGTCCCAGTCGGCCTTCTCGGACAGGCGGGTTTCCAGCTCGGCGATGCTCGCCACCTCGACCAGACGCACATCCGGCCCCAGGCCGAGGGTAACGGCCTGGCGCAGCGCGCTGCGAAACAGTGGGTGGTCATCGGCAATCAGGATTTCGTATGTGGCCATCGATCTAAGGATCCTGTTCTGTGCCAGGCGCTAGGGGGTGGAGGAACGCCTGGCGGGCAACTCAAGGCGCAAACGGCAGGGCCGCCGGCCGCAATGGCACGGCGAAGTCCGGGATAACAGCATCTTCGTCGTGCCCGAATCGGCGCCAAGAATGCCGAGCACGGTCCGGGTGGTCAAGCCAATTGCCCGGTCGTCCCCGCCTCCCTGGCTGCCAGCTTGGTCATTATGAACCAATCCGCTGCGCCTGCCCCTTGGACTATAGGAAGGTATGCAAACGCCGATGCGCGTCGTCTTCCAGATCCAGCGGCAAGTGCCGCTTGGCACTCAAGTAATGCAGGCTGAACACATCCAGGTAAGCGTCCAGCGCCTCGCTGGCACGTTGGTCACCGGCCAGCTCCAGACACATCGCCGCGACCTCGGCGGTGCAGAAATGATCGTCACGCTTGGAACGACGCAGCTTGTAACGCGACATCTGCTCGGCCTGCAGGCTCAGGACCGGGAAACGGTCCAGGTAAGGGCTCTTGCGGAACATTTTGCGTGCTTCGGTCCAGGTGGCGTCGAGCAGGATGAACAGCGGACGCTTGCCTGGCTCGCGCACCACTTCGCTGACGACCCGCTCTGGCGCCACGAACTCGCCGGGGAAGACGATGTAGGGCTGCCATTGTGGGTCGTCGAGCAATGCGAGCAGGCGCGGGTCGACGTCGGTGCGAAGCCAGCCAAAGGCCGAGGTGTCCTCGACCAGGTCAGCGATCAGCCAGCCGGTATTGGTCGGTTTGAGTGGCTCGGTGTCATGCATCACCAGGCACACGCCGGCATCGGCGGTGACTTTGGGCTTCAAGGCGCACAGACAGTGACTGGCGATCACACGGCATTCCGGGCAACGCACCGCGCGCGAACCACGGGCGATGAAAGGCTTGTTGCTGCGGGCCAGGCGTTCGGTGCGCAGGCGTGCTACGGCGTGGCTCATGGCTGCACACCTCGCAGGAGGAAGGAAACAGGCACTGTTGCGACTCGGCGGGAAAAAGCCGCCAGTCTACCAGAGGCTTCGTCATTTGCCGTGCAGGTGGGTGGACGCCTCCTTTATAATCGCGCTTTTGGCGACCTGGGATACCCCACAGGCGGGTGGTTTCATGGAACGCCGCTCGCCGGCGCAGGTCAAAGTGCCAGTCATCGAACCAGGAGAGATTCATGCTGCGTCTTACCATCCCGACCTTGAGCCTGTTGCTCGCCCTGCCACTGATGGCCCAGGCGGCCTCCAAGCAGGAATACGAGCTGAACCAGATGCTGCAGAAGGTCGCCAAGGAAAGCAGCGTCGGCACTCCACGTGCCATCAACGAAGATATCCTCGACCAAGGCTACACCGTCGAGAAAGGCCGGGCATTGGTCAACCACCTGAGCGTGCGCGAAAGCCATGCCGAGCGGATGCGCGCCAACCCGGAACAGGTTCGCAGCCAGCTGGGCGACAGCGTGTGCCGTAACAACGGCTACCGTCAGTTGATGTCCAAGGGCGCGGTCCTGGTCTATCGTTTCTCGGTCTACAAGACCAACCAGCCGATCATGGACCAAGCCTTCGACGCCTCCAGCTGCGTGGCAGGCAACAAGAAGAAGTAACTCAGGCAACCCTGTCGTTGTCGCTGGCGCGCCGCTGTTCTTCATCGGCGCGCAACTCCGCCAGCAGAGCCTGGAGATAGCGCGAATGCCGCTCTCCGACCTCCAGCCTGCGCAGACATTCGGCTTCAAGGCTCACGTGATGGGCCTGGGCCGCCCGCTCCAGCAGCACATAAAGCTGCCTGTCCACTTCGATGATTAACCGATGCATACCGCAACCTCCTGCATCGAGACGTTGCGTTTCCAGTTAACCAGAGCTGCGTTACAGCTGGCCCCCGCCCGACGAGTGGAAAAAAACTGCTCTGTTGCCTGCCATTGCACTGACTTCAACCGGCGCGATCTAACGCTTGGGTCTAGATTGATAGCAAACACCCCGCCTGTTTCCCGCAACCCAAGGAAAGTGCCCAGGCGCGGCGTTCCTGATCCGTGATAACAACAACGTGATGGACATTTGTCACTGCATCATGGCCTTGAAGGCCCACTGCAATGCTCGGGAGGCATACTCGAGCAACAGCAGCCAGCGACACACGCAGTGTCGCGGCCGGGGTAACCCATCGACTCGGTCAGAGGTTTTGCTGCAGAAGGAGACGTTGAATGCCTTACCAACCGAACGAACTCTTGTTCAATCATTTCAAAGACAACGGCATCGACCTGAGCAAGATTGACCAACAGCTGCAACTGGTTGCGCCCAACAGTCCCAACCTGCCGCTTTATCGCGACATGATGCTGACCATCCTGCGCATGGCACACGACGATTCGAACCGCTGGAACGCCAAGATCACCCTGCAGGCCCTGCGCGAACTCGATCACTCCTTCCGCACCCTGGAACGCTACAAGGGGCGGCGCAAGGTCACCGTATTCGGCTCGGCGCGTACGCCGCTGGAGCACCCGATGTATGCGCTCGCCCGGGAACTGGGGGCTACCCTGGCACGCTCCGACCTGATGGTCATTACAGGGGCCGGCGGAGGCATCATGGCCGCAGCCCATGAAGGCGCCGGCACCGGACACAGCCTGGGATTCAACATCACCCTGCCTTTCGAGCAACATGCCAACGCCACAGTGGACGGCACCGACCAGTTGCTGCCCTTCCACTTCTTCTTCATTCGCAAGCTGTTCTTCGTCAAGGAAGCCGACGCCTTGGTGCTCTGCCCAGGCGGGTTCGGTACTCTCGACGAAGCTCTCGAAGTGCTCACCTTGATCCAGACAGGTAAAAGCCCGCTGGTGCCCGTGGTACTGCTGGACTCGCCGGGCGGGAGCTTCTGGCGCGACGCGCTGGCGTTCATCAGTAAGCAGTTGGAGGAAAACCGATACATTCTGCCCAGCGACATGAAGCTGCTGCGCCTGGTCCACAGTGCCGACGAAGCCGTGGAGGAGATCAATCAGTTCTACAGCAACTACCACTCCAGCCGCTGGTTGAAGAATCAGTTCGTGATCCGCATGCATCACCCCTTGAGTGATGCAGCGCTCTATGACATCCAGGAAGGGTTCGCCGATCTGCGCCTGAGTGGTAAATACCATCAACAGCCAGACAGCGGCCTTGAGCATGAGATAGGCAACTTCAACCACCTGACCCGGTTGACCTTTGCTTTCAATGGCCGTGATCAGGGCCGCCTACGTGAGCTGGTGGACTTCATCAATCTGCCGGAAAACTGGGCCAAGCCCCAGCCAATGCACACGACACAACGAGCAAGGGAAGCCTTGAAGGTCGATTGAAAACAGGTACCGCGAGAGACGGAAGGATCAGTCGTCGAGAGTGCGGCCGCTGAGCAGGCGGCCGATCAGCTCCATGGGGAATCCACGGTAGGCAAGGAATCGGGTCTGCTGGGCACGGCTTCGAGGATCCTGGGGGCGTTGCCCGGCGAACTTGCGTTGCCAGACATCCTGCAACCGAGCCGCCCAGTCCACCCCGCTTTCACGCAGAGCCTGGTCGATATCGCCACGGTTCAGGCCGCGTTGCCCCAGCTCTTCGCGAATACGCGCAGGGCCGTAGCCGGCATTGGAACGATAGGAAATGAAGCTTTCGAGATAGCGGGCTTCACTGAGCAGCCCTTCTTCGGCAAGCCGATCGAGCGCAGGCTCGATCAGCTCATCCGGTGCGCCGCGCTGACGCAGCTTGCGCGTCAGCTCGACACGACCATGCTCGCGGCGTGCGAGCAGGTCCATGGCTGTCCGCCGAACGGCGACGGGGTTGTCGAGTACGACGGACATTAGGCCACTCAATAACCGGCGTCGGCGTCAGCCATATCGTCGGCATCGGCTTCAGCAGCAGCGGCCTTGCCAGCAGCGGCAACGGCACCTGCGTTGAGCAGTTTTTCGCGGATCTGTTTCTCGATCTCAGTGCCCACGGCAGGGTTATCTTGCAGGAACTTGGCAGCGTTGGCCTTGCCCTGACCGATCTTGTTGCCCTGGTAGCTGTACCAAGCACCGGATTTTTCCACCAGGCCTTGGGATACACCCAGGTCGATGATCTCACCGTTGCGATAGATACCCTTGCCATAGAGTATCTGGAACTCGGCCTGGCGGAACGGCGGCGAGACCTTGTTCTTGACGATCTTGACGCGGGTTTCGCTACCGACCACCTCGTCGCCTTCCTTGACCGCGCCGGTGCGACGGATGTCCAGGCGCACGGAGGCGTAGAACTTCAGGGCGTTACCACCGGTGGTGGTTTCCGGGCTGCCGAACATCACGCCGATCTTCATACGAATCTGGTTGATGAAGATGACCAGGCAGTTGGCGTTCTTGATGTTACCGGTGATCTTGCGCAGCGCCTGGGACATCAGGCGAGCCTGCAGGCCCACGTGCATGTCGCCCATTTCACCTTCGATTTCAGCCTTCGGCACCAGCGCGGCCACGGAGTCGACGATGATCACGTCAACTGCGTTGGAACGCACCAGCATGTCGGTGATTTCCAGGGCTTGCTCGCCGGTGTCCGGCTGAGAAACCAGCAGGTCGTCGACGTTGACGCCCAGCTTGCCGGCATACTCGGGATCGAGGGCGTGCTCGGCGTCGACGAAGGCACAGGTGGCGCCGTTCTTCTGGGCTTCGGCAATGACCGACAGAGTCAGCGTGGTCTTACCCGAGGATTCCGGACCGTAGATTTCAACGATACGGCCTTTCGGCAGGCCGCCGATGCCAAGGGCGATGTCCAGGCCTAGGGAGCCGGTGGAGATGGCTGGGATGGCCTGACGCTCGTGGTCGCCCATGCGCATGACCGCGCCCTTGCCGAATTGGCGTTCGATCTGACCCAGGGCCGCAGCCAAGGCGCGCTTTTTGTTGTCGTCCATTGAAATCCTCACGTGTTCGACGGGCGGCCCTGCGGCCGGGAATAACTGTATAAGTAGCCAGTATTATTCCACAGGGATTCGCTTTGGCAAACCCCCGTCGGGTGATTTACTCCCCACCAAGCTGTAACAAGCCGTCTAACGCGGCGATCACCGTCTGTCGGCGCACCGCTTCACGGTCACCGTCGAAGTGTCGGCGCTCGCTAATCACGTGGTCGCCATCGCCCCATGCCAGCCATACCGTGCCCACCGGCTTGGCCGGCGAGCCTCCATCGGGCCCGGCTACGCCACTGACTGCCACAGCAAAGCGCGCCCCGCTGGCAGCCTGGGCGCCACGGACCATGGCTTCCACCACTTCCTGGCTCACCGCGCCCACCTGGCCGAACAACACTTCGGGGACACCCAACTGGCGGGTTTTCTGAGTGTTGGAATAAGTCACGTAACCGGCCTCGAACCAGGCCGAGCTGCCGGGAATTCGAGTGATGGCCTCGGCGATGCCGCCACCGGTGCAGGATTCGGCGGTGCTCACCTGGGCATTGAGTCGCCGCAGGTGCTCCCCCAGGCGGGTGGAAAGAATGGTGATCGGGTCCATGGCAGGGCTCCTTGAAAACTGCGCACTACCCTATCACCCTCGCCTGCCCAGGCAAGTGCTCAGCGCGCCAATGCCCGAATGTAATCCTGGCAGGCTCGCAGGGCGATCAGTCCGCGGTCTCCGGTGTCGGTGATGGCGATAATGCGTCGAGCATCCGCTGGGTCAAGTCGGGCGCGTACGGGGCCATGATCCACGCCGCTGGCGTCGGAGGGGGCAGGCACTGCGGGGCAGTTGGCGTCACGCTCGACCAGGACTGACAACCGCAGGTCAGCAGTAGCCAGACGGTCACGCAGGCGAGCTTGAGTCTGTTGGGCATTGGCGAGCTCCTGAAAATGTCGTGTTTCACTGCCTTGCAGGCGTTGTTCAAGTTGCTGACGCCCCTCGCGCTCGACAAGCAGCGCTCGCGCCGCCTGTTCCGCACGCATCTGCGCCTCATGGGCTTGAGCTTCGGCCTGCTGCGCGAGCAACCGACCGTAGCGCCAGGCCTGGACCTGCCAGGTCAATGCCGAGGACACCAGCACGAGCACCAGACAAAGTGCCAGCCACAGGCGGCTCAACACAGCACCTCCCGCGCCCTTGCCCAGAGGGCCAGGCGATCATCCAGACCATTGAGCCCACCATTGATGTGACGGGTGATGCGATTGAACTCACCCCGGTCCGCCAGCGCATTGAGCCCACGCGAATGCCAGAACCAGGCGGCCGACTCACAGGCCCAACGGGGCTGCTCAAGCATCTGCGGCTGCGCCAGCAGGCGTTCGTCACCGAATAGCGCCCGACTGCAGGCCTGATAGTTGTTGCGACCGGTCACTTGGATCAGGCCACGGCCACGATAGCGCTGGCCGTCACCGTCGGCATCGGGGGTGTTGCCCAGCCGCAGAGCCAGGCTCCCCGTGTCATAACGCGAGAGGTAACGATCATTGCCCAGCTCCTTGAGGTAGCGCAGTTGACCGGACTCATGGCCGACCTGGGCGAGGAACGCTGCGACGCGTTTGGGATTGTCGATTTCCCAGCGCGGCAGGGTGGTGTTCAGGGCTGGCAAAAACACGTCCGCGACAGGGCGGGCATTGGGGAAGATGGCGAGTAGTTGATCTTCCGTAAGCATGAAATATCTCCTTGATCACGCCGGGTTCGGACATAAAAAAGCCCGGCACGAACCCGGGCTTTATCGAGCCGATCGACATTATTGAAAAAGTGTCCGACGGTGTTTCCAGGCGACTCTAAGTGCCACGAAAAATGGCGCAAAAGATACAAACGCTAAAAGCACGACATTTCGCCAGATCGACTCATTGTTCCACTCGATTATTTGTCGATTGAAATCATCATCGAAAACAACCCGCCCTTCCTGAGTCGCCAGTTCACGCAGTACAGTATCCGGCTCGCCGTCTTCCACGGTCAGAAGTACCTTAGAACCAATCCGTAAGCCTGCCTGCTCGTAGATCGCCTGGTTGACATACACCGCCTTGACGTGTCTTGCTCCGTTCAACCTGAAAGTGATCCCCAGTGTTACGATAGCCGGATCATGCTCCCAAGATGAGGCATGGCCGTTAACACGCCCCTCTAAGTTCACAAGCCTAGTTACATCAATCGGTGCATACACTCGCAGCTGCGAGTAGTAGAGCGCAGCAAAAACCCAAAGTCCTACCGCAATAATAAAAAGATTGAAAACCTGTTGTCTTGGGAGCATTTTTAGCATTCAAGCGAATATTTCTATTGAAGATGTGCATCAACCATTGCCTATACATACTCCGTGAAGACTGCGGACTTCCATGAGTTGATATCGACTTACCAGCAGGGAGACGGAGAGAGCGACAGATCATGGGCGCTAAATAAAGCCACCCAACCTCCTCACTCAACCAATGGAGATTCCATATATCGGCTTGCCCCCATAACTATCACCTCCTGCCGCACGAAGCTCCACCAGGCCCAAGAGCTGATCAGCTAACTTGCATTATTGAAAAAGCGTCCTGCGACTTCTCCAAGCAATTCGAAGTGCCACGAACAAAGGGAATACTGCCACCAATACCAATAGACCGGCATTCCGCCAGACCGACTCATTGTTGCGCTCGATTATCTGCCGATGCAACTCATCATTGAACACAACACGTCCCTCTTGAGTTGTTAGCTCCCGCACCTCATTGTATTGCCCCAAGGGCTCTACAGCCAAATGCACCCGGCTACCTACTTGTAACCCCGATTGCTGGTAGATCGATGAGTCAGCATATACAGGCTGAATATATTTTTTACCCTGCACATTGTAAGCAACACCAAACTGGACCACGGTTCGGTCATATACCCAAATTTGTCCCTCACCATGGATCCGGCCCTCTACAAAAAGCAGATGGGTCAAAACAGGTAATGTATATGTCCGCAGCGTACTGTAATACAGTGCAGCGGACGCCAGCAGCACGACTGCAACCAGCAAGACATTAAAAATCTGTAGTTTAGGCGAGACCGTTTTCAGCAGTTCGCGAAACAAAATAATTGAAGACACTTTATGAGAATACCGACTTCTAAATTACCGAGAGGCCGCGGGACTGACTATTTCAATAGGACCAATATCGATTCGCCAATCAGGAAATTCGGAAAGGGGATAAATAATTGGAGGTGGATAGCCTCTATCTTCATCACCTACCCAAGCCCCCCAGTAGCGTTCAGGCTTACCTTCCACCAGGACAATGGATCTCGCCGGACGGCCCTCTCTATTCACTTCAGCACGGGCCGCAAAATGGATACCAAGGTGCGCGAGAGATACCCGTTTAAAATTTGGCGCCACCCAATAACTAGGGAAGCTCTCCTTCAGGCTCGCTCGAAGGTAGTTTTCCCACAACGTCTTAGTGAAGGCCACATGCAACAATTTCGCGGCATCTGACATGACGATACTTACCACGCTCGTCCCCACACCAATCGCAACGAAGGGTAGAGATATTTTTACCGCCCCAGCCAGCAATATCACGCTACCCACAATCCCAGCCACATTCCCAACAATACTGAGAACATCACCGGGATTAAAATTACCATGCTTCCGGTATTGAGCCGTTATCTTGAGGAATACTGTCGTTGCTGCAAACGTATTCATCTTGATATTCAGAAATGGCGTAAATCCAGCCGTCAATCTAACAATCGAAGTCACATTGGCCACCGCAGCCCCCGTCTGCGCGCTCTGGTTCACCAAGGCGAAGCCCGTCTTATCACTGTTGTACTGATCAACCAACGACGCTCCTGCCGCCGCCGCACCGACCGGTTTGTCGACATAACCCAAGATAATTTCAATTGTTCTAGCCATGCGGTACTACACCTCGGTCAACGTTTTGAACGTCGAGGAGCAGCCGATGGGTCTATACAGTTCTTCGCAACTTACTGTTCCACTCACTACCGGATCCCCCGTCATCCTCTGTATTGGACGACGGACAATAAAGGGGCAGTGAAAACCAAGGCGCGTGGAAATACGCCCCCTACCCTTATCTACTCGCTACTGACTCATCACGCCGGTTCGCTTGGACGTTCCTCCTTTTGCCTTTGCCTTCCCCCCATTACCGCCATTGCATTGCACGGTGGTACGCCAGCCCGACGTGGTGAACACCTGCTCGACCGATTCGACCAGATAGTCCCCGTCCAGGCCAGGAAGAAACCCTTGCAGATTGATACGTCGCTCGGCGAAGAGGTCGGTACGCCCTGGCATGTCCAGGCGTACGCTGGCGGTGTCGCGATTGAAGCTGGCCAGGCGGGCCTTGGCCGCTTGTTCGGCTGCGGCACGGTTGGGGTAGAGATGGCGGTCGGTGTACACCGGTTGCAGCCCGTCCGGCGCATCGCCGTTGGCGAGCTCGACCGTCTTGAGCTCACCGCTGGCGGGGTCTTGATGACGGGCGCGTACCGCTTTGTGCGTGGTTTTATCGCCCAGACGGAACTGCCATTGGCTGACATCGGTACGAGCAACGCTCACCGTCCCGAGGGCCTTGCCGCTGGCGCTGTGGCCTCCCTGACGCGGCAACACCAGCAGTTGGCCATTGGCGAGCTTGGCGGTGCAGTCGTGCAGTCGTGCCAGGCGGGTGACGAAATTGAAATCGGACTCACTGTACTGGTCGACGCGCGGCACCTGAACCGTCACCGGGCACACGGCCTGCCAGCCATTGCGCGCGCCGATGTCGGCAACGATGCGCTGCAGGGTGACCTGCTCCCAACTGCCGCTGCGTATGGTCTTGCCGCTGCCACGCAGGTCGCTCGCCTTGCCCCGGATCACCAAGGTGTCCGGTGGGCCGGACAGCTCAACCTCATCGACGGTGTAGCGCCCCAGCAGGTTCAGTGTTTGCCCCGCATAGCCCAGGTGCACTTCGAGCACAGCTCCCCGTGACGGCAGTGCGACCGCGCCGTCACGGGCATCGATGCGCAGTTCGAACTCGTCCGACTCCAGGCCAGGCTTGTCCGTGGTGCGCAGCGATAGCAGACGGTCGTTGATCAGGAGGGTTACGTCGCGCCCGTCGGCAGTAATGCGATATTGCGGTTGCATGGTCTCAGGCTCCTTTGGGAGGAACCGCTGCACGGGCCGGTCGAAACCGGCCGCGCATCAGTCCCACAGTTGCAGGGTGTCGCTCGCCACCACGGGCAGCTCCGGCAGACGAATCCTCACGCCTGCGCGAAACGGCTGAGGCTCATCCGCCAGCCCTTGATTGGCATCCAGCACCGCCTCGACGGTACCCACGAGTTGCCCGTAGTAGTGTTGGCAGAGGGTGTCGAGCAGGTCGCCCTCAGAGGTTGTGCAGGTCCTGGCCATAGCTCACGAACTCCAGTGAAAAACCTTGTTTGCGTGGAATACCACCGGCCAGCAGTTGGCCCTGCTCCTCTTCGATACTGGTCAAGCACCAGGTGCCGAGCACCTCGCCATAACCGGTGGTCAACGACAGCGGCAACAATTGGCGGCCAATACTGCGCAGCGCCTGCAACTGGCCGATCCCCCCCTTGAAGCCCGGGTAGATGGCCCCGCGGATGAAGATGTGCTCCTCGCCCAGGCTGACGGCCTGTTGGGCGTTGTCGCGGCTCAGGCGCTCCTGCCCAACCCAGCGATAGCGCGTCTGACGACGCAATTGATCGAAGGCGGCGGTGTCGAGGTTGAAGTAGTAAGGCGCAGCGCCCGGCTTCAAGGGCTGCAACACCAGCAGGTGGGGGAATGGCTTGACCGCTTCGGCGGCGGGTGTCGACTCGGGCGCGAAGCCCAGGGTCGACAGCACCCCCTCCACCGTCGTGCTCACCGCCCCGACCACTCGACGGATTGCCGCACCGGCCTTGACCGCATGGCCGGCAAAGCTGTCGATGCGATCTCGCACCTGCCGCACCACCGCCACTGTCTGGTCATACTTGGCCACCACTTTGGCCACACTGTCCTGGGCCCGGTTGATCGCGCCCAGGGTGCGCTGGAGTTTGGCACCGATGATCGGGCCGACCATCGGCAACCCCTCCAGATCAGTAACGGCGGCCTTGATATGGTCGATCGCCTCGTCCATCGGATCGAGCATGGCATCGGCACGCCGACGCCCTGCCTCTCCCGCCTTGACCAGGGCGTGCAGCGTAACTTGCAGCTGCTCCAGATAGGTCATGGATAGTCCTCAAAGTACGATATGTGGGGGGTCCGCCAATTGCGCCGGGCGGGCTTGGCGCATCAGCTCTTCCAGCTGACGCCGGGCGATCATCTCCAGTTGCTGGAGGACCGAGGGGTCGTCCAGGCTGTTGTTGAAGGTGACCGGCATGTTGGACGTGAAGGTGAATTGTTGGTTGACGGTGGCGGGAGGTGTCGTCGGCGACATCGCGGCGGGTGGAGCGGGCGACTGCGGCGGCGCGGGAGAAGCGTTCAGCGCTCGCGCCGCCTCACCCACAGCAGGTTTGCCAGCCGCCCCATCCTTGTTCGCACCCAGCGTCCTGCCAAGCCAGCCGCCAATGCTCTCACCTCCCATGCTGCCCAGCACACCCCCAATCAAGCCGCCGATCGCGGTCCCGATCACGGGTACTACCGAACCGATGGCCGCACCGGCGGCGGCACCGGCCAAACCGCCGCCCAAACCACCGACAGCGGTGCCATACCTTTCGAGCTTCTGCTCCTGAGTGGCGTCGCTGTTGAAGGTTTCGGCAAGTTGCTGGCCTGTGTCGAGCAACGCAACGCCCGGTATTCGTCTGAACGCCCGTCGAGCCAAGGGAGTGCCGAGAGAATCACGCCCGGTCTTACCTGCAAGGCCGGTGAAAGCGTTTCTGCCGAGACTCGGCGAGCCCCTTTGCATGGCGGCGGAAGCAGGCTCCTGTGTCTCGGAAAATTCCTCTTCTTCCTCCAGTTGCTCTGCGTTTTCGTCCGACGCCAATTCTTCAGGGACTTGACGTGCATTGCCTGCGGCGGAACGGCCTATGGCACTACCGGACGCCCGGGTGGCAAGGGGATCATTGGCAGCAGGTGTGTCGGAGAACAGCCCGTGGACCGTCTTGCCGATGAAGCCGCCGACGCCTTCACCGATCAATTCGCCGATCTCTGCGCCGTGTTGCTGGATCCGCTTGTTCTTGGTCAGGCCTCCCAACAGCTCTGCGCCGAGGTTCCCCATCGCACCGCCGAACGCGGTGCCGATGGCCTCAGCCTGGTCTTCGCCGTTGTCCTCGAGCAGGGCCAATCCCAAATTGCCGATCAGCTTGGCGCTTGCCTTGCCAGCACTCTTCCGAATACTGCCAGTGAGCTTTTTGCGCCGCTTACGCGGCAGACGCGAATACGCCCTATGCGCCTTTCGCCCCACCATGGCGAGAGCGGCGGCCCCCACGAGGGCCCCACCAACGACCACTCCCCCGTGAATGCCTTCCCGGGGGGCAGCCGCTGCCCCCTGAGGAAGGGGGTCCTGTTCAGGGGATTGCTGCGAGAGGGCCTGCGCCGTCAGCACTGCACTGTCGCCAGGCAGATCGTTCGGCCCCGTCTGGGAAAACCAGCCATGAAAGGTCTTGCCAATAAAGCCGCCAACACCCTCGCCGATCAGCTCACCGATCTCGCCGCCATGCCTCTGGATCTGCTTGTTCTTGGTGAGGCCACCCAACAGTTCCGCGCCCATGTTTCCGAGCGCGCCGCCCAGGGCCACCCCCACCGCTTCGGCCTGGTCCTGGCCACTGTCCTCCAACGTCGCCAGTCCGAGTTTGCTGACCAGCTTGGCGCCAGCCTTGCCAGCGTTTTCCCGGACACCACGGGTGATCTCTCGGCGCCTCTTAGGTGACCGGCGCTGATACATCCTCTGAGCGGCCACCCCAAGCACGGCAGCGGTAACGCTACCGCCGATGGCAGCCGTGCCGATGACGCCGCCCTTCTGAACGGTCGGTGTCGCGTTCGTCGACGTCAGGGGGCCAGTGCCGCCAGGGGGGGCAACGGTATCGCTGACAGCAGCCATCGATTGCTCACGGAGGTTTGCGAGTGACAGGTAGCACTTGCACTGACGCTCGAGCTCGTCGGTCAAGCGCCGCACCCGTTGGATCTGTGCCTCAGAAGCCCATGCCTGGTCACTGACCAATCGTTTTTGGGCCTGAGCCGTCGTGTCCATCTCCAATGCCAGACGGCTGATTTCGTTGATATAGGGCTCGACCGGCTTGCCCTCGAACGGCATGCGCATACGTTCGAATTGAGCACGCAACGTATTGAAGGTACTGCCCAGTGCGCGATCGCTGGTGACGCCAACGGTGAGCACCGATGTGTTCTCCATAGGTTCCTCCTGATCACTCCGCCAGCCACCAGACCATGTCGCTGTACGACATGGTCATGATTTCGCTCGCGGAAAAGTTCAGCTCCTTGGCCAGCCGCCGGGCGGCGGCCTTCTGCCGGGCAGGGTCAAAGCTCGTCGTCCTGCACCAGGCGAAAATAGCCCGTCTGCAGGCGGCTATAGTCCTTCAGGGCCAGGCCTTCGAGGTCCTTGACGCCGACTTCGGCGAGCGAGGCGAACAGGTTCAGTTCACGCTGTTCGTCGTCATTGGCGCCGCCAGCCTGGGCGTTGCGGATGTCGCGCACCGTCGGGGCGCGCAGCGACAGGCTGTCGACCTGCACGCCATTGGCTTCGGTGGGGCGCGACAGGCGCACGGTCACGCGTTCGGCGCTGAGGGTCAGCCATTGCGGAAGCTTTTTCGCTTGAGCCATCGCCAGGCCTCCTTACAAGCCAAGGGCCGCGCGCTGGGCGGCCAGTTGATCGACACCGTTGATCACGCGCTTCATGCCCAGGGCGTCGATTTCATAGACCGGGCGGCCATCGACTTCGAGCTTGTAGAAGGTCACAGCGACGCTGTGCTTGATCTCGGCTTTCTCAGCGGACTTCCAGTCGCCCATCTCGACCTCTTTGAGGGCGCCACGCAGGGTGACGACCACTGGCGTGATCTTGCCCTTCAGGCCTTTGAAGGCCCCGCGGAAAGTACCGTTGAAGGCGCTGGCATCGGCCAGGCCGAAGAACTTCAGCGACTCGCGGCGCACGCCGGTGGTGCTGAAGGCCGCTTCGAGTTTTTCCATGCCCAGGTCCATCTCGACCGGCATGTCCATGCCGCCAGGGCGGTGCTCCTCCATTTTCAGGGTGAGCTTGGGCAGGGTCAGGCTGGGCACATCGCCCTGGAAGCTGACGCCATCGACGAACAGGTTCAGGTTGGCCAGGGTTTCGGGAATCATTGCCATGTAATGCGCTCCTTAAGCAGCGGAATCGAGGACTTCGGTCAGCCACTGGTTGGTGACTTCGACGCGGAAGTTGGGGTTTTCGGCAGGCGGGACGTCGGTGAAGCGGATGTTCCAGTACACCTTGCCCTGCTCCAGCTGGCTGGCGGTATTCAGCTCGGGGTCGGCATAGACCTCGAAGTTGATGATCGCGCCCTGGTTCTTCAGGTCGCGCATGAAGGCCTGCAGGCCTTCGGTGACGTCCTTGACGTAGGTGGCGGTGATGGAGCGATCGACGGCCCATTTGTGGCCGTAGAGGATCGCGTCCATGACGATGTCCATGGTCCGCACGCGGGTGACGAAGGCCCATTTCGGGTCGCTCGACAGGGTGCGGTTACCCCACAGGCGGAAGCCGTCGTCGCGGATGATGGTGGCGACGTTGGCGTTGTTCAGCAGGTTGGCGCGGCAGCTGTCGTCACCGTCGAGGAACTCCACCGGGCGACCGGTGCCCGTGATACCGACGAACTCCTTGTTCGAGGGCGAGGCCCAGAAGCCGTATTCGTTGTCGGTCCAGGCGAACAGGCCGGCGACCCAGGCCGAGCCCGGTGCATCGACGGTGGCTTCGCTGTCGTTGTCCCAGTACCGCACGCCCGGGTCGACCATGTAGGCGCGCTTGGCGCCGAAGTTACCGGCATAGGCGATGGCGGCCTCGTCGGTGCTGTTGGGGCCGTCGATGATAGCGATGCCGCGCAGCTTGTCGGCCAGTGCCACCAGGGCCGTACCGACTGCGTCGGTGGCGCTGTGCTTGGGCGCCACCAGCAGGCGTGGCTGGGCGTTGAAGCGGCTCTTGCCATCGAGCAATGCCTGCAAGCCCGTGCGTTTGCCGTCGGCCTCGACCGCGCCGATGATGGCCGCCGTCTGCTCGGCCGGCGTTGCCACCTTGGCCACGCCGCAGGCGACGATGACCGCTTTGGCACGGGTGTAGATAGCGCGGCAGGCCTTGGTGATCGCCGCGTCCTTGCCGAATGCCGCGACCGCTTCGCGCTCGCTGGTGATCAGCACCAGATCATTGGCCTTGGCGGTGACGCCCGGGCCTTCAGTGAAGGTGTCGACCAGGCCGATGATCGAAGACGACGGCAGCGCGATGCTGCGTGCGCCGGTGTCGACGTTGGTCACGGTGACGCCGTGGAAGAATCCAGTCATTTAGTTCTCCAGATATGCAAAGGCCCCGCGGGGCGGGGCCAAGAGGGGTACAGCAGAAAAGAAAACGCCCCGTCGGTGCGGGGCGTCATTGGGTGTGTTCAGCGATCCAGGGCGGTGCCGGGGGGCGCTGGGTACTGTCGGGGAAGGCCTCGGTTGCAGGCCAGTCGCGTAGGGCTTGGAGGTACTCCAACAGCTCGGTGTATTGCTCGGCTGTCAGGGTGGTTTCGCGGCGCAGGTCGAGTTCGGCGCGATGGCGGGAGATCAGCCATTCGTTGGCGTCGATTTCGCTGTCGCGCCAGGTGCGTTCGGTTGTTGCGGGGTCGTCGGCCGGTAGCGGCCTGAATGCGCCGTCGTCGTAGCGGTTCCCTGGCATTACCTCGGCGCCACATTCAACCCAGTTCAGCGAGGGGTGGAAACGATTGTCGGGATCAATATCGGTGACTTCCAATACGACATCGTTTTCTATACGAGCCCATGTATTCAACATTGACATTGAATGGTTACCTCTCCTGGCATGCCACGCCCTCCGTTGCCGTTTTCATTGCCACCACCGCCACCAGTGCCGGGCAGTACCGCATCGCCTCCAGAACTACCCACAGTGCCAGAGCCATTACCAGCACCTCCACCACCTCCACCTGAGCCGCCACCATAGCTCGACCCCGCTGCCGAGTTATCATGTCGGGTCATATTTGCACCGGCTCCTAGGCTCAGATTGATATCGCCGCCGACACCAACTCCCCCCCTACCGCCAAACCATCTACTACCGCCCATACCACCTGTGGCGCTCAGGTACTCGCCGAATGAGGTAGAACCACCCGTCACGGCGTCACCATCCGATCCCGTGCGACCTGCTCCGCCCGCACCGACCGTCACAACTACGTTAGTTACGCCAGCAAGGCTCATACAGCGCTTTGCTTTTCCACCACCTCCGCCTCCTCCGCCGCCATTGATAAAACGGCCACCGCCTCCACCGCCACCCACAACTTCCACCGAAGCATAAAGACGGCCGGACCGAAACACAGGCGGAACGTCGTAGCTGTATACACCAGCTACAGAGAACTTCGTGATCAGCGAAGTAAGGCTAGGAGGTAACTGCGCCTGACCAACACACCACCATTTACCTGCGCCATCGGCGCGCAAAGTCAGATAGTCGCCATGGAAAATCAGCTCAGTGGCGGCGATGCCATTAGCTTCCCCAGGTAAGACAATCTTATCGGTGCCCGCCGCCTCGATACTTAGGACATTGGTCGTCACATCTTCGCGGCGCAGCGTGACCTCAAGCCCCCGCAGGGCCGCGCTGGAGCCTGGCAGCGTGACAGCCAGATCGCCGGCCGTAGAGTCAACCACGACATGCCCCATCTGGTCAGCGGTCAAAGCAGTGGATGCGGTGATTGGATCAACGCCCATACGCCAGGAACGCAGCAGGACGGTATCCAGCAGCGCCACGATGCTTGCCCGATTCATTGCATGTCCTCCAGGAAGGCCGGCTCCACGGGACGCTGCTCGGTATCAGGGAAGGCCTGGGAGTGGGGCCAGTCGCGCAAAGCCTGGCGGTACACCAGCAGCTCAGTGAACTGCTCTGCGCTCAGAGTGGTGACCAACTGCATGTCTAGCTCGTCACGGTGACGATTCATCAGCCATTCAGTCGAGGCCACAGCTGCATCGCGCCAGACGCGCTCGCTCATGCCCAGAGCCCCGGCCGAGGGCGGTGGCAGCGGCTGTTTAGTGATGACCCCGTCCAATCGGGACCAGACGCCATCTGTCTCCGATACCATCCGCGCCCAGAGTTCCGCTTGAATCTCAATGGCGCCATCAGGAATCACGTTCACAGCACTGTCGAAGCGCAGCAAAAGGCGCCCCTCTTCGTCAAAAGTGGCAAATTTTTTGGCCATGGTTATTTCCCTATTGCCAGGTAGCCGATGGAGGATGCACCAGAAACACTGATGCGCAGATTCACGCCTGTCAGCGTGCCGGGTGGGGAGCCCGTAGCTGCCGGCGTACCGCCGGTACCATGGGTCGCGAAGACCCGGAAGCACTTTTGGTTGAATGGAATAGGAAACGTCGCGTTGACGTTATCCGAGGCAATGGTAGTCGCCACTCCCCACTGCATTAGGAAACCACCGAGCCAACTGGGAAATGCGATGTAGCCGATGTTGTCAAACTGATAAGAGAAGCCCATTCGTAGCTTTTTCGGCGTCACAATCACATCATCTACAAGCCCTTCATCGACCTGGGTCTGAGGCGCGATTTTTGCCGTGCCCAACTTGGTTTCATTCGCCTGTCCCGCCAGAGGCGCAAGTGCGGCAATATCGACCTGCCCCTGACTCACTGGCGCGTTCCAAGCTTTGATGCACCACATTACCGCAAGGTTGCGCGGGCGTGTTTCACTACCGCCAGTCATACCTGTGCGGATGCCGGAAGAATTACCGATGTTATGAGGCGCCGCTGCGCCGGAGGCTCCAAGCGTCGCTGGCGACGAGTATTTATCGATGGAATATGCCAGATGGTCGTGACTCCTGAGCTCGTCAGCCTGGTAACTGCCCACTCCCCGACCAACATCCACCCCCCGTCCATGATCCCAGCCACGCAGAAACTCACCACGATAATCTGGCAATCGGAAGTAACCGGCTGGCTCATTGCCCTTGTTGTAGGCAGTATCAAGGTAAGCTGACAAATCGGGGTAGGCTGCACTACTGTGAACGCTACCATCCAGTTCCAAATACCCCGCAGGCACTTCAGCTCTCGGGAATGGCAAAATGGCGCCGATAGGAGTGGAAGAGCGTAGAGCGGCCAGTTCCTCAACTAGTGCGCCAATGTTGATTTGCCCCTGATTCACTGGCGTGTTCCAAGCTTTAATGCACCACATCACCGCCAGGTTACGTGGGCGGGTTTCAGTAGCTGTCCGAACCGAACGTGATGCATCAAACGACAGGCTGTCGTTTGCTAGCGCGGTAGTTCCCAGACCAACATTTATCCGAGTACCTGCATTACTGGAGGCTTGATCATTATAAAGAACGCCATGTCCTACACCTGAAAGCGACTCGCCACCAGACAACCGCCTAAGGTCGAGCGACCCGGTAATATTCTGCAGCGCATCCAACTGGGTAGAACCTACCGCGCGCCCACTATCCACTCCTCGCCCATGATCCCAACCACGCAAGAACTCGCCACGTGAATCGGGCAAACGAAAATAGCCCGCCCCCTCTCCGCCCTTGTTGAACGCCGCTCCCAGATAGGCTGCCAGGTCAGGGTAAGCCGCCGCACTCTGCACGCTACCATCGACCTCAAGGAAGCCAGGCGGGACAGTGCCTTGGGGAAACGGGAGCATGGTGCCCACCGGCAGCCCCGCCGAGGCGGTCAGCAGTGTGTCGACCTCCGCCTTGGTATAGGTATTCACCGCCTGGAACGAACTGAACGCCAAAACCTGCACCGAATCCCCAAACTCACACGGCTGCTGCAGCGTCACCTTCACGCCGTCCGAGACAAACTCGCTCACCTCCCGGCCGTTGCGCATCACGATGATATTGCCAACAGTATGCGGCACAGCAAACACGCTCTGCCCCACCGAGGCCTCGAACGAGAACCGCTCGAACGCCTTGCCCGCCCCCACGCCGCCACCGAGCTGGAAGTAGGTGCCATCGAAGTTCAGGTCGTACAAGGCGCCGGCACGAATGTCGCCGCCCACCAGGTCTACCAGGCCGTTGCCCTCGGACTTTTTCACCGCCACCGCCGCCAGAGCACCGATCTTGGCGGTGACCGGGCCGGTGTTGCTGGCGGTTGCCTTGAACTGGAAGCGTTGGCCGGCCGCGTAGGCCGTCAGGGTGGCTTCGCTGTGCTTGAGGGTCAGGGCCAGGGCGTTGGCCGTGCCGGCGGCATCGCCCAGCCAGGCCAGGAGACCGGAATCCTTGGCGACCGCAGAGCGCAGCAGATACTGCGGGTGCGGGTTCGCCGCATCGGTGTGGGCCTTGAGCTGGTTGCGGGCGTACAGCTCAGCCGCTTCCCGCGCCTTGTCCACATACTCACGGGTGGCCAGCACGATGCTGGGGTCGATCTTCAAATTGATGTTCGCGACATTGCCGAACACCACATGCATGCGGATCGTCTGCGTGCGGCCCGAGCCTTGGGCGAGCAGCGGCTTGTAGCTGGGCGCAGGCTTGGCCACGGCGACGAAATTGCCGTTGGCGTCTTCCAGCGCCAGCTCGCGAATCCACCAACCGCCGACTTCCGGTGGCAGCACCAGTTCAGCGACCAGCACAGCCGGGTCGGCTGGCGAGGGGTACAACGCATTGAGCTGCGCCCGCAGCACCTGGCGTACCAAGGCCGTCTGTGTCGGTTTCGGGGTGGGTTCTGGTGATTCGGAGGGGTCGCCACCCGCGTCCCCGATGAGCATGTGGGTGATGTTCCACGGTACGCCCAGCGCAGCGCTGTTAGCCTGCTGGGCGATCCCGATGTTGGTCAGGAACCCACCAAATTGCGTGGTTGAGTTAGCCATTGAGATAAACATCCAGTGTGTCTGTGATGTGCTCGTTCACGAGGTGGAAGCTGCCCAGGTACACGTCGATATCCGACGCCTCCCACGGGTACACCTCCATCACCTCGCCATCGATCACGGAAACGGCCTGATAGGCCGGAATAAGGGTTTCAAGGCTGATATCCAGGGCCAGCAAGTGCCGGCTGACGGGCTTGGCGTCGTCGATCAGATGCGTCAGCTCCTGATACGTCTGCTCGCTGATGCCTTCGTCGGCGACCCCGACCTTGAGCGAAAAAGTGCCCGGCGCACCGGGCGGTTGCAGCTCGAACCATTCGTTGATTTCGATCAGATAGCCGAACGGCTCGACCACCCGGCGCAACGCGCCGACGGTGCCTTTGTGGGCATGCACGGAAAACGCCGCGCGGATCACCGAGCGCTTGACCGCTTCGCTCCAACTGTCGTCCCAGCGGTCGACCGACCAGGCCCAGGCCAGTTGGTACAGCAGGTGCGGCGGGCAGGTGTCGGGGTTGTAGAGCGTGCGCAGGGCAGGCTTGAGGTCCTCGGCGCTGGTGCCGTCGAGCGCGCGCTCCAACGCTGTGCTGTTGATCGGCAGAAGGCCTGTCATGTCAGTCCCCCCGCACCACGGTGAACCCTTCGCACCAGGCCGCCTGGGCTTTGTTCGGGCGAACGTCGGTCCAATCGGCCAGTTCCACGCGGCTCACGCCGTTGATGTGCAACTGGGCGTCAATGCCCGAGCGGGATACTTCCATCCCGAGCCTGCGACGCGGGTTGATCCAGGCGGCCAGGCGACGCTCGCACTCGCCCAGCAACGCCTCGTTCTCCGGCCCCGTGCCGGCCATGTGCACCACCGCGTCGATGCGGTACGGCAGGATTTGCGCCGACTGCACGGTCAGCCGATCCGCCACGGGGCGTATGTCGTCATCGTTGAGGTACTGGCGCACCCCCTCCAGCAGGGCCGGGGTGGCTTCGCCATTGCCGTCCAGCGCCAGCACCGTCACCACCACCTCTGCCGGCGCCGGGCTCTCGGCGGTCGCGTCAGCGACCAGCCCCGAAGCGTTGCGGGCATGCAGGATGTAACTGTTGCGCGGGCCCGCGGTGGTCAGGCCCTCGTAGACCAGTTGCACCCGCTCGCGCAGGGCATCGTCGGATTCGAGCACCTGCACCAACGGCGGCACCGCCTGCAGGTCCTCGGCCTGGATCACCAGGCGCTGGAGATTGACGTTGGCCGCCAGTTGGTCGAGGTCACTCCCTTGGGCATAGGCCAGCAGCAGCGCCTTGGCCGCGTCGTTGATGCGGGCACGGTTGAGCAGCTTGCGGTAGGCCCCGACCTCCAGCAGCTTGGTCACCGGGTCGCTTTCCAGTTGGGCCGTCCAGCCGTCGCCCATCTGGGCGCGGAAGGCCTCCAGGTCGGCCTGGTACAGCGCCTCGTAGTCAAGGTCTTCGAGCAACTGGGGCGCGGGCAGTTTCGACAGATCGACCTGGCTCATACGCTCACCTCCACCAGGGCGTCATCGCCCAGGTAGCGGCCGTTCAGAGCAAGGTTGACCTGGCCGTCGAGCACTGACAGCACCCTCACCCGCTCAAGCTGCAGGCGCGGCTCCCAACGCCCCAGGGCGCGGGCGACTTCGGCCTGTACGGCGCTCTTCCAGCCTTCGTTGACGGGCAGATCGATGTAGCGACGTAACTGGCTGCCGTACTCGGGGCGCATGCGCCGGCTGCCGAGCGGGGTGGAAAGGATGTCCTCGATGGACTGGCGAAGGTGGGCGATGCCGGCCAAGGGTTGGCCGGTGCGGCGGTCCATGCCGATCATGGTGCGCCTCCCGTCGAGGGAGGCAAGATCCGTGGGTGGGATCGCATAAGAGTCTCCTGGTAGCAAAGAGCCAAAGACGGCAATACCCGCGAAGCAGACGCCACGAAGCAGAAAATCTGCTTTCCAGCGCCAGCGTTACCGATGCGGTGGGCCTTGATCAGTGCTTGTGGTTGGCGGTGTTGCCAGCGGTGTCGATGATCCGGCCGCCGCCGTTGATGTCGCCGCTGACGGTCAGCGGCCCGTTGATGGCGACCTGGCCGGTCAGGGTGATGGCCGTGGCCTCCAGCTCGATGGCTGCATCGCTGACCCGCAGCGTGCTGGCACCGACCTTGATGCTGGCGTTGCCGGCAGGCAGGTGAATGTCGTAGCGCTTGGCCTGCCAGTCGTAGGCCAGCGAGCCGCCATCCTCGAACCGCCACACCTCCACATGGTCGCGGTTGTCCGGCGCGCTGCCGGCATTGCCGTACAGGCCTGGCACGAAGGTGCCCTGGGCCGGCTCGCCACTGGGGCTGACCAGCACGCCCTGCTCGCCCAGGCTCGGGGCCCGCCAGTGACGCGCCTGGCCCGCGGCCAGGGCATGCCAGCGCAGCCAGGCGCTGGTCCAGGTGCCATCGGATACCCGCACCCGAGCGGCGGCGAGGTCGACCGCCACCACGCGACAAGGGATGACCAGGCTCGCCAGCATTCGGTCATGCATCGCGCTGGCGTAGCTCATGCAAGGTCCTCCGGCGCGATGTAGTCCGCTTCGTTGCCAGGCCCGGTATCGGGATCGGTACCGAACAGCAGAGAGCCCGGCGGCTCGTCGGGCCAATGCCACTGAGGCTCGCCCAACAACACCGGCTGCTCCCAGCGGACGATCCAGTGCCCGCCCTCGAACTGCGCCAGCGCGTTGCGGCTCGCCTCGACGAAGTCCAGGCCCCACAATTGTTGGCGCAGCAGGTCCATCATTTGCGCGGCCAGCAGGCTCCCTTGCAGGCGCGCGTCGGGGTTGCCAAGGTCGGGAGTGATGTCCGCCTCGAAGGTGGTGACCAGCACCGAGCGCCCATCCCGGGGCGTGGCATCCGCGGTCATGCGCACGATGCCATGGCGCAGCGACGGCAAGACGCTGCTGCTGCCGACATCCGAAGCGATGTCGACTGACGCAAGTTCAGGAATCGCCTCACGAATCATTGCGGTCAGTGCCGCATGTAAAGTGGCCAGCTCGCTCATTTCAACGCCTCCTATCGCTCGTCGGCCTGGGACACATCACGCAATCCCAGGCGTTTGGCCGCCCAGCGCTCGTAGAGCCCGATGGCCACGTCGGCACCTGCCATGGCGGTCATGCAGCCAAAGGCGCTGGCGCTCCAGATCGACATGCCGCTGGCGTACAGCAGCATCACCGTCGAGACCCCGCAGACCATGCAGGCCCCGGATCGCAACGCCAGCCGGCGCACCAACGACCATCCTCGCGCCCCTGCCTTGTCGGCACGCCACATCTCACCGCTCAGGCCGCCCAGCAATGCCAGGACGATCACCAGCCAGAGCGGTATCTCCAGCAACGTCTGTTGCTCGTTCGTCACTGTCCTGTCTCCTGTATGAATGCCCGCCAGTGCCACTGGCGGGTCGGTTGTGTATGAACTCGGCATTCCAAAAAGCCCGGGCTGCCAGGCTTTTCAGTAATGCGTTGTCGAACCGCCGGCCACGACTGGTGACGCCTGGCGGCTGCGCTTCAAATTGGTGTCTCCGACCGCGGCCACCTGCCCGCCGGATAACTGATCGTGGTGCTTTACGCTGCACACCCGGGCCAGTTGCCAACCCTCTGAACAGTCGAGGCCTGTTCATCGCTGCCTGTGTAACAACCGGTGTCGACCGGCTTGAGACACAGATTATGCATTAATGCATATGCAGTCAATGCGTTTATTCATATTTCTAGTGAAGAAATTTTGCGCAAATGCATGAGAGCTATGCGCGACGTGGCTTGTAGGGATTTTCTGCAGACGAAAAAAAACCCGCCGAAGCGGGTTTTCTTGAAAAGGGATAGCCTCAGCGCGCGTACATGCCCCACCAGAACACATGGCCCAGCAGGCTGATCTGCTCTTCCTGCATCTGCTGGAAGCTGTAGTCCTCGTCAGGGTGTTCATCGCGGTTAAAGCTGCGCAGACGGATGCCAGTGGGCAGGCGGTAGACCTGCTTCACGCGCAGCTGGCCGTTGTGGTTGATGGCGTAGAGGTCGCCATCGATGATGTCGCCGATCGCGCATTTACCGGTGTTGACCCCGACCGTCGCGCCGTCACGCAGGACCGGCAGCATACTGTTGCCGCGCACCGTCACGCACTTGGCCTGGTCGAACTGCACGCCATTGTGGCGCAGGCTGCGCTTGCCGAAGCGTAGGCGAGCCTTTTCGCTTTCTTCGATGACGAATCTTCCTGATCCTGCTGCCAATTCGACCTCTCGAAGAAAAGGAACGGAAACCTCGTCATCCTCGACAGGGGTTTCGTCGTCCCACAGGCTGATGTCGCTCAGGTCCGCATGGCCATGGGCCGGCTGGGCCGCCTCGCGGGACTCGCCCAGCTCGACGCGACCGCGCAGTTGGTCGGTGCTGACGCCGAAGTACTCGGCGATCTTCGACACGTGCTTGTCGGACGGGTCGACGATCTTCTCGCTGAGGATGCGCGACAACGTGGATTGAGGAACGCCCGTGCGCCGGTGCAGCTCCGTCGGGGACAGGCCGTGGCGGTCGAGCAGTGCTTTGAGTACGGAGGCTACGTTGCGTTTTTGCATACCGTGCATGATGGATGTGCTGCAGCGCAAATGCAATCCATGCATGCGCTTTCTGTCACCCATCACCCTCCAGAGGGTAATTCCCTGTACTCTCATGGGCCCTACACCGTGGGAAGACTCCCCACGATAGCGAGGTAAAAACAACAATGATCGGCTTTACCTTCCGCCAGCTCGAGTACTTCGTGGCCACCGCCGAACAGGGCAGCGTCAGTGCCGCGGCGCGGGCCAAGCACATTTCCCAGCCCTCGGTGTCGCTGGCGATCTCGCAGCTCGAGGCCATCCTGGGCGAAAAACTGTTCTTGCGTCAGGCCAGCCGTGGCCTGGAACTGAGCCCGGCGGGGCGGCAGTTGCTGGAACAGGCGCGCGAGATCCTGGCCATGGCGGCCGGCATTCGTAGCGCAGGAGATGAGCCGGAAGTGCTGCGGGGCAACTTGAGCCTGATCTGCTTCCAGGACCTGGGCCCGTGGTATGCACCGCGCCTGCTCAGTGGCTTTCGCGAGCGTCACCCGGAAGTCGCCATCACCTTGTTCGAGACGGACCTTGCCGGGGTCAACCGACGGCTGAACGAAGGCAAGGCAGAATTGGCGCTGACCTATGACGTGGGCCTAGACCCACAGATCGAGCGGCGAGTGCTGGCGCAGGTGGCACCTTATGCCCTGTTGCCGGCGGACCATCCCTTGGCCCGCCAAGAGCAGGTGTCACTGGCCGATCTGGCCGAAGAGTGTTTGATTCTCGAAGACATCGCCCGAACCCGCGAGTACTTCCTCTCGCTGTTCTGGGCCCATGACCTGCAACCACGCTCCCAGCAACTGACCCAGACCTTCGAGATGCAGCGTGGGCTGGTCGCCCATGGCTACGGCGTGGCGCTGTCCTGCACTCGCCCGGCGGGTGATCAGAGCTACGACGGCCGGCCCTTGGCGTGCCGGCCATTGCGTGAGGCGGTCAGCCCGCAGTCGGTGGTGCTGGCGCAGTCCAGCGCCATGCGCCCCTCCCCTGCGGCCCAGGCATTTCTGCGCTGGGCCAGCGAGCTGTTTTCCGTCTAGCTCAGGCGTTGACCGGCGCCTGGCGTGGCTGGCGCGCCACCCACAGCCAGTAGCCGACCGACAGTAGCGCCAACCAGCCAAGGCCGACGTACATCGCGGTGCGGGTATCGGGGAACCAGCCCAGCACACCGAAGATGAACAGCATGAACACAATGGCCAGGGCCGGCCCGACGGGCCACAGCGGCACCGGGAAGTCCAGCGCGGCAATTTCCTCGCGGCTCATGCCACGGCGCATGGCCACTTGGGACAGCAGGATCATCAGCCACACCCAGACAATCGAGAAGGTCACCACGGCGGCGAGAATCAGGAACAGGTTCTCCGGCGCCAGGTAGTTCAGGACCACACCCAGCAACAGCGCGACGCCCATCACCAGCACGGTCATCCATGGCACTCCGAAACGCGACAGCCGGGAGAAGCCGACCGGCGCCTGGCCGTTCTGGGCCATGCCATACATCATGCGCCCGGCGCTGAAGATGTCGCTGTTGATGGCCGACACGGCCGCCGAAATCACGACGATGTTGAGCAGGGTCGCCGCCGAACTGATGCCCAAACCACTGAAGATCTGCACGAACGGGCTGCCTTGGCTGCCGATGTTGGTCCAAGGGTAGATGGCCATCAGCACCACCAGGGTGAGCACATAGAACAGCAGGATACGCAGCGGCACCGAGTTGATCGCCTTGGGCAGCACGCGCTTGGGGTCCTTGGCTTCGCCGGCAGTGATGCCGATCATTTCGACGCCACCGAAAGCGAACATCACCACGGTGAAGGAGGCGATCATCCCGCCGACGCCATTGGGGAAGAACCCACCATGGCTCCACAGGTTGGACAACCCCGTCACCGTCTCGGCCCCGTTACCCAGCTGGATGCCGAACAGCAGCACCGCGCCCCCGGCCGCGATCATCGCCACGATGGCGGTGACCTTGAGCAACGAAAGCCAGAACTCCATCTCGCCGAACACCTTCACGCTGCACAGGTTCAGCGCACCGATGAAGCAGACGATGCCCAATACCCAGATCCAGCGCGGTGTATCGGGGAACCACAAGCCCATGTACACCCCGAACGCGGTGACGTCCGCCAGGCATACCACCAGCATGGAAAAGGCATAGCTCCAGCCGGTCAGAAAGCCCAGGTAACGCCCCAGGTATTGACTGGTGTACTGCCCGAAGGAACCGGACACGGGGTTGCGTACCGCCATTTCACCGAGGGCGCGCATCATCATATAGATCGCCGCGCCACCGATCAGGTAGGCCAACAGCACCGACGGCCCGGCCAGCTTGATCGCCGACGCCGAGCCATAGAACAGCCCGGTGCCGATCGCCGATCCCAATGCCATGAAGCGGATATGCCGGGTACTTAGGCCCCGTCGCAGGTTGTTGTGATCGTTCATCCCAGGGACTCCTCATTGTTCTTGTTCTTGGCCGGCAGTCACGCTGCCGTTGAAGGGTTCTCGCAAGGCCCGGAAACCGCAGGGCGCAGGGCTATTAACCGGCCAATCGCAGGGCAAGACAACAAGGTGGGGCATACAGAATAGCTATAGTGACGAATAGGAATTCTGTGATTTACCTCGCCCTCGCTGGCCCCCGATGCTGGTGCCACTACAACAACAACGAGAGGGCTGCTCCGATGAATCCCCATATCGAAGATTTCCAGCGAGACGGCGCGGTGATCCTGCGCGGCGTGTTCAAGGACTGGATCGAACGTCTGCGCGAAGGCTTCGAGCAAAACCTGGCCGAACCCAGTGCCTTTGCCATTGAGAACGTTGGCTCCGGCGAGGGCGGACGGTTCTTCGAGGACTACTGCAACTGGCAGCGCATCCCGGCGTTCACCGACTTCGTGCTGAACTCGCCCGCCGCAGGGCTTGCCGGCGAGTTGATGGGCTCGCAGCAGGTGCAGGTGTTCCACGACCACATCCTGGTGAAGGAGCCCGGGACCGCCAAGCCCACCCCCTGGCACCAGGACCTGCCCTACTACTGCGTCCAGGGCCTGCAGACCGCCAGCTACTGGATCCCCCTGGACCCGGTCACCCGCCACAACACCTTGAGCGTGGTGCTCGGCTCGCACCTCTGGCCCAAGCCTGTACGCCCCAAGCGCTGGGCCAGCAACCAGGACTTCTACGGCGCCACCGACGCCGAAGGCCAGAACCTGTTCATGGACATGCCGGACGTGGAGAACGGCGAGTACCAGATCCTCTCCCCTGAGATGGAACCTGGCGATGCCATCGTCTTCGATTTCCGCACCGTGCATGGCGCCGCCGGCAACACGGGCACGAACCGACGCCGCGCCTTTTCCACACGTTTCCTGGGAGACGACGTACGCTATGTGCAGCGCCCGGGGCGCACCTCGCCGCCCTTCCCGGGTATCAACCTGAGCGACGGCGAGCGCATGCGGGAGGACTGGTTCCCAGTGGTCTGGCAGCGCCGTTGATCCACTCCAGACACGACCACGCCCCGCCCCTTGATGCGCGGGGCGTGGCCGTTTCCATGAAGGTCGAAGGGCCAAGGCGGCCTGTGCCCGGCAGGCAAGAACCTGTAGACTTGGGCGTTTCGCATTTTGTCTGAGACAGCTTCAAGGCCTTGAATGTCTGACCTTTCCGCACACACACCAATGATGCAGCAGTAGTGTGGAAAATCGACCTCAGGCCGCGCCAGCAGCGGCCTATGCGTCGACCCTGTCTAATATGCATTGGCGATTTTGGGCGAGTTTCGCCCAGTAAAACCGAGAAGCTGCAGCGCGGTTTTAGACAGTCGAAGCCCCCTCCTCCGGCGTTCTGCCGACGGCCTACCTATCCTTGGGTGGGGCCTTGCCAACTCCCTTGAAGAACTGATTTCCCCATTCAGGCAACGGCTCGTGATGGCCAAATATCCCTAGCTCGTACCACTCATCAACTTCATTCAATCCGAAGTATCGCGCTGCCTCGACGAACTCCAGCATGTCAGACAGCTGATCTGAATCGACCTCTCGGCGCCGGTGAGCAGCGAATGCCATCTCGGCAAGGACGATTGCGCGGCCATCTGGGTCGTTGATCAGTTCGGCTTGGTCGTTGAGCTCATCCAGCCATGCTTGCGGTATCCCGACCATCATTCCTTCCTGCACCACCAGGACTGCGCGTACAGCACGCCGTCGATGTCCTCAACCCCGTTGATGTTCATCCCAAGCTGGGCCATGCCATTAACCTTGGCATCGTGTAGCCGCGGAATGATGTCGGGTCCTGGCGTCGGGTTGAACACCCAGGCCTGTGTGGCGACCCGGCCCAGCGGCTCGCTGTGGTGGTCGCCGATGTGGATGTCGGCGCGCAGGGGCTGGATCTTCCTGAGCTGCTTCGTAGGGATGGCCACGCCATTGACGCGGCGGCGCACGAGGAGGAAGTACATAGGGCACCAATACTGTATATAGATACAGTATCGTATCGTCCTGGCTTAGCCACGGGCAACTGCCGGTCAGCGGTTCAATGCGTAGGCGGCAGTTTCTTCCCGAGGGCGGTGGCCACTGATCGCATCTGGTAATCGGACACGGCCTGGAAGAGAGACTCGGCAATCAGGTGCAAGCGCTCCACTTCCTCCCGCGGCGCGCCGTAATCCTGGGCTTCGTGGTACCGGCGCATTGCGTCAATGGCCTGCTGGATCTGCGGTTCGCCCGCCTCAACCATGTCGCCGAACTTGCGATTTTCCACGGCCCTGCTCCGTCAAGGTAGACGGCCAGTATAGGCCGCTACCGAGACTTCATCCCATCCACCACCGCCTCACACGCCAGCCCCGCTATTCGGCTTCGGCCAAGCGCTTCGCCGAGGCTTCCCGCCATTTGGTCAAGTTCTCCAAGCAGTTGCCCGCACACCATGCTGGTAGTGGGTCTTGCCTCGCGCTGCTGGGCAGAGACGAGATCACAGGTAGCTCCCCTGCCGCGCTGCAGTCGGTCGACTTGCTGCTGCAGCCCGACACCAGCAGCGCGATACCTATCAACGTCATCTTGGAGCGCCAGCTTTTCACGTCTCGCATTCTCGTCCTCCTGATCCTTGATCTTCTGTTGTCGCTGCTCTTCAGTCCTGATCTGGGCCGCGGCGCGCCGGTCGCGCTCGGCCACCTGCAGTCGGTAGTCGGACAGTTCGCTGCGAGCGGTACCGGTCTCGCCCTGGGCAACCACCACCCGGTACTGCTGGCCGCCGGCGACCAGTACCAGGGCGATCAGCCACCAGCACCAGGCAGGCACCGCGCCCAGCCAGCTCATGCCAGCGCCCGCCGAACACCTTCGTCAATGATCGCCGGCGGGTACGGGTTGCCGCCGTTCTCGTGGATGATGATGCTGACCACCATGCCGCGCAGCGTGGCCGGATCCTTGATGTTGATCGGGTCAGTGGTGCGCACGCCCAGCCGCTTGGCCACGGCGCCTGCATAGGCTTGAGTGTCGTTCTCGTTGCTCGGAGCCCAGCGGTTGATGGTCTCCAGCACGGTGTCGATGCCCTTCCCGCCTACGCCAGGCATACCATCCTTGCCTCGGTAGTTGATGAGCAGCTTGCCCAGAGCGCGAATGCCGTTCTCGGCCTCGTCGAAGCGGGCGAACCGCGGCTTGGCCACACCTTCCTCCAGGCCGAGCTGGCCCTGCCATGCGTTGCGCGGGTTGTAATCGATGTTGCCGGGGTTGCAGTTGCGTACGCCGCGCGGTTGCGATTGAGTCATAAGTTTTCTCCAGACGAAAAAAAGCCCGCGCTAGGCGGGCTCAGTTTGAACGTAGCAATCTGCTATCTGCCGATCTTTGTCGCAATCCGATCAATCAGCGAAGGTTTGCTAAACCATCTTTTCGGTAACTGCAGCGGGATCTCGGCCCCGGCAGCGGTACCGATCTGCGGAATCCAGAAAAGAACGTCTCTGCCGACATTGGAATGCTGCTTTCGCTCAACGCCATGCCAGGAATGATCCGTCTTCATAAACACGAGCATGGTATTCGGACGATTTTCAAAGGTTTTAACCAAATTGAAGTCTTCATGCTTCATGTGCGGAGACGGCCAGGAGCTAAGGCTCGCATCTTTAGGCTTGTAGATGCTTGTCCCAAAGTCGCGCAAAGAATCATCTTTAGGTAGATAGAAGGCCCCAACAATAAACTTGCTTTCGCTATCAGTATGAGGACCAAGCGAAAAATGCTGATAATCCCGAACCAGCAGCGATCTTGGGCTCACTCGCACGCACTCGTCAGAAATGGAGTGCTTCTCAAGATCCTTTTCCCGGTACTTGTAGTTTACTTGAAGCCGTCTACCAAACTTCTCAACAAGCACATCAAGAAACTCCTGAGAATGAATCCAGGCCTCAAAATCCCTCCAGAACTGAGATACTGCCTCTGTTAATTTCTCGGTCCTACTTGGAGAAAGCTGAATATAGTGCCTTTGCTCATACGGAGCAGAATAAACATTATAATCGCTATCAGGAGGAAGTTTTAGCAGAAGCTCCGAATAAAAATCATCCGGCAAAACCTTCTCAACATAAATATGCGGGAATGGATCCAGCACAAGCTTTGCATTTTTTATGGACTTATATGCGTATAGCTTAACCTGACTGTCAATCATGAGCAGATCCGTGCTTTTCTCAAAGCCTCCATTGTACCCCTTGAGGCGCAGCCTGCGCCAGTCACAGGTGCGCGACGTAGCGTCATTCTGGCACAACGCCGCGCACCTGCAGGTCACTCATGGGCTTGACCTTCACCTATCCAAGCGCTCCATCAACAGTCTAAACAGCATCTGATTCCCGACCAGGGACAGGTGGTTTGAGTCTGAATACAAGATCGAATCACTTGATATGCTCGTACAATAGCCATCAGTACAAAGAAAATCGTCAGGATCGACGAAAACAACTCCAGGGTTATTTCTCAGAACGTTATCGATAATTTTTCTCGCCGGCACATCCCAGGCTTTAACTGCTGCATAGGGAACCTTCATCAGGGCTTGTCGTTCCTCGTTTGTTTCTGCAACGCCGACGTGCTCAATTCTGTAAAGCCTAGCTAAAGGATCCCAGCCAGGGGGCGCGACGGGGCCGACGATGACAACTCTGTGCCCCATAGCAATTAAATCTGCCACGACAGTAGCGAACGACTCGCCAATCTCAGCTGCCCTTTGCTCCATGCTAGTGCCAAGAGACTTTGCAGCGTAGTATGAAAGGCCGATCTCCTTCCCGCCAACAGTATTATCAAACCCTTGGCCACGAATATAAGAAGTGAATCGCGAAACCAGAAGAATAGTAGATGGCGGAAGCATTCTAAGCTCTGATAGTCGCTTTTCCTGATATCGCGGATCGCAACGATTAAAAACTGCGCCGTTGCTAAAAACGCTCAAGCCCGGCAAGAGTGGGCACCCGCTTGACGTTAAGTCAACCATCCTTGCTTTGTACTGCGCAAGCAGTGGCTCGATTGACTGGGTCATTCCCCTGGCATGCGAATCACCAATAACGACAAGCGTTTTATCGTACGACCCATTATTTATCTTGCACGCCTCCTCGGGATCGCGCCCTGAACAGTCCACCCCGTTTACTGAAACCCCTCTGAGCTTCTGCGGTATGCCTCCGTTCGTGGCCCAGGACATGCTGGGACTGGTTTCAATCGACAGGTTGCCTCGACCATAGATGCCAATCGTGAATATTGCACAAACCCCAGCAGCAGACATGGCGAATATCCAAGACCCGGCGATTTTCCCCTTCGCTCTGAATGGGGCCTCGACATACCGCCAGCTTACGCAAGCAAGCAGCAAGGAAAGGGCCGTCAAACCTATAAAGAGCATGCTCGAGGGCTCGCCTAGGCTTCGGTGCCGAGCGAACGCAAAGATAGGCTGATGCCAGAGGTATGCGCTATAGCTGATCAAGCCTATACCGACAAGCAGTTTCACTGAAAGAGCTTTGCCTACCACTGTATCTGGTCGGGCACACAACACGATTAGCGATGCTCCTAGAGTTGGGACCAGCGCATAGACTCCTGGGAACGGAGTTTCTTTGCTGAAACAAAGTATCGATATCGCAATCATCGAAAGGCCGATGAGGCTACCAATGTTTCTCAAAGAACGAGAAATCTCCTTGGCGCCTGGTGCGGTCAAGTAAATTGCACAGAGAGCTCCAACCAATAGCTCCCAAGCCCGAGTCGGCAGAAGGTAGAATGCTGTGGAAGGGCTATGCGTTGACGCCCACTCTGCACCGACAAAACTTGCCAAGCCTAGCAAGGAGAAGGTTACAGCAAGCCTCTTCCTACTTCTCCACAGAAGACAAATAATTATCGGGATAACGACATAATACTGTTCTTCTACCGCAAGGCTCCACGTATGAAGCAGAGGCTTAAGCTCGGATGCAGTATCGAAATAACCACTTTCCTTCCAAAACAGCAGGTTTGAAGAGAAAACAGAAACCGCCGCAAAGCTTTCGAAAAAGCTCTTCAAGTCAGCTGGCTGGAGCCAAGCCATAGCGAATGGCAGGCTAGCGGCCAGCACAAAATATAAAGCCGGCAGAATTCGTCTTGCCCTACGCTCATAGAATGACGCGAAAGAAAACCTGCCCTGCTGAAGGTCACTACATATAATTGTCGTAATAAGATACCCACTTATTACAAAGAAGATATCAACACCAACAAATCCACCACCAAACAACTCTAATCCTGCGTGAAACAGAATTACCGGAATCACTGCTATCGCTCGCAAACCATCTATTTCACGCCGATATTGCATACTAAACCTATCTATTCCCGCTACCGATATTTTCTATAGACGACTCAAAAATTAATCTTTAAACCGCACTCTATTTACTGCGCCAAAACTCTAAATCCGCCTTAGCGCAGCATTTGAAATCTATTCCAGAATCAATTGCTTTAGTGCCTCTTGACGAATAGGCGCAGCAAATTCATGAGGAATCGGCCAGGACTTAATCGACACATTGATATCGGGTGCGACTGCGTTGATCTGTGCCTTCGCCATATCTGCCTGCACAGGCGGGGACGTTGTATCAAGCGCTCCAACGTTCAGAATGATCGTTGCCGGCCCTTTAATTCCAGGCAAACGAGCGCGAGGGGATCGCGCCAAGTACGCTGGATCATCTGGCCCAGTCGGAGGGGCCCCGAGAACTGTCAGCATGTTGTCTTTCAGCGGCTGATCTTTGGTGGTGTTGTATAGCGATGCGAGATCGTCAATCACCAGCCATAGAGAAGCTAGGTGTACCTTTCCGGGGTACTTGCCCATGTAGTTGAGGGCCGCCATCGTTCCTCCAGAAACCGCCGTAAGGTAGACGCGAGATAGCCCTGTTTTGTACTGGACCTCCTTCAGGACGATATCGATACGGTCCATTGTGTCGTCGGAGCCTAGGGCCTGAGGGGTGTTGTTAGGTCCATTGAAATTTGGAGAGACGACGCAGGCGCGATCCAGGGTGGCAAGCTCCGGGAAAACTTGCTTGATCGTGCGGTAATCGTTTGACCAGGTGTGCAAGAACAAGATAATCCTGTTTGCTTGAGGCGTACACTTGATCAGGTAGGGCTCACCAGCAGCGTTTGCCTCAACGTAGTCAGAGGTCACCATGCTCGCTGGAAACACTGCGCTGGCCGCCATGTCGCTGGCTTTGCGTGCTACCGAAATCGCATCTTCAGAATGTGCATTGGCGGCAAGCGCCAACGCTGGAATCAGCGCGGCAAGCGCCATAAGCTTTTTGAGCTTGATCATCGTTAGTCCTTTTGATTAGTCAGAGGTGTCGGCAGCACCAAAAAGGCTGCATGTTACACAACGCTGATGACTTTGAGCGCCCTATTCAGGCATTGATGGCCAGACAGGGCTAGCCGAGGACAAATCAACAGATTTCAGGCTTCGGGAAAATGACTGCCATTTCCTTGCTTGAGATGTCTCATCTTCGGTGGCGTTGCCGAGCTGGAGCGCTAGAAGAAGTGGTGTAATCGCTTGAGATGCGATGATCTGCAAAGACTCCTGCTGAGCGGTATTTTTCTTGAGCAATTCTTCAACCGACAGGATATGCGGCTTAGGCTCGGAAAATTCCCCATCAGAGTATGACCATCCGGGCTCAGGCAACGGGCTCATCCCCGTCACCTCAACCCAAACGATATCAGGATGCCACATAGGCCTGATATCGCCGTCTGGTGGCAGATCAGCAGTCGGGAAATCTTCGGTAGGGAATTTTTCAATCACCAGGCCACCGTCGATTCTTGCGAAAATTCTCATGCGTACTCCTCAACGATGAAGAAGGCTGGAGCGCCGATCAACCCAGGCAATGCAGCTGACGAAGCAGTAGCGCGGGCACCCGCGCCGCCTACCCCGAAGCCTGATACGACTCCAAGACTATTAGTGGATCCGTACGGACCCTTACCGCCTGCGCCGCCCTCGGTACTATTCGACTGATAAAGCCTGCCAACCATTCCGCAGTCACCGGTTACGCCAAAAACATTAGCCCCCGAAGGGGCTGCACCTGGCCCCCCTCCGATACCTCCTTGCTGAGCAAATGTTGTGGCATTAACACCAACCTTGCCGCCAAGACCGCCAGGAAGTGTAAGCAGCGATCCAAATGTACTTGAGGCTGCATTACCGCCATCGAGACCAGCGGCTGGCGCGCCTGGAGCGCCGATGACTACGGATTGAGTTGTAAAACCGGTCGTGTCATAGATCCCTTCGCCCAAAGCTCCGGCTTGGCCTCCGCCGCCAGCAGCGGATTGACCTGCCGATGTAACCTGCGTTCCCCCGCCGGCACCGCCAGCTGCCTGCCCTCGAACACGAATCTTCGTTGTGCCAGGGGTCTTGGTATAGGTGCCGCTTGCAGTGATTACCTGGATATTGAGCAATCGGCCAGTTGCTTGCCCCAGCGGCATCGCGTGCTGGCTTTGGGTAGCCTGCGGGACCTGAATAGCGCCTCCAGAGCTATCGATCAGCACCCAGGAGCCTGTTCCGATGGAGCTGTTGTATTGCAGCCAGACCTCGCCATTCGCAACGATTTCACCGCCCTGCAGCGCGGCATGGGCGGCACCTACAATCGGCTTTGCCAGCAGGCCGTTCGGGCTAAAGGTACTGACCCCGGTGTTCGCCGTCTTCGCCTTGAACTTGAGCACCATACCATCGACAGGGGCTGACACCGCCGGGGTATAAGCAGCCAGGTAGGTGTTCGCGGTACCCGTATCCAGGGCGTAATTACCCGCTGCTTGCTGGAGCATCAGGCGCAGGGCTGCGGCCATCTGGGTGTTGTCATTCTCATCCGGTGTCAGGCCAGCTGCAGCAATGACCGCCAGAACCTCATCGGTGATGGCGTTGCCCCAGTCAGACGGGATCAGCGATCCTGGCGTGCCAGACCCGGTATCTTCGTCAACGAACTTGCCACCCACCAAACCGGCATTGGGCACACTCTTCGGGTAATCCACTCGTAATTCCTCAGTTGTAATCGGTGAAAACCACCGTGTGCGCAGGCGCGGCGCGGCGGATGACGCATTCCAGGGCGCTGCCTGGGTTGGTGCCGAAGCGCTCCCCCCAGTAGCTGACGCCGAATCGACGACCGACCCGCTGCCGGCCGCCGGTGTGCAACGTCCACATGAACTGAGCACCCCAAGTGCCGAAATGCGCCGCGCCGAAGCGCAGGCGACCCCACCGCGGGGCGCGGAACTCGGTGACACTCGCATTCGGGTACCCCTGGCCGACTGCCAGGGAGATGAAGTAGTTGATGGTCTGCCCGCCGACAGCGACCAGGCGCTGCTGCACCGCGAGGCGCCGATCCTCGAAGGATGGGTTCTGGCCCAGGCAGGAATCCGGCAGGTTCATCACCGCCTCCCAATCCGGCACCAGCTCGCTCACACCACCCAGGTCCATCTCGTTCAGGGCGGCAGCGGCGCGCGCCTCTACTCGGGCGAACTCCTGTGCCACACTCCCCAGCACCAGGTCGATCTCCGGCACGAGCTCCGGATCCCAGGCCGGGCCCAGCGGCAGAAGTGCCCGCAGTTGCTGCTTGTACTGGGCAGCCGTTCTCACGCCAGCCATACGCAGCCCCCGTAGGTCAGCAACTGATTCGCAGCAGGAACGATGTCAGCCGCTGGGCTCACCAGCTCATGATCCCATTCACCCCTGGCGCCACTGATGGCTTCGCGCATGTGGCTGACCAGCAGGGTTTCGCCAAGCCCAGCCTCACGGTCGTGCAGATCCTCCAGCTCTGCTTCAACGGCGCTACGCACAGTCGAAGTGTCAGGATTGAGCCGGACCTGGTAGACCACCGGCACGATTTCAGGGGCTAGCACATACACCTCAGCCGTCACCGGACGCCGCTCCTCGATATAGGCCTTCACCTCTGCCAGTTGGCCAGCATCAGGCACCGGATTGGCGTCTTCGTCGCGCATGAAGAACACGCCGACCGTGCCGGGGCCCATGTAGTTACGCACGCACCAGGCGCGAGTGACGCCAGCGCATTCGAGCGCCCAGGTCTCGTAGTCGTCCTTGTCACCGCCGTGCGGGATCACGCGGTAGGAGCGGATCACCCGGGAGCGCAGCGACTCGACGCTTTCCTGCGCAGTACCGCCAGTCAAACCGGGGTCCAGCACCGTGAAGGTATCGCCTATCCCCTCCACCGGCTGAACCAAGGTCAGAGTTAGCCCGACCTCGGCGTCACCCAGGGTGCCCGCGTCCACTGCCTCCACGGTGGTTTGGTTGACTCCGGCACTGGTCGTTACAGCGGTGGTGACCTTGTAGGATCGGCCGTCCTGGGCCTGCAGCACCGTGTCGACATCCAGCACAGCGCCGGCGGCGGCCTGGAAACTGACCGATCCATCCGCCGGCGCAGCGGCCTTGCGCGGTTGCTGCAAGCGCAGCGAGGCAATGCGCTCGAGGGTTTCTTCGTCGGCGGTGTCGGGCAGGATCTGTTCAATGATCCAGTTCAGGTAGCCATACAAGCCGAACGCCGTACCGGCTTGGGCTCTGGCCAGCACCTGCGAATCGGAGTGGCGCAAGGCGTTGCTGCCCAGGTCGGCCTGGGCCCGGCTGATCAGCGTGGGCAGCGAGGGCGTTTCAAACGGCATAGATCACCTGCCACAGTTGGTCAGAATCGATGATGAGGGTAGCGCCGCTGAGCAGCGTCAGCACCACACGCAGGTTGAGCCGGTCAGCGCCAGCCCGCTCGCTGGTGATGGCGATAGCGAGTACCTGCTCGTCATCGACCAGCCATTGCAGCGCCTCGTTGGCGTAGAACTCGGCATCACGCTGGGTGAGGTCGGTCAGCTTCACCCGGCGCAGCAGATAGAGGCGCGAGCCGATGCGGTCGTCGGCCACCTTCGGGAAGCTGTCGCCCCACCAGCCATAACGCTCCTCGTCGTCGACGGGGTCGTCGGGGCCAGCGCGGCGCCAGGTGAACAGGCTAATGACGACGGTGCGGATCAGGTTCTTCTCGGAGTCAGTCATGGTGCACCACCAACCGGCGCATTGGACTGGGCGCTGCCTCGGGTGATGCCGTCGTGCACGTGTTCCACCTGGCTGATCCCGGCAGCCACCTGGTCGCCGTCGGACTCGATACGCCCCGTGGTTTTGATCAGCGGCGTGTCGAACTCGACCGCCGTGCCCGCCTTGACCTTCAGCGTCATGGTTTCCAGCTCGACCACACGGCCGCGCTTGAACACAAAGGTGTCGCCTTCGTCGGTGTAGATGGCCACCTCTCCTGACTGCAGCCCCTTCAGGCGAAAACGCCGGTCGGCTACACAGACCACCACACCGTGCGAACGATCGCCACCCAGGAACAGCGCCACACCCTCGGCGCCCGGCTTCGGATTGCTGGTGAAACCATAAGGTTCGAAGTGCTCCAGGCCGTCCTTGACCTCGCCTGCGGTCAGGCGCATCTGCAGCGTTTGAAGCATGCTGCCCGCCGTGGCCAGCGCCACGGTGCCGCGGGCAATCATGCGCGTCAGCATGGTCATTTCTTCCCCCAGTCCTCAGGTAACAGGTATTCGAAGTTGTCGCCCTTCTTGCCTTTCTTGAGCTTGCGGCGCTTGAGTGGGTCAGAAGGCTCCGGCTCGTAGCCTTCGGGTGGACCGACCACCAGGGTGGTGATCATCCCGCTGTCGTTCAGGGTGTACGTCACCTCGGCGATGACCATGTCACGATCAAAGCCGATCAGCGGGTCGATCACCCGCACCACGGTGTTGTGCTTCCACAGCGCACCGTTGCTTTGCCGCCAACCCTGCACGGTGTAGGTGGTCTGCAGGGCCTTGCCGATGCGGTTGCCACGTTCCCAGTTGGCCCGGCTTTGAGCCAGTTCATCGGTCATCTGGCCGGTTTGGTGGATGATGTGCACGCGCTTGCGGGTGGTACGGTCATCGCTGACCGTGGCCGACACTTCGGCGGCCTGCTGGCCGAAGGCGCTGTCGGTGCCGCTGCGCTGGCCCAGCACCTGGTACTCGGAAAACACCCCGGAGAAGTCCAGACCTGCGCTGCCAGTCAGCACGTTATTGCCGACCTCGATGTGGTCAAAGGCACGGCCCTGACTGCCCACGCTGGCCAGCACGACCTGGCCCTGGGCGTCATCCGTGGAGAACACCCGGAACAGGGTCAGCAGGCGATCGATGGATTCGAACGCCGTTTCGCCAGGCTCGATGGTGTGGTCCGACAGCTTGCCGGTTGCTGAGATCTCGCTGGTGACGCGCAGACCGTAGGGGGCAGCCAACGCGGTGACGATTGACTGCACGCTTTGGTTCTTCCACTGGCCCGGCTTATTCACGGCAGCGCAATCAACCAGATCGGCGGCCAGCGAACGCCCGGACACCGACAAGGTGATCTGGTTGGCGTCGTGGTTGATCGGTGTGGCGAACACCCAGCCAGTCAGCACCAGGTCGCTTCCGATACGTACCTCGCACTTCGAGCCCTGGCGAATTGGCCGGATTACATCCTGGCCGGGCCAGCACCAGGTGATCCCCAGCCGAAAGTCCCGCGCCTGTCGCTCAAGCCCCGCCGATATCTCCACCTCTTTCCAGCCGCCATAATCCAAGCCATCCACCGACAAGGTGACGGCGTTCTGCTCTTCCATGGGTTACTCCTTGGCGACTTTCAGCGGCAATGGCGGGACGAAGCCCGGGTGCCTGATGCGGTTACGCTGCACCACCTCGTTCTCGCGGGTGGCATCACCGAAGCGGCGATAAGCCAGGACCAGCGCCGGCAGGCTCTGCGCGGGCGTCACCTCAATCAGGCGCACGCCGGACTCGGCCACCGCTGTGAGGTGTGCCGAAACCGCATGCCGGACCTCGGTCAGCGCCTGGTAGTGGTCGTGGTCGGCCTTCAAGGAGGCCTGCCAGATCGCTTCGTTCAGGTCGTCACGCAGTTGCAACACGTCATCCGCCACGGGCACTTCCGCTCGCTCGGTGGGCTGAATGACTTGCTGGTTGATCGCTGGCACGGAAGCCACCGGTTCCACCTTGGGCGCGATGGGCAGCTCGGCCACCAGGCTAGTCACCTGGACCAGCAGCGCGTCCTGAACGAAGTTGGCCGTGGCCTGGGCTGCGGCAGTGGTATCCTCACCGCCAGCCGGCGCGATGGTGTCGATCTCCGTGATGGAGTCCACGTGCTGGCTGGCCAGGCTCAGTGCACTTCGGTAGTTCGAGCCCGACGAGCTACCGCCCGAAGAGCTGCTGCCAAACGAGAACAGGCTGAAAAGCCCGCCGGTCAAGCTGGTGAGGTAGCTGCCGAACAACGACTGCAGCGAGCCCGGCGCATTGACGACCATCTGCACGAAGCCGCTCAAGTCGTTGAAGGCCGTCATCAGCGGTGCAAACTGCTGCTGCACCGCATTGAACACCCCGCTGACGCTGTTGCGCAGGCTGAGCAAGTTGATCCGGGCCGTGTTGACCTTATCCATGGCCGACGAGAACCGCCCCAACGCCGAGTCGAGCAGGCCGCCCGATGCCTTGAGCGCCTGCTGCTTGGTGTTGACCTTGGCGGTCGGGTACTTGCGCGGCAGGTCCGGGTGCATCTCCAGCTCGAACCGGACCATGCCACCTTCGCGAAGTTCGTGGCTGACCTCGCATGGGCCTGCCTTTACCAGCATACGGCCCAGCCAGGGGTGCACCAACTCACCGGCGCCCGGCACTTCCAAGGCCTCCAGAAGCTTGTCACGGCGCTCGAAGCAATCCGGGCCGATGATAAATGCCGTCAGCTTGTGCACCTGGGCGCGCTTGCCCAGTTGCTCGAAGTACGGCTCGTCACGCTGCACGAACTCGTGCAACTGGCCGCGCTGGCCCGCCGGCATCGAGGTGTTCTCGACTTCGAACGCCACGCCGCGGAATGAGGCCTTCAGCAGGCTGTCCCGCCATGTCGTAGTGGTCATGCCGGTGCTGCCCCCATGGTTCGATAGCCAACACTCGGCCTGACCTGCAGGCCCGGCTGATTAGTTTTAGGTTGTTCAACACGGGTGCCGGGTGGCGCGCCGTTGATATTGATGTTGAGCTCGCCGCTGACCTGAGCCTTGTTGTTGGCGGTGCTGTTCATGATCAGGCTGCCGGGCGTCGGCGCCTTGAGGAGCTCTCCGGTTGACGGAATGCCAAGCGTGGCGTTCATCCCCTGCTGCTGCGTCAGCGCTTGAGGTGCCGCATTGGCAGCAAGCAGCGATCCATCACCGCTGCCGACGGCCTCGCCGTTTCGCTGGTTCTGGGCGAATGCGGCACGCTGCACCTTCGCTGTGATGCCCTCCCCGCCCTCGTTCATCCCAAGGAATTTCATGATCCCTTCGATGTACGGGCTAACCGACTCCCACAGGGACTTGAAGAAACCGGCGATGGGCTCCCAGTTTTTCATGATGATTCCGAGCGGCGTCCAGGACGCGAACGCCTTGAACATCTCCCAGGCCGGGACGGTGTAGGCCTTGATCAGTTCCCACATCGCAGAGAAGAACGGCCCGACCGCCTCCCAGTTGGCAATGATCAGCCCAGCCGCCGCGGCGATTCCGACTGCGATCAAGCCGATAGGACTGGTGGCCAAGGCCAAATTCATTAACTTCGTGGCAGTCGTGGCCGCGACGATTGCGATTCGAATCGCGGTAAAAGCGATTCCGGCGCCGACCAGGCCGCGAACCAAGTTGGGGTTTGCAGAAATCAGGGCGCCGACATAGCTGATCATTGGCTGGATAGAGTCAATGGCGAGATTCAACCCTGGAAGCAGGGCCTCACCTAAAGCCTTGGCAACGTTCTCAATCGTGTTCCTCAGCAACTGCAGGTTGTTCGCCGTGGTTGCCGCCCGGGAGGCATACTCCTGGTCCATTGATCCTGCGTACAGGGTCGAGTCGCCGACCTTTGTAAGGTTGCCTTTCAGCAGATCGAGATTGGTTATCAGCGGAGTAATTGCCGCAATCGATTCGCTGCCGAATAAGTTCGTCAGCAGCGCCGGCCGCTTGGCGTCATCTACCTCGGAAATTCGCTTGAGCAAGTCAAGCATTGTGGCCTGCGAATCCTTCTGCATCGCGGCAGCGACATTCTTCGAGTCCAGGCGCAGCGCTTTGAAGGCTTCGGCCTGGGATTTGGTCGCAGCCGATCCCTTGGTCATTGCCAGCATGAAGTTCTTGATGCCCGTGGCAGCAACGTCCTGCTTGACGCCAACACCGGCCATGGTTGCACCAATCGCCGCCACTTGCGCCGAGCTCAGGCCTGCCACCTCGCCCAGTGCGCCCACCTCTGTAATGATTGAAGAGATCTGCTTTGTGTTGGCGGGCCCTGTATTGCCCAAGTAGTTGATCTGGTCGGCCAAGGCCACCACATCGGCCTGGCTCATTTTGAAAGCTGTGCGCCATTTAGCCATCATGTCGCCAGACTCATCAGCCGTCTGGTCAAAGGCCACGCCCATCTTCACCGCGGCTTCGGCGAAGCCCAAGAGCTCATCCTTGGCAATACCGGACTGACCGCCTGCCGCGACGATCTTCGCGATATCGCCAGCAGCCATCGGCAGCCGCTCGGACATGCGACTGATATCGTCGCCCATCTGTTTGAATTGCTGCGGCGTGTCGAAGTCGACCACCTTCCTCACGTCGGCCATCTGCGACTCAAACTCGATAGCCTTGTTGATCCCAGCCACAAACGGCGCAGTGATGGCGCCGCCGGCGATCAGATCGCGAAAGCCGATCTTGCCAAGGCCCGTCTTTTCGAGGTTTTTCTGGAAGGACGACACGTTCTTCCGAATACCAGCGAGCGTTGGCGAGAGCTTGTCGACGCCCGTGATGAGCGCCTTTAGCTGGAACTTGTCAGCCATCACGGCTCCTTCGGGATCGCGTTGATGCGTTGCGCATGCATCAACGATTCAAGGAAAAGATCCAGCGGCTTGGCCATGATCTGGTCAGGGTCTACCTTCCAGAACCAGGCCAAGTCATAGGCAAGTGCAATCAGGCTTCCGAGGTCTTGGAGGCCGCACTCATGAAAAAACCGGCGATGACCCAGCTTGCCGTGTTCAGGTCGGACAGGTCCAACTGGTTGACCGAAGACGGCGGAATGCCAGCGCACACCGCGATGTACTTGGCCGCCACGTCCATATCCAGCGTGACTTCCTCGCTCTTGTCGATGCGATACGGCAGCGCCTTGATGGTCCGTACCTCTTGCACCGTTGGCCGGCGCAAGGTCAGTTCCTGCATGGATTCGCCGTGCGCCTCAATTGGCGCGCTCAACTGAAGAACCTGGGTCATTGCCATACCCCCTTGAGGCCATCGAATTGCAGCTCTACGGTGCCGTCGTCACCGCTCAGTGCTGGCTCATCCACCAGGTAAGCGCCCGAGAGCACGTAGACCTTGCCGTTGTTGAATTCACAGGTGACGGTCATGTCGGTGCCCGTGGTCAGTTGCTTGAGCGGAAAGTCAGGCGTGTGCACCGCTGTGACCTTCACATAGGGCGTCAGCTGCTCTTCCTTGTAGAGGCCCGGCAAAATCGACTCGCGCTTCACATCCATCAAAGGGGCTTCGCAGCCGCCGGTGATGGTCAGCTGGGCACCGTCAACTTTGACGTAGCAGGTGCCCGCAACTCTTTGACCCATGGTCTTGTCTCCGAAAATGAAAAAGCCCGCTCAGGCGGGCTTGGGAAAGTGCGGGCCGGATCAGGCCGCGGCGTCGTACTGCAGGCGGAACTGGTTGAGCATCGCGAAGATGCGCAGGCCGTTGATGTAATCCGGCGGGAACAGCACATTGACTCGGCTCGGATCGTTGCTGTCGCGCTCGACGATCAGGTACTCGGCGAACAACTCGGCGTTCTCGACGTGACCTTCAGTTTCGAGCTTGCCGTACTGCGCGATCAGTTCCCCGCGCATGACGCTCGGCGTCACAATCGGCTGGCCAGGGCCAAAGCGGGTGCCGTCATTGGCCAGCTTGTGGCGGCCGTACTTGCTGGTGATGACGCCCTGCAGGCGGCGGATGATGAACGCCGACTGGTGCATGGTTTCACTGTCCAGGTACGAGTTGTCCGCCTGGCCGTAAGCATTCTTCTGGTAGGTGGTGATCGAGCGCTGGATGCGCATCGAGCCGCCTTCGTAGTAGGCCGTGGCGATGCCGTAGCTGAGCAGCGACTGACGCTCGGTCAGGGTGAAACGCTCGCTGGCCGGTGCCGGGTCGATCCCCGGCATGGTGCCGCTCTGGGTTGGCCGGCTGGCATCGGCAGAGATAAACGCCGAGGTTCGCGCCGCGAGGGCAGCAGCCACCAGCCAAACCGGCTGCGGCACGCCCTGCTCTACCCCTTGCACCGTCACGTGCTGATCGTTGCGAAGCTGACCGGCAGCCACCAACGTGCCGACGGTACCGCGCTTGGCGCTGTAGACGTGGCCAAACAGCTGCTTCGCCCAGGACCAGCGACCGGAACTGTCGTCCATGGCCAGCTTCCACGCATCCAGGCTGGTGGTATCAGTCCACGGCATGCAGATGAACTCGAACGGCTCGTCGCCCAAGGCAGCCAGCGCTTCAACTTGATCGGGTGTACCGGCACCGCTGGCCATTGCCACCACTGCGACGGCCAGCCCGGCCGGGGTAACTTCGCCATTGGTCTTGCCCAGGCGGTTCATCTGCAGGGCGATGTCGTTGCCGCTCTCGCCCTTCCACTTGCAGGTCAGGGTCACGACAGCATCGGCGACGGCGGCAGTTACGGGCAGATCGACCTTGGCATTCACCTGTACAGCCAGGGCCGACGCCACCTGAGCAGCGGTCGCGCCGGAAGTGACAGTCGCCTGAACGCGCACACCGCCCACGTACAGGCTGAGCAGACCAGACTCGGTCGCGGTGCCAGTTACCGTCAGGGTGCCTGTGGCTACGACGCCAGTGGCGGCCTTCAGCGGCAGGCACCAGATCTCGCCGACGGGGTCGGCCTTGCGCCAGATTTCGTACATGGCCGCTAGCATGGAGCCCTGACCACCGATGGACTTGGCCATGCTGACGCTGGGCACCAGGGCCAACTGGCCGATTTCTTCGGCCGTGGCGTCGTCGTTGACCTGGGCAACGATCAGCCGGCGCATGACCGACGACGCGGAGTTGGCCGCCGAGTTGTCCATTTCCGCATAGAACAGCGGAACACGGATATCGGCTGGAATGTTGCTGAATCCGATGGTCATTACTGGGTTACCTCTTTCTTGGCGGCCTTGGCCTGCTTGATGGTGATGTCGCCATCCGCCAGGCGGCGGCGCCACCAGACGCTGTCGGTCACTTCACGGCCCTCGGCGGGCAGCAAGTCGCCCGCCTGCGGGTCCGGCACGGCGCGGCCAACAGCCGGCACCACGGTGATGCGCTGGGTCATGGTTCGGGATCTCCGGAGAATTTCACTTCGATGCGCCCATCAGGGCCTGGGTACTGCAAGTTGCGGTCGGCCGGATCGATGCAGTCCATATCGATGGTGGCCCCGGTGAAGGCCGGCAGTCCGTCGAGCTCATGCTCATGCCAGGTCTCGGCCGGATCGCTCAAAAGGTTGCGTCCCAGCTGGAACGCCGCCGAGAAGCTGAAGCGGTAGACCACCCGGGCGCGGTTGATCAGCACCAGGCCGCCGCCGTCGTAGACGATCGGGTCGTACTCCGCCGCCGGCCGCCAGCCGACCAGTGCACGCCACAACTCCTTGCGGAAGTCGTGCAGCAGGTCGGTGGCCTGCTGGCCGCGTTCGTCCTTGGTATCCATGGCCAGGACCACCTCAAAGCGGTCCTCGATGTCCTGAATCACGGCGTTCTTTGCCTGGTTGTCGCCGGCCTTGTCATCAGCAGCGATCACGTAGGCCGAGGGGTTCTTCAGCAGCGCCGACCCGCTGACGGCATCCAGGTCGATACCGCCCGAGACCCTGTCAGCCAGGCTCGGGCAGTTCTCGCGCAGATGCGCGATGATGGGTGAGATTTTCATGGTCAAGTTCCGGCCCGGCGGGCCTGATGGTCAGCGAAGCGCAGCGGCAAACGCAGCGGCGAGGATCGATTGAACCTGGGCCTTTTCGTCCTGCAGGGCGTCCTCCATGTAGTTGGCCCGCGGCGCGATACGCCAACCACTGGCCGCACGTTGCGCGAGCGCGGCAGCCCGCTCCCCTTTGGCCCGGCGCTTGCCGGTGGCCAGCCCGCGAACACGCCCACCCTGCTTCACCCCGTAGTGCAGGTAAGCCGGGTAGTAATCCTTCATGTCTGGGGTTTTGCGCGGAGCGATCTTCACCAGGAAGCCGGCCCGCGAGACCTTGAACTTGATCGACTCAACAGTTCGACCGGTGCGGCTGACCGGGTAGTTATCCTGGCCGCGCGCCAGGGCGAGGTTCAGTTGTGCGCGGCGGCTGACCACCTGCCCAGCCTTGCGCATGCCTTTGCGGATCTGCTTCTTGTCGAAGATCTCACGTCCAAACTGATCGAAGCCTTCGATGTGCAGGTAACCATCAACCGATGCCGAGTTAGCCATACAGCCATCCGCCCGCCTGCTGCTGCCCGAGCTCCTCCACCTCAATCAGGGTGAAGCGTTTACCAGCGCCCCACGGTGCGCTGCGCTTGACGCGGTAAATCGCGCCGCCGGCGACCACCTCGTGCGAAGTGGTAACGCCATCCAGCAAGCGGACCCAAACACGGTGGGTGATCTTGTCGTCAGTCTGCACACTGTCGGTGTACACCGCCGTGCCGACCGCGCGGATCTTGGCCCAGCGGTGACGAGGCTGGGTGAACACTGCATCCAGATCTGCATCATCAATAGGCAGATCCTCACGCAGTCGAATAGTGATGCGCCGGTCCAGTTCACCAGATTCCGGCTCACGTGTGCCTATTGAACTAGCCATGGTCAGAACCTCGGAGGGACGGTGATATCCGCCAGCAAGTAATCGACAAACCCCGAAGGGATCTCGGTCAACGTTTGGCCAACAATGAGTAGCCCGCGCTGGGTGAATGCTGTTTCAGCAGCCATCAGCAGCCAGCTAAGAACTCCCGGGTGAGCCTCTAGGTCGACACCTGCACGGTAGCGAATCCGGAGGTGTCCTTCTGGACGCCCGCCGGGAAATACCACGTAGCTCTCTTTACCGCTTTGAATGAGCTCTACTGAACCGGTGAATTCCACCGGTGCTCCGGCAGCGCCGAGCATCATGATGGATTCGACGGCGACCGCCTGACCAACATCCAGAGAGTGGCCCGAAGGATAGTGCGCCGGCCAATCTTCCTCGTAGAGCGCTTCTCGAATCGCCGCTCCCGTTCTCGACTCACCTTGTGCAGTAACCCCTGGGATGATGATCTGATTGATCAACTCGGGCTGCAGATCTTCTGGTTCAGCCCGGCACTGAAACGCCACCTGATCCAGCGTCAGCACGGGCGCCCCTGTGTAGGCGATACGGCGCGCCATGGTTACGGCTTGCCTTCGTCATCCGCCGAAGCCGCTGTCCCGCCTTCATTGCCTGCGGCGCTGCCAGACTCATCCTTTTTTGCGGCGCCTGACGTGCTACCAGCGCCGCTCTTGGCGCTCTTCTTGCTGCCCTGCTTGCCGGCTTCTATGGCATAACCACCCTCGATCAAGCCTTGGGCCACAGAGGCTTCGAAGCCTGCAGTTTCGCCAGCGGCATAGCCGCGCCAGTTCTTCTCGAAAGTAACGATTACCTTGGACATGTGGTGCTCCTTGAATCAACAGATGAATCGCCCGGCATGCCGGGCGGATTGGTTACAGGGAGCTACCCCATTTGACATCGGTCATCACTGCAACCGACTCGACGTGACGCGGGCCGAAGTCGTGCTTGGCGATTACGCGGACGAGGGTTTGATCGCGCTGGAAAGCACTGATCACGTTGCCACCGGCGTCCTTGTAAGTCGCCTCCTTGCTGAAGTCGATGACCATGGCATCGTCCTCGCCGATGAAGCAGTCCGCGAAGTCGGCGAAGTGGATTTCCGACGCATCGCCATCAACGCCGAGGTTGATCGGGATCTGCGTGGTCGTGCCGACCGGGAAGCCCTTCAGGAGGTTCAGGTCCAGTTCCGGGTAAGCCTTGTTGCCGTTGCCATCCCGCAGTGCGGACAGCCAGCGCTTGGTGCGAGGGGCCATGGCAAAGCCTGGTGCCGTCATGTTGGAGTTGGCGTTCTCCAGGCGCAGGATCAGTGCGGAGAGCGCGTTCTCCACGGCTTGCAGGGTCACCTCTGCCGGCGCGGCAAAGACGTTGAAGGCCGGCGCCCAGAAACGTAGGCCCTTGGGAAGGTTGCCAGTACCGGCGCCACGCAGGAAGGACAAGTCTTCCGCTGTCGCCACCGAGGCGACCAGGTCATTCACAACGAGGCGATCGACACTCGGATTGGTGCCGGAGTAAGCCAGCAAGTCGTTGCTGATCGGCACCAGGGCAGCCAGCTTTTTTGACGACAGCTTCAGGTCGTCGAACTGCATGTCGGTGGTCGGCATATCTTCTTCGGTGCCGATGTAGCCGACGACTGCGCCACCTTTGATACGCGGTACGGTGAGGTTGCCGTTCTGCAGCGGCAACGAGACGGCACCGAGGCTGCGCACCACCGACTTGGGACGCAGCAGCTCAATGACTTCGCTGGAGAAACTCTGCGGCACCAGAACCCCGCCAGCACCTGGCGTCACGGTGCTGAGCGCCATGGCGATTTCAGGGTTGTAGCCCGAGTCGGCGGCCATCTTTGCGGCGGCCTGCTGGTCACCGCGAGAGGCCGCCAGGACGCGTACCATCTGCGCCATGTTGGCACCCGGTACCGGCTTGGCGGTGAACGGACCGCTAATGCTGCCGGGAGGGCCGTTCAGGCCTTGGGCACCTTCGTTCACGGGTACCGCGCTAGCGGTCGCCATGCGCTCGGCCGCTTCGGCCCGCGCGAGCTTCTCCGTCAGCTCGTTGAACTGGGTGCTGAGCTGCTCGAACTGAGCGAGCTGTTCGGCAGTGAGCGAGGTGCCGGCCGCTTCGAGCTGAGCCAGTGCCTGGATCTGGCCATTGATCGTGGCGCGTTCGCTACGCAATTGAGTTACGAGGGACATGCTGCCTCCTGGGCGAAAAAAAACCGCCGATAGGCGGTTGTGGTCACTGCCGCGAACGCGGTCAGAGTTGAGACTGAATGGCGAAGGCCGAAGCCCTCACGCTGATACGCTGTTGTGGCTGTGCGCCTTGGCGCTGCGCGCGACTGAGTGCGACTGCCCGCGAGAGGTTGTCTACCGCAAGCTGCGGCGACTCCAAGCGGTCTGCCAAGCCAATTGCGATGGCTGATGTACCGCGATAGCAGGCAGCCTCAGTGGCGATGATCTCGGCGACATCGCGGTCGCGGTATTCGGCAACGTGGGTCGTGAACAGCTGATAGCTCTCTTGCACGACTTCATTGAGCACTTGCAGAGATTGCTCGGTAATTGGCTCGTTCGGGCTCAAGTCATTCTTGTGCGCCCCGGCAAAGACCGTCGTGACCTTAACCCCCATGCCTTCGATCATCTTCGAGCGATCCATGTGGCTGGCCACCACGCCGATGGACCCCACGCCCGAGGTCAAACTGACCACGACCTCGGTGCAAGCGGACGCGATCAGGTAGCCCCCTGAGTACGCCATGAAGTTGACCAGGCCGGTGATTGGCTTGATCTTGGTCGCGGCGCGAATGTCTGCCGCCAGTTCGAAAGCACCGACCGCACTGCCACCTGGGCTGTCGATGTCGAGCACGATATGCTCGACCATGGGGTCAGCGATGGCCTTGTTCAGTGCTGCTCGCAGCCCTTCGTAGCTGGTCATGGTCTCGCAGGCGTTCAAGTGACTGCCGCGACTGACAAGAACGCCATGGACGGGAATCACCTCAACACCCGTCTGAGCAATGGCGGCACGGCGCTTTTCTTCGCGACGATCCTGCTCGGCCTGGTAGTCCTCATCGTCATAGAACATCGATGGGTTAGCAGCGGCGCCACTCATGTTCAGATTTACGATGTTCAGGCTCATGGTCTGGTTCGCCCAGCGCAATGCCAGGTCCAGCATGTCGGGTGTCGTCAGCAGCGGCTGGTTGAACAGCAAGCTGGCTGCACGCAGATGTCGTTTCATGCGGCAAGCATCCTCTGGATGTCGTCGCGCTGCTGCTCCAGCTGAGCGCGGACGTTGGGGTTGTTCATGTCGGGCAAGCCGTGCGCCACATCCGTCATGTTCAGCGGCTGCAAGTAGCTATCGCCATTAGCAACGGGCGGCATGTTTTCCAGGCGACGGATGTCGTTGATCGACAGCCACCCCCACTGCCTGCCGATTGCATAGGCGTCATAGCGGCTTTTCTGGTCGCCGCGCAGCAGGCCGGACAGGTTGAACTCGATGAAGTAGTCCCGCCGCTCAGATGGCAACAGGAAGTCGCGCATCATGGCCTGCTCGTGGCGCTTCACCCAAGGCATCAGGGCGAAGATCACGTATTGGATCAGTAGCTGTTCAAGGCTGTTGTAGCTGGCCTTCTCCAGCTCGTTGATCATGTGCGGAGGGATCTTGTAGATCCGGGCGATATCAAGCCCAGTGGCCTTGAGGATGCCGAGCAGCTCGGCGTCGACGTTGTTCATCGACACCGGCTTGAAGGTCATACCTTCCTGCAGCATCGCCACCTTCTTCGCGTTATCGATGCCCGAGAACTTGTTACCCCACTGATCAAGGATGCGATCGATACTGCCCTGCTCCTTGATCGGCGGAGCGTCCCGAGGCCGCTCGATGACGCCGCTGACAGCAGTGCCGTTGGCAAACGACTTGCCTGCGTACTGCCTCACCGCATGCGCAAGCCCAACGGCATCGGCATGCAGCTCAACGGGTGAAAGACCGGTGTAGTGATTCTTCGTGTGCCAGCGCACATGATGAATCAGGCGCATAGGCAGAGGATCGTGCCCGCCAACACGGTACACAGGCCGCAGATCGCCGCCCTTGAGGACCGTCACCTTGTCGTTTCGCAGCGGGTAAAGGGCTTTCACCGAACCATCGTCGTTGCGTTCGATGAAGCTGTAGCAGTTCCCTCGAAGCCCCAGGGCGAGCTGGCCGGATTCACGGTACTCATAGGGCGTCTGCCAGGGGTTCGGCTGGTAGCGCAGGACATCGTAGAGTGGATGGGCCGTCGCGGACTCACGCTTGCCATCGCCAAGCCGACGGTACAACTCAAGCGGCAGCTGGCCCACGCTCTCCGCCAGCAGCGTGACGCACGTCTGTAAAACGGTGATAGCCAGTGCGGTATCCGGCGTTACTGTTACCCCTGCTGCCGAACGACTGGAGCCGATCAGGCCTCTCCAGAAGCCCCCGCCGCTATCCGAAACCAGCCCTTCATTTCCGCCGAGAAGATTGCTGAAGAACATGATCAGCCTCCCTCTGGACTGCGTTTAAGTTGGATGCGTGCAGCTGCTTTGTCAGCCAGCCAGGCCCAGCCAATCAGGCCAAGCCCAGCAGCAATGAATGCAGCAGGCACATGGATGAGGGCGATCCCCGCGACCAGCAAACCGAAGCCCAGCAGGCCGGCAACCCACGCAGCGATTGCGATGGTGTTCAAACCCCTACTCCTTCGTCGTAAATGGAACTGCCGCTGCTGCCAGAAGACACAGCGCCGCTGATACCGGTGGCCATGATCGCGGCGATGATGCCGTCGATGCGGCCTGTGGCTTTCGCCTTGTCGGCCTTGCGATTGTTCGCGGGGTCAGAAACGATCACCGCGTTACCGGCGCACCAAGTCATTACCGGGTTGCCATCGTGTCGCAACGACTCCACAGCGGTGGCTGGCAGGCCATCGTCGAAGAACTCTGCCGAACCGCCCTCTTCCTCCGAAGGCAACTCGAGCATGCCAAGTAGGCGCCGCTCGAACTCGTCAACCGCGGGGCCCATGTCTTTGAAGCCTTGCCCAAACTCCACCAGCTCCGGCAGCGTGATGTCGTACTCGCTCATCAACTGCCGCATGTCCTCGATGCGCCAACGGTCATAGGCAATCTTGTCCACCTGGAAGTAGCTGCAGATGGTCTGCATCCGGCGGAGCACATGCAGCTTGCTGATGGCCCGGCCGGGTGTCGTTTCGAGATCCCGCGATTTGATCCATGCCGCGTAAGGCACCTTGTCGCGGGCTTCCCGTTTGTCCAGCTCGTGATCAGGAATCCAGAAATAAGGGAGTAGTCGCCAATGCGGATCCTCATAGGTCGGGTAGAACAACAAGACGAACGACGTCAGGTCTGTTGTGCTGGACAGGTCCAGGCCCCCAACACAGGGGCGATTGCGCAGCAGGGACATCGGGACGCGCTCTTCGGCCTGGCTCCAGACATCCCAGGAAATCCACGGCGATTCAGCACCGGTCCATTCGCAGAAGTTGAGCCGGCGTACCATCGCCTCCTTGCTCGGCATGCCTCGGGCCTCTGTGACCTGCTCACGCAGGTACTTCATACCCGGCAGATCGGCGTCCTGTAGCGATGGATTAGATTTGAACCAGCAGCTTTCGTCCTGGATCGGATCATCGCCCTCGTCCAGCGAGCAGATATAGGCAAAAAAGCCGTCATCAATGAGCGCTCCCGATGCCACCCGAGAGCCGTACTCGTGATATTCCCAGCAAGGCCCGCGCTTGTTCGAGCCGCTGTTGGTGATCATGAAAATGAGCGCCTGCTTACGACTCTTGGTGCCGGCGCGCATCATCTCCACGACCATGTTGGTCTTGTGCTCGTGTACCTCGTCGATCAGCGCCATGTGTGGCCTCGGGCCGGACTGGCCATCGTCCGAGCTAATCGGTCGGAAAAATGACCCCGACTTGAGATAGGCCAAGTTCCAGATGTTCTGGCCGGTGCCGCTACAGACCAAGCGCTTCGTCAGCTCTGGCGATTGCTGCACCATCGCGACGGCATCCCGGAATAGGATCATGGCCTGGTCTTTTTTAGTCGCAGCAGCGTAGATCTCAGCGCGCGCCTCGTTATCCGCGATCAGTCCAGTCAGTCCCACCCCCGCAGCCAAGGGCGACTTGCCCGAGCCCTTGCCACTCTCAACGTAGACAACACGGAAGCGGCGATACCCATCACTGGCTTTCCACCCGAAGATGCTACCAACGATAAATTTCTGCCATGGCAAGAGTTCGAACGGCAGCCCTTCAAACTCACCACCGTTGAGCTTGAGCACGGTGCGATAAAAGCGGATAGCCTTGTTAGCGGCTGCCAAATCCCAAGTCAGGCCGCGCTTTGGCCCTTCCTTCAAATCCCGGAGGTGGCGAGCGCATGCATTTCGAATGTCTGGCCCGGCTACCCGCTCACCAGAATGCACCTCCCTGGCGTACTGAGTCGCTGGGTCTTCAACCGAAGAACTCCGCGAACTGGTCTTCTTTTGGCTCATCGTCTTTTACTTGAACCTTGGATCGAGCGGCCGGTGTGAGGCCGAATTCGACCAGGTAACTTTTGAAGCGGCGGTCAACGTCGGCAAGCATGGCGACCGCAGGGTTTGCCTTGAGCACCAACTCACCCTGCGTGCTGGTGGTTTCGTAGGTGCGCCCCTGCGTCTCGACCAAGTCTCGGAGGGCAAGAATCTCGGCATAGCAATCGCAGAGTCGTTCGAGTGCAAAGCCATCGGCTTCTGTCAGAACGCCCATCCGATCAAGCAGAACAGTGAGACGGCCCCAAGCCACCTGACCTTCGGTGCTCAGATGGTCCGGGGCGCTTGGAATGCGCTTAGCTGGCTGGGGTTCGTTCTTGTTGATCGGACGCTTACCGGGGTTCCCTCTGACAAGCTTCAGCTCCGTCGGTGTGGGTCGTCTCCCGGCCATAATTTGCTTCCAAAAAAAATCATTTCATTTCGCGGCTTTGCACACGAAGGAGGGCGATCGGTCAGGAAACATTTCCGGAAAAACATTTTCACCCCCCCTACCCATTTCATGGGGCCCCGGCGCGCCCTGAGGCTTTCAGGAGCGTCGATTCCAGTGGTGCCGGGGGTCCAGCGGCCGGCCGCTCACGTCGCAGCCAGCCTCGCGCCCTGACTTCTCCAGGCGCTGCTTGTAGGAGTTGTGGCAGTTGGTGCACAGCGACTGCCAGTTGGTCCGAGCCCAGAACAGAGTCATGTCGCCGCGGTGCGGCTGAATGTGATCGACGACAGTGGCGGGCTTGCTCAGGCCTGACTGGAGGCAGCGAACACAGAGCGGGTTCTTGCGCAGCCATCCTTCACGAGCCTGCTGCCAGCGGTAACCGTATGGACTTGGCTTCTTTGCTGATCCGGGCAGAGGCATGAGTCACCCCTGCGCTTTACGAGACAAGAACAGGTCGGAGTAGCCACGCAGCTTTTCTACTCCCATGAACCCGACAGCACCGCCCGCGAAGGTGGCCATGCCCTGCGGCAGGCCCATCCATTCGAGCAGCGGGACCAAGGCCAGGGTGATGAGGCCGCAGAGCGCGCCCTCCAACATCATCTGCCGCCTGGTTCCACCGCCATACACCACCCGAAGAGCAGCGATCGCGACCGACAGGCCAGCGGCATACAGCTGAGGCTGGTGAGCCAGCACCCAGGCGAGCACAGCGGCCCACAGGCCAGGATCCTTCTCGGGCATGTTCGGCATCTCGGTTCCTCCCATCGTAGGGAGCGCAAAAGTGAAGCCCCAGAATTTGCCGGGGGCTCAGAAACGAACAGCCCCGCGCAAGAGGCGGGGCTGTTCTCAGTCGGAGGTCGCAATCATTGGGCCGCGTATGTATGCCCAGACCAAGTCATTTCAACTTTGTCGTACTTTCTATTTTCTGAGGAAGGAGAAACTTTGACGTATCCAGCAGTTGCAAGGAGGTGAATATGGTAGTCGACCACATTTTCAACTGGACCATGGATACTCTGTCCACTCCGGCTCACATAGCTGGAAAATTGGCTACGGATGTCGGACCTGTAGAGCCCAACACCAAATTCATCTTTGGCGATGATTGTTTCGATAATCTGCCGTGCCCATTTTTCGTTTCTGCGCATTCTTGTCCCTCCGCGCCATGTCAATTTGCTAGCACAGAGTACCTTAAGCCACCGGTCATAAAAAGGCGGGGCTCTCAGGGCCCAGAAACGACGAAGCCCGACACGATGGCCGGGCTTTCGATGGTCACTCCTCAACACGCGCAGAAATGACAGGATGGGATTAATTTCGCTCAGTCGCTCACTGATGTCAACAGGCAATCATGCGGCCTCTTTCATCAGCAACCCTTCTGCCTCCAAAATCACCCGAACCTCTGCCAGTGCGTCGTCGATCATACCGTCCAACTTCTCGTTGATCTCCAGCCTCCAACGGCGCCGAGTTGACTCCGGCGTAGCATCGTTGTCCCAGGTGTTCATGTCGTAGAAGCTGTCGGGCAGGATGATCACGCCCTCCTCAAGCGCCTCGATGCGCTTCTTCGCGGCCTGCCCTGCGGCGACAGCAGCATTCACGGTGGCTTCTCGGCGCCACGACGACGCATCCAGCGGGATATCGACCGAAACAGATCGCGGCGCCTTGCGACGAGCGCCCTTCAGCTTCGGAATGGCCCAGGCGGTAACCGCCTTGTAGATGAACAGCGCCGGCGCAGGGCTCGCGATCAACGGCCGCACCAGTGTGATGGCCTGCACCTTCTTGGCCTTGTTGGTGCTGTACTTGGCGACCAAGGCATCCCAGTGCCGCCCCTTGAGCATGTGATGCAGGCGCGCCGACAGCCAGTAATCTACCTGGGTTCGATCAATGCCGTCCGACCCACCACCCAGCGAGGCCAGACACCCACCCTCCTCTTCAGCCGATTTGTACAGCTTCTGCCAGGCCTGGGCCTTCGCCGATCCCTTCTCGCCCGCCGCTAGAGCGGCAACTACTGCACCCGATACGCTGCTGTAAACCATGTCCTTCCCCTCAATCCCCGGTGTAGTTGGTGCCGCCGGCGCCGAGCCGGTTGCCGTCCTGATATCCAGCCTCTGGCCCGCCGGCCCGAGGTCTTTTTAACTGCTCGATCTGCCGTGTCGCGGCCTGCAGCCTCATGCTGAGCTGGGTCACCAGTTCATCCAGAGCCAGGGCCTCGCCAGTTGCAGCCACTACCCAGCCCGAGGCGTTGCAGTGGTCGCACGGCAGTTCGTGAAACAGGCCCTGAGTGACCGCTCTCCCGCGGCACAAAGGGCACTCGTCCAACTCGATCACGGCCTTCTTGAAGGCTGGGCCGTGCTTCTTCATCAACCGATCACCCTCAAGCCTTGGTCCCGCAGCGACTTTTCGGCCACCTCTCGCGCCCAATCCCCATCCGGATCACCCATCTGGACGGGGAACGGGTTGGTGACCCGGAGTGTTTCGAGAGAGGTCTGCCAGCCCCACCAGGCGGACTGAACTTGCGGGATCACGTACTCGTCGTCACCGCCACGGGTGAGCACCGCCCTGTCAAAACGGCCGTTCCGCTCAAAGCTCCTGGCCTCATATGCCGCCTCGAACTGGACGCGCATCTTGTCGCTGTTCTTCATTTCGAATCCTCGCCTATTACTAATTCGTTAAGGTCGCCCGAGGCCTCGCCGCCAGTGGCTTGTGGCGATTTCTGCGGGATTTCAAATAAGGCCTCTTTAAGGCCGTGGATGGCTGCGAAACCGATCCGATCAAGCCACGCATGCCACTTCTCCAGCGCCAACTTGCGCTGCTCCATGGCCTGCGTGTGGATGTAGGTGCTGGCGATCTTGCCCAGCGTGTGGTTCAGCAGCATCTCGCCGATGTGGCCGTCGATCCCGAGATCGGTCCAGGTGGTGCGGGAGACCTTGCGCAGGTCGTGGCTGGTCCACTCGCCCTGCCCCAGGCGCGTGAACACCTGACTGGCCTGGGCCTCGCTCAGGCAGTGACCACGGCGGTTCGGGAACAGGTAAACGCCCTCGTACCCTTGCGCCTGCTGAATCGCCCGGTACCGAGTCAGCAGCGCCTTGAGCTGAGCGGTCAGTGGCAGGCGGTGCTCGGTGCGGGTCTTTGTGTGGGCGGCTGGAATGAACCATTCGGCAGCGGCCAGGGTGATGTCACTCCAGCGGGCCATGCGGGTCTCACCGATTCGGGTACCGTGAGCCAGCATCATCAGGGCCAGCAGGGCGTCATTTGGGGTGGAGTCGAAGGCCACGGTCAGCTGCTGCATCAGATCAGGCAGGTGGACACCACGTAACCGGGCAGCCTTGGGGGCGATTCGTGCCTTGGTGAAGTCACTGAAGCGCACTCCGGCCAGAGGATTGCTGTCGACCATTTCCAGCTTCAGGGCTTGGCGGAAGGCAGTCAGCAGCATGCCGAACATCTGCCGCAGGTAGGACAGCGATATCTTCGCCTGGGCCGGCCAGATCAGGTGCTTGTCGATCAGCTCGGCGGTGACGTACTTGACTGGCAGATCACCCAGACATGGGCGCAGGTGCTGCACGATGGCGGAGCGAGCGGCAGCCTTGCGCTTTGCAGACAGCGATCGATCACGCCCCATCCGGTCGACGTACCAGTCGAGCATCTGGCCCACGGTAGCCATGCCCGAAACCACAGGCGCCGTGCCGGGGTCACGCAGCAGGCGTTGCCGCAGCGCGGGCAACTCGGCGATCACCGCCGACGCGCTTAGGTCGGGCCAGCGGGCGATCGGCACCCAGCGCTTGCCGCGCACCAGGTGCCAGGTGCCACGGTCGCGAGTGCTCCAGAAGCGCAGGTACAGGCCGGGGTGACGCGGGTCGCGCAAGTCGCGTACCGACTTGTCGGCAGCCTGCCGGCGGACCTCGGCCTCGCTGAACTTCACTTCCCGGGTCGCGCTCATGCGGCCACCGTGGCTGGCTGCAGCAGGTAGGCGCGGATGGCCTCCACCGCGTCAATGCTGCCCCGGCACACAATGGCCAGGTAGCCCTGGCGGTGCAGGGCCTGCAAGTAGGCATCCTGGCTTGGCGAGACCGGTGCGTCGAACGGGGGCTGGGCCTTGAACTCGATGTACAGGCCGAACCAACCGCCGCGCGCCATCGGCAGAACCAAGTCAGGCACGCCGGCCTTGACGCCCTGCCCCTTCAACTTTGCGGCCACTGCCTTGACCCGGTGCCCGCCGTTCGGGACGTGATAGATCAGCGCGTAGGCCTCCGGGTAGCGCAGCTGCAGCTCCTGCATCAGGGCTGCTTGCTCCTGACCCTCGCGGTCGACGGGCTTGGCGCGGGCGGCCTTGGCCTTGAACGGTCGAAAGGCTGGGGCACTCATGCGACCAATACCCCCTCGCCGATCAGGATGGCCTGGGTGCGCATCACGCCCTCGGCGTGGTACTGCCGGGCGGTGTCGCGATCAATGATGCCGCTGCGACCGTCGCACGCGTCGTGGCAGGCGCTGCAGGCCCAGGCGCCCTGCATGTCGTGCGGCTTGATGCCCACGCCGCAGGTCCCGGCCATGCGGTAGTGGACCAGGACGGTGGTTTCGGGGTTGCCGTTGCACACGCCTGGGATACGTACCTGGCAGTCACGGCCACGGGCGGCCTTGGTCAGTTTGGATTGGCGCATGGATCGCCTCCTTGCAGATCGATGACGGTGAAGGCGCCGGGCCACATCCGGGCGCCGTGCGCCTGGGCCAACGCCTCTTCGCGGTACAGCGCCACGGGCTGCCGGGCGCCATAGGAAATGTCGAGCTGGTCGCTGCGGCAGTAGAGCGCGTAGCGGTACTCGGCGGGATTCGGGGTGAGCAGCGTGCTCATACAGCGACCTCCTTGCGGCGATAGCGGTCCGACAGCGGGCGGTCGCTGGCCGGCTGCGCCTTCACAGGCGGCTGCCAGCTGGGGGACAGGTTCTCGAAGCGGTTGTACTGGCCCAGGAAGGCTGCGCGGACGGTGCCGGTCTCGATGTCGCGGCCCTTGCCGATGATGATCTCGGCCACGCCCTTGTACTCGCTGTTCTCGTGGTAGACCTCGTCGCGGTACACGAACAGGATCACGTCGGCGTCCTGCTCGATTGCCCCCGATTCGCGCAGGTCGGAAGGCACCGGTCGCTTGTTCGGGCGTTTTTCGCACTCGCGGGACAGCTGGCTGAGCAGCACAACAGGAATGCCCAGCTCGCGGGCGAGTAGCTTGCAACCGCGGCTGATGCTACTGACTTCCTCGGTGCGGTTGCCGCCTTCACCGTCCATCAGCTGCAGGTAATCGATCACCAGCAAGTCCAAGCCGTAGCGCAGCTTGTGGCGGCGTGCCAGGGATCGGATGCGCCCCACAGTTCCGCCCGCGCGGTCAGCGATGAACAGATTCGCCTGTTGCACCTTACGCGCACCAATCCCCAGCTCGTTCGCATGGGACTGGCAGGCGGAGCCGTTCTTGATCAGGTTGAGCGGGACACGCCCTTCCGAAGCCACAGCGCGGTCGATCAGCTGGCTTTTGCTCATCTCCAGGCTGACCACCAAGGCCGACTTCTTCTGGCGCACTGCGGCATCGAGGGCAAACCCCATGGCCAGAGTGGTTTTGCCCATGGCAGGGCGGCCGGCAACGATGATCAACTGCTCCGGCTGCAGGCCGCCCAACTTCGCATCCAGGTCATCCAGCCCCGTGGACAGGCCGATCAAGGTCTCGCCGCGGCAATGGCGATCGTGCCGCTCCTGCCAAACTTCCACCTGATCAGCCATCAAGTCAGCAGCCTTCACGACCTCCTCGCCATCGCAGCCCGAATCGATGGCCATGGCGGCGGCCTGTACCGCTGCGATCTTGTCCTGGATGTTCCCGCCGCTCTGGACGATTTCCAGGGTCTTGTCGCTCAGGTCGTACAGGGCGCGCTCAATGGCACGCTCACGAACGATGCCCGCATAGGTGCCTGCGTTGGCCACGCTGGGGGTGTTGGCGACCAGGGAGGCGCAGTGACCCAAGGCCTTGTCGCCGTTGTCGAGCATGCCGATGTGATCCGCGACAGTCAGCAGGTCAACGGCCTTGCCAGCAGCGCGCAGCGCCATGATTCCGCGAAACACCTCGGCGTTCTCGGCGAAGTAGAAAGACTCAGGCGTCAGGTCGTCGGACAGGGTGTCGATCAGCTCCGGGCGCTGGAGCATGGCACCCAGCAGGCCGTGCTCGGCTTCGGCGTTGTAGGGCTCACGCATGGTAATTGCCCTCCACCACCTTGACGAAGTTGGACGGGGCGATCAGCCAGTCGAAGGTGGCGCGGAAAGGCTTGGAGCCGTTGCGGCCAGGAACCTGGCCCATCAGGAACTGGGAGGCCTTGACCTGGCAGAAGTAGTCAGCCCAGAAGCTCAGGTCACGGTGGACCTCGCTCTCACGCCAACGCGCCTGCAGGGCACGTTTGCGGCCGTCGTTCAGGATGGCCACGGCTGGAAGCTCAGGCAGCGCCTTGTGATACAGGTCGACAATGTCCTGGTACGGGCAGGCTTCCATCGCTGGCTTTTGCCGAGCCGGTTTCGCTTGGGCTGGTTGACGCTCGGCGTAGACGACTACTCCGTCAGGAGTAGTATTTGTATTTCTTTCTTTATTGTGTGGTAGAAACGCCACATTGGACGTGTTGGAAACGCCACACTGTGGCACTTCTTTTGGCTTGTTCGGATGAGTGTTTTTCTTGTCGATCTTCCACTCGCCGATCGGGGCAAAACCGATTGGGCTACGGCTACCGCCGTCCCGGTAAATCACACCCTGGCGGATCAGCTCGCAGATCGCACGGGACACGTCTTCGCGGCGAATGCCGGACATCTCAGCGATGTACGACGCCGCAATGCAGGCGCTCTCAAGGTTGTAACCAGCGGTTTGGCGATGGATTGCCAGGGCGACACGAAGCTCGCGGCCTGACAGCTCAGCCCCTATCAGGGCCTCGTACAGGTCGTTGTCCATTCGGGTGAATCCGCTTTTCGATTGGATGGGGGTGACGATGCTCATGCCCCACCTCCGCACAGCGATGCCCGCAGGTGCTCGACGCACTCGCGCCGGAGCGCGGCTTTCGAGGTGGCTGCGTACTGGAAGCGAATCATTCGCGCGGCATGGAGTGCGGCGGACTGGTGGTAGGCTTTCTGGTGCGAAACGGCCAAGGGTGCGGTGTTGCTTGCATCCATTGCAGAGTGCATAATCGACCTCGTTTTGAAGCTGTTGAAGAAGCCGGGCTGCCACCCGGTTTTTTTATGCCTGCGATTCAGGTACTGGACGGATGAACAGCAGGACGGTCTCACTACTGGCGCAAGGCCAGGTCACGCATAATTCACATCACAGCCACTCGATGCCTCGGGCTTATCCGGATAAATGTCGGGCCGCAGTTCGGACCGATGAACCCCGGTTAGCCTTTCGATATCCAGCACCCGCTCGGCAGGCACGCGTCCGGTAGCGCACATTTTCTGCACTGCCTGGGGCGTAACCTTGAGAGACCGCGCAAGCGCTGACTGGCCGCCGGCTGCAGATGCAGCCTTCTGGATTGCAGTCTGATTCATACCAACCTCAAAGTTACAGCTACAACCAAAGGTTACCCCATGCACGCGCCTAGCTACAACCAATATTCGCAATTACACCTACAACCATTGTTTGTATGATTGACACATGGAAAATATTGGTGAGCGCATAGCGCAGAAACGCGAAGAGGCAGGCCTGAGCCAATCCGAGCTCGGCAGGCGCCTAGGTCTAAGCGCCCAGGCAGTCCAGAAGTGGGAATCTGGAAAATCGACACCGAGAAACTCCAAGCTCGCTAGCATTGCGAGCATTCTCGGAACGACTGTCGGATTTCTGCTCCAGGCTGAGGACGGCGGCTCGGAAGGATCGGCTGTTCATGGTCTAGGCGAAATTGAGCCGTGGGATGAAACCACCCCTCTTGATGATGATGAGGTGGAGATCTCCTTTCTTAGAGAGGTTGAGCTCGCGGCCGGGTCAGGCAGATTTGTCATCCAGGAAGACGACGCTGACACCCTGAGGTTTCCGAAAAGGAAGCTTCGCGAGAATCACGTCCAGGCCGGCCAAGCCAAATGCGTCACAGTCCGTGGCAACAGCATGACCCCGGTTCTGCGTGATGGGGCGACCGTTGGGATTGATCTGGGAAAGACCAGGCTCGCAGACATTGTCGACGGCGACCTGTATGCGGTTAACCATGGTGGCCAGTTGCGGGTGAAGCAGCTTTTCCGCCTTCCTACCGGAATTCGACTCAGAAGCTTCAACCGAGATGATCATCCCGATGAGGATTACACCTTTGAGCAGATGCACGACTCGGAACTCCAGATCATCGGCCACGTATTCTGGTGGGCTATGTACGCAAGATAGCCATTCTAAGCACTGAAAAACCCCTCCCCTCCATCCCGCCTCTCTGGCGGGATTTTTTTTGCCCAATCAAACACCTACAACTTTCCCCGGCCTGTCGCCTGCATACCTATGCACGAACCTACAACTTTTATGCTTGCATAACACAACCATTGGTTGTAACTTTGCTTCAGCGCCGGATCAACACCGGCCAGAAGCAAGGCAGCGATGGACTGGCCTCAACAGTCCAGAGGGTTGGCAACTGACCCGGGCGTGCAGCGTAAAGCGCCAATGCAGTTATCCAGCGGGCGAGTGCCGCGGCTGGAAGAACAACCAGAAGATTGCCGCGCAACTGACGCCAGTAGCGGGTCGCGGCAGGTTTCACTGGCTGGCCTTCCAGCGAGGGCCAGACGGGAAATCAACCGGAGGGCAACCGATGCGAAAGATTTTTTGGAAGGGAGTTTTCTGGCTGATCGAGCCGATGCTCGATCAGCTTGACGCGAGAAAGTTAGCCGAGGCGCAAAAACGTCATGCGGCTACCCAGATCAAGGCCTCGGGAAATTGAATGATGGCGGAGTTGGCGAGTTAACAATCTTGGGAAATACGCCGTATACGTGGCCGCATACTCCGCAGAATGCAACTTCAAACCACGGATCACCACCCTTGCTCTCGAGGGTACTTGGTTTGCAGTGGATATGTTCAATTCCCGAAGTGTGACAGCCAGGGCATTTCGGTTCAGCGTGTTCTGACGACATCAGTATTGCCTCAATGGTTGTAGGGACTTGAGAGGCTACCACGGCCCGGCGTGGCTAAACATCCGGGCACCATCAATTTGCCACCACAACCAAGCAGCCCGATTCACCTGGTTCCCCATCACCAGGCTGCATCGGCCGTGACGCTCGCCCTCCCCTGGTCCGGGAGGTTCACGGCAGCGAGCGTCACGACCAATGCAGCCCCATCCCGAGAACACATCATGGACACGATCACCATCGGCGCATGGATAGGCCACCTCGGCCGTGGCCTGGCGCCTCGCGAATTGCAGTGCCTGCTGGACGTTGCCCAGGGCTTCACCACCAAGGAAATCGCCAGGCACTTCGGCATCAGCGAAAGCGGTGTCGAGAAGCGTATCGGCGACGCCATGCTCAAGCTGGGCGTTGCCCGCCGGGCCGCAGCAGTGGCCGAAGCCATGCGCCGCCAGATCATCAGCCCGATCTGCATCGCCATGGCCGCCCTCATCACCATGCACGCGGTGATCGACGACAGCGACCCCATGCGCCGCGACCGCCGCGCACCTGAGCGCCGCACCGCCCAAGTTCGAATCGTTCGCAAGGCCGAGGCCTTCGAGCTCCACGCCTGACCCACTGAGGACCAACTCATGCAAACAGCCGTGCATAAAGCTTTCGAGGACAAGCGGATGGTGCTCGCTGCCTTGCTTGAACGAAGCCAAGAAGCGCGCAACGAAGCTTTCGCCCGAATAGCCCAGGGAACGCCGCGCTACCAAGCCTCCGGCAAAGGCGGCACTTGGGATGTGGTGGAGATTGCCACTGGCACTGTCCAGGGGTTCGCCTTCAGCTATCGAGCCGCGCTGCGATTCGTGGATGCAATGGAAGCCGGGGCGGCGAGCAAGACAGGCACCCGGCAATGAGCAAGCGCAAGCCACACAACATGCGCTCCCGACTAGAGCGGACCTGCCGGGCTTTGGTCTCGGCCAACCACGCGGCCGTCGTGAACATTGACCCCAGCGGACAGCAGGTGTTGATCAACTGGAAAAACCTCAAGCAGATCTGCGTTCGCCAGGTGGTTGATGCCGTGTGCGACATCCCGCACCGATGGACCATCTACTTGAGCGTGCTGTGCCGGACAGAGCTCGGCGAGCGGTACCACAAGTCGATTGAGGTCGCGCCACAGGGCAACTACCGGGCCGACCACCTGACCGACGTAATCGAGACTACCTACACCGACCTGCGGGCCACGGCCAACCCTAACCACTTGGTCGCGGCCGGCTGGATCGCCATACCCACGGACACAACGCTCGACGAAGCAGAGGCCGCAAAGATCTTTGCCGCTGTCGGGGCCTGGAATCAGCAGAAAGCAGCATGAACCGCACCACCGCACGCGCCCGCCACGGCCGGCGCCAGCAACACATCAATCTGCCGCCCAGCGGCTTGAGAGGTATCGGCCATGGCGAAGACGCCAGCCCAGCGCAAGAAAGAGCAGCGCGAGCGGGACAAGCTGACGGCAGAGGAGCGCGAAGCTCGATTGCTGTCACGCCGCATTGTCACGGACCTGTATCACAACACGGACAGCGCGCTTAAGCGCTCGATGGCTCGCGCCGGGATCGAGGAAGAGCAGGATCTTATTTCCCGCCTCATCCACGGCGCCGACCGCCTCACGGACAAGCAATTCGAAAAGCTGATTCGCATAGCGTGACATCCCGCCGTGACAGGCGGACCCACAACACCTGACCCATTGCCACCATGCCGCCCACCGGCCACGGAGGAACACCCATGCCCATTCGCCACGCAGTGATGCACTTCATCGACAAGAAGCCAGACGGCAGCCCAGCAGCCCTGCACATGGCCAGCGCCAGCCTGCCAGAGAGCGGCGCCATCGAGAACCTGGTGAACGATGTCAACGACGGCTACAACGCCAAGACCGGCAAGGCCTGGGGATTCTTCCACAGCGAGTCCGGCGCCTACCCTCTCAGCGGCTGGCTGGCCAAGACGATCAGCGGCGACATGCAGTTCATCGAATTCACCCGCACAGCGGTTGAGCACCTGACGCGCCTCATGGAGGAATCCAATCTGGCAGTCGGCGGGCACGTCCTGTTCGCGCTGTATCAGCAGGGCCTGACTGACTTCCTGACCATCGCCATCCTGCGCGAAGCCGAGACGATCTCGGTTGCCGATGACCTCACCGTTTCGGTATCGCGTCACCTCGATACCAGCGCTCTGCACTTCGCCGCCCGGATCAACCTGAGCGAGTGGAAGCACAACCCGGGGTCTCGGCAGTACATTTCGTTCATCAAGAGCAAGAACGGGCGGAAGGCTTCGGACTACTTCCGCGACTTCATCGGCTGCCAAGAGGGCATCGACAGCCCGGGCGAAACACGCACCCTGCTCAAGGCATTCGCCGACTTCGTGAAGGCCGAAGACCTGCCCGACGACACCGCCAGCGAGAAGAGCCACCACCTGGTGGCCTATGCCCAGGCGCAAGACAAGCTTGGCGAGCCGGTCCGCCTGGACGAGATTTCCGAGGTGCTGGACCACGATCAGCCAAAGACGTTCGCTGAGTTCATCCAGGCAGGCGACTACGGGATCTCCGAGAGCTTCGCCGCTGACAAGCGAACCCTCAATCAGTACCGCCGATACACCGGCCGGGCCGAGGGAATGTCGATCAGCTTCGAAGCCCACCTGCTCGGCAAGCGCGTCGAGTTCGACCAGGACAGCGCCAGCCTGACCATCAAGAACCTGCCGACGCAGCTGGTCGATCAGCTCAAGCGCACTGCAGCAGCCTGATACCCACTGGCCATGCCGCCCAGCCACGGAGGGCGGCGTATGCATGGAGAAAGCCATGATCGAAGCGACCGAGAAGCAGCTTGAGCTGCTCTGGCATACGCTGGGCCTGCATCCAGAATGCCGACTCAGCAGCCGAAACCACTTCCTGACCAGCCCCGGCTATGACGACGCCAACAACCTCGATGTGCTGGTCGAGGCCGGCCTGATGACGCGCGGCAAGGCACCGGCCTTCTGTGAGCCTGGCGATGTCGTGTACCGGGCAACGCCAGAAGGGAAGCAGTTTGCGCGGGAAAAGCTGCCACCGGCTCCCCCGCCTCGGAAGTACACCAAGTTTGATGCCTACCTTGACGAGTGCGAGTGTTACGACGGCTTCGCTCACTTCCTCGGCATCAACATGCCGCAGTACCAAATGCGCGGCGAGTGGCGGAATCGGGAATATCGAATGGTCCGCTACCCCCGAGGAAGCGCCTACCAGCAGCATCGACGCCGTTACAGCTTCGACAGCTGGTCGCCCTACCAAGAACTTGAGGTTGCCGGCGAGTGGGCCCCGACCATGAAGGAAGCAAAGGCAACCTACAAGGCCGCACTCAAGGAGTTCCGGGCTCGTCCCAAGCTGCCGGCCAATGACTTCGAGCGCCTCTACTCCGCCTGACCCGCGCTGCCCGCCAGCGCCTTCCCCTATTCAACGATAACGCCTCCCCGGCGAGGGCGGCGCCTGCAATGGAGATTGCCGTGAGCATCCCTGTGAATGCCCTGAAAGAAGATGAGCTTCTGCACTACGCCGCGCTCGAGCCGGGCGCAGCAGCGGAGCTCGCACGACGTATCACCGAGCAAGGCCTTGACCCAAGCGCAGCTGCAGAAGAGCTGCGTGAGGAAATCCGCCGCCTGGAAGACCAGCTCGACGAAGAATCACGCGATGCCGATGAGCTGCGAGACAACGCCGAGGACGCCTGCCGCTGGATACGGAGCGCACTTGACCCCGATGATCACGAGCTTTCAGTAGAGCAGTTGCTGCAGAAAGCCCTGGACTGCCTGGAGTGAGCCATGAGCACGTTCGCAGTTTTTGGCATGACCGCCGCTCAGGCGCTTGCCGACGCCCGAAAAAGCACCAAGAACACCAGGCCCAGCGGCAAGCCTGGGGTTCCGCCAGTGGAGATCACGCTTGAAGAGTGGGTTGAGGCCGTTCAGCGCAACGCCGACGCCATCATGGCCGGCGTGAAGGTGAAGCAGCTCAGTGCCCTGTTCGACACGCCGCAGCACGCCAGGCAGTTCATCGAACTGGCTAAGAAGGCCGGCGCATGCCGCGACCTGAAGATTCGCTGCAAGGCCGCCCTGCTCGACGAGAAGGGAAAGAAGATCCTCAGCCCCAAGACCAGAATGCCAGTTATCGGCTGGGCCGACTGGACACCCGAAAGCCACAAGGCCGCCTGACACGGAGTTACCCATGCCCACAGAAAACCGATCCAGCAACACCGAGATGGTCAGCGACAAGCTGCCGCCCTGCGCAGATGACGTGTTCAAGAATGGCGTCAGCGCCTGCCTGGTTGGCGACGTGCCAAAGCATGCGGCAGAAACTATTTGCCAGAGCCTTTCCGCTGTCACCGGCTGGAAGATCGACTGGCACTACTTTGGCGGCCGGACGCACATCAAGGTGCTCGCGCCAGCCCCGCAGCCCCACCCCGAGCCAATAGCCTGGATGGTTGGTACTGCCTTCTGGTGGACCAAAGAAGAGGCAGATAGGGATGCGGCGACTAGCGGCAAGACCATCACGCCATTCGGGCCAATGTTCGACACCGGCGAGGTTGAGCGACTGAAGCAGGAGCTGCTGGTTGCCAGGGCGCAAGGCCGCGCAGAGGTAGTCGAGATGATCGCCCAGCTGGATGCCGAGACCGGCCTGGACGAATTCATCGGCAGCCACGCCATTGCCGATACCGGCGACTACGGCAGCCATTGGAATGAGGACGAGCTTCGCCAGCACTTCAATGCAGACCCAGCGGCAGCCAGCGAACTGGAGATGTGCCGGTACAGCGCACACCAGATCATCCAGCTTGAGGAAGAGGTCAAGCAACTCCAGGAAGAGCTTGGGGAGGCGAAGGGCGAATACGACCGATCCGCCAACAAGGTGGCGGCCATGGCCGCCCGGATGGCCGCGGGCGATGCGCTGCTGCACAAGCTGAAGGAGACACTTCAGCGCGAATACTGGGATGAGTACGCCGGCCTGGACGAGACGCGAGAGCTTATCGACGCAGCTCTATCCGCCAGCGCAGAGCCAATAAAGCCTGCTGCCCCATACCCGAATCGCCTTTGCCATATCGACTACACCGCCAACCCATACCTGTGCGGCTGCCTGAAAGGTGACGACGAGGCGCAACGGATATACGACGAGCATTGCCGCGCCGCCCTGGAACGCCAGCCATGAGCTGGGAACAGTGGTGGGCCGAGCTGGTGGCATTGGCCGCAAAGCACGGTCACACGCCCGGCATGCCAGAGCTGTGGAAGGAATACAACTGGGCGCGTGGACAGACCCCGCAAGAAGCCTACCAGGCTGAATACTCTCTCGATTTCTAACCCCTCTCCCCTCTATTCACTGCCGCGATATGGCGGCCAAGGAATCATCGTGCCCGAAGAAAAGATCTCCTTCGTCAATGGCAAGCCAGCGCAGTGCGGGTGCCGAATCGAGTACAGCTGCGGTGGCGGCGAGTACAGCGACGTGCACTACGTGACCCTTTGCTCCGCGCACAAGACGAAGCCGTTTGGCCCTGTAGAGGTCAAACGCGACAAGGAAGGCTGGTGGCGCCATCCAGGCATCCCGGATTTTGGCGGAACTGAAGACCCCGGCCCATTCAAAGCCTGGGCAGCCGAGCAGGGCCTTGAGCTGAAGACGAGCGACATGGATGGTGACCTGCTTCGCCACCCCTACTGGGACGGCGAAGCCCACTGCAACGGCTGGGATCCTCAGTCGCCTGGACCGGAGTGGTTCCTGATGGGCATCTTCGACACAGAAGACGGCCCGCATGTGCAGTGGGCACGCCGCAAGGATCAATGCGGGGCATGCGGGGGCTGCAACAACGGCTGCCAGCTTGACAAGGACAGCCCGGCGGTGCAGCCATGACCCGCCTCGCCCTCTGCCTCCTGCTGCTTGCCACCGGCGCCAGCGCAACCGAGAACGTCATCGACGTGCAGCACGACAGCCAGCGCGGCGTCACCTGCTACCTGCTCAATGGGGTCGGCATCAGCTGCATCCCCGACAGCCAGCTGCAGGCCGGCAACCAGCGCCAGCTCTCCCCGCACGAAACACAACCCGAACCTACACCCGCTATGGCGCCTGGGCGCTGGATTGATGAGAGGTATCAGCTGTGAGCAAGTATCGCAAAGGTCAGCTTTACACCCGTCGCATGCGCCCGTCCGACGACAGCGACAGTTGGCGCCTGGCAATGCGCCTGGCGTTCTACACAACGATGCTGCGCAGTGGCGATTACAAGAGTGCATACGTGCTCTGCCGCCATGGTGTGAAAGGGGTGATGGAAGTTGGTCGGAGTCGTAAGGACCTGACCTCCACCCTATTCATGTCCGGTTGCCGCAACTTCAAGGATATCCAGCGCAAGAGCAAGTTCTGCAACATCGAGCGCACCAAAGCGGCCAAGGCAAAGCAGGTGGCGCAATGACCGACCTGATCGAAGTGAAGACGGCAGACCTGCAGGGCTGGCAGTTGGCCTGGGCGGTAGCCGTTGCCGAAGAACTGGATCCCTACCTGGTTGGCCCGCATTACGGAAACCCGTGGCGCGTTTTTCGGATTCAGCACGGTGAAGCGCTCAAGTGGGAGCGACTGTACAACCCGCACGAGGACTGGGCGCTGGCCGGGCCGCTGATCGACAAGCATCACCCAACCTTCAGCTTTTCGGATGGGCTGATTCGTGCAGAGGTGATCGTAGCCTCAGGCGAGCCATTTTCGGCAATCGGGCCTGACTACCTTGTCGCCGCATGTCGTGCCATCGTCGCCGCCAAGCTTGGCGATACCGTCCAGGTGCCGAAGGAGCTGATGCCGTGACCGCCGCCGCAAAAGTGCTCGACCCTTGCAGCGCCAGCCGCATGATGTGGTTCGACAAACAGGACCAGCGGGCACTGTTCGGTGACATCCGCGACGAGGAACACCTGCTCTGCGATGGCAGGGTGTTGAAGGTTGAGCCCGACGTGCTGATGGACTTCCGTAGCCTGCCCTTCGAGGCCTCAACCTTCCGCCTGGTAGTGTTCGATCCACCCCACCTCACCCGCGCCGGCGTAGATAGCTGGATGCGCGCCAAGTACGGAGTGCTCACCAGCGACTGGCGAGAGGACATCCGACAAGGCTTTGCTGAGTGTTTCCGCGTGCTGGAACCCGAAGGAATCCTGATCTTCAAGTGGAACGAAACCCAGGTGCTGGTCAGCGAGCTGCTGGCCCTGACCGATGAGAAACCCCTGTTTGGCCACAAGTCCGGCAAGCGCGAAAAAACGCACTGGATCACCTTCATGAAGCGCCCAGCTTCAGCCTAACCCCTCCCACAACTACTCAAGCCCGCCGACATGCGCGGGCATGGAGAGCTATTGCCATGACGAAAGAAGAGCTGGCCGCCCAACTGAACGGCCTTGAGTATCCCGTCCGCATCCCTGGTGCACTGATCGTCGCCGCGCAGAGCTCCGGCTTGGTGATCCTCTGCGGCGCCAGCGACGACCTGATGGAATTCTACGGCGCCCGCCGTGAGGAGATCGGCTGCTACGACGGGGGCTATGCCTACGTCGACCAGGACGGCCCGCTTCCCGACCCAGATTGCCTCGACGATCGCGACAGCGATGGGGCCATGAAGTATTACCAGCGCAAGGCAAATGCCATGCCTATCGAAGCCCTGTGGTGCAAGGAGGATGGCTACTCCTGGACCTACAAGACCGACATTCCGCACGCGACCTTCGAAGTCGTAGAGGACGAAGCGCCCTACTGCCGCGGGATCGTGTTCGCCCTGGCTGATCTGGCCTGACCACCAACCTGCCGCCACCGGCGGCGTGGAGAAGAAACCATGTTCATGACACCGGATGAGGTAGCCGACATGACTGGCTACCTCCGCCCGAAGGACCAGGTCCGCTGGCTGCGGGATGAGAAATTTGGATTCGTGATTGGCGCCGACGGCAAGCCGAAGGTGTTGAGACAGGTCGTGCTCGCCCGTTTAGGCGGCATGGCCGAGAAGAAAGGGCCGGAACTCCGGTTTTGACAGAAGGGACGACCGATGAGGCCGCGAAAGAAGGACAGGCATCTACCGCCGTGCATGTACATGAAGCACGGAGCGTACTACCTGGTCAGGAAGGGAAAGTGGGAGCGTCTGGATAGCGACTATCAAGGCGCCCTTCTGGCCTATGCAAAACTCATGGGCGGGAAGGGCCAGGGCGGCATGCCCAAGTTGATCGATGACGCCCTCGACTCGATGCGGGGCCGACTGGCTGAAAACACCATCAAGCAATATGAGGCGGCGGCGGAGCGGCTCAAGAAGAACTTGGCAGAGTTCGAGCCGCGCCAGGTGCTACCGAGGCATGTTGCTGCACTCAAGCTACACATGTCGGATACGCCGAACATGGCAAACCGGGTTATCTCCTTCCTGCGCATGGTGTTCGCCTACGCCCTGGAGCAGCAGATCGTCGACTCGAACCCATGCACCGGCATCAAGCGACACGCCGAGAAGAAGCGGGATCGGTACATCACCGATGAAGAGTTCTCGGCCATTTGCGGCGCTGCATCGCCCTACATCCGCTCCATCCTAGAGATGTGCTATCTCACCGGTCAGCGGATCGGCGACGTGCTGGCCATCAAGCTGGCGGATATCAGCGACAAGGGTATCGCCTTCGACCAGCAGAAGACCGGAGCGAAGCTCATTGTAGGAATGACACCGGACCTGGAGGCGTTGATTGCCAGGGCGAAGGCGCTGCCCAGGAAGGTTCGCGGCCTGACGCTTTTCTGCACCCGCGGTGGCGGGAAGCCTGTCTCCTACGAAACCGTGAAACAGGCGTTCAAGAAAGCTTGCGAACAAGCCAATGTCTCCGGCGCCACCATTCATGACCTGCGAGCCAAGTCGCTGACTGACACCGATAAGCAGGGTAACGACGCCCAAAAGCTCGGCGGACACGCCGATGCCAGGATGACCAAGCGCTACCTTCGCCTGCGCGAAATTGACGTAGCACAGCCTCCAGCAATGCCGAAAAAAAGCCTGTAGTATTAGACGTTTCGCAATTGTCTAATAGACGCATCGCTTCAAGGCCTTGAATGTCCAGTCTTTCCGATCATACCCCGATGATGCAGCAGTACTGGAAGCTGAAAAACCAGCACCCAGACCAGCTGATGTTCTACCGCATGGGCGATTTCTACGAGATCTTCTACGAAGACGCGAAGAAAGCCGCCAAACTGCTTGATATCACCCTGACCGCCCGTGGCCAGTCCGCCGGCCAGTCGATCCCCATGTGCGGGATCCCCTTCCACTCGCTGGAAGGCTACCTGGCCAAGCTGGTCAAGTTGGGCGAGTCGGTGGTGATCTGCGAGCAGATCGGCGATCCGGCCACCAGCAAGGGCCCGGTGGAACGCCAGGTGGTGCGGATCATCACCCCTGGCACGGTCAGCGATGAAGCGCTGCTCGACGAGCGCCGCGACAATCTCATCGCTGCCCTGCTCGGTGACGAGCGCCTGTTCGGCCTGGCCGTACTGGACATCACCAGCGGCAACTTCACCGTGCAGGAGATCAAAGGCTGGGAAAACCTCTTGGCCGAGCTCGAACGCATCAACCCGGTCGAGCTGTTGATCCCCGACGACTGGCCCCAGGGCCTGCCAGCCGAGAAACGCCCAGGCTGCCGCCGCCGCGCGCCCTGGGACTTCGACCGAGACTCGGCGCGCAAGAGCCTGTGCCAGCAGTTCGCGACCCAGGACCTCAAGGGCTTTGGCTGCGACAAGCTGACCCTGGCCATCGGCGCCGCCGGCTGCCTGCTGACCTACGCCAAGGAAACCCAGCGCACCACCCTGCCTCACCTGCGCAGCCTGCGCCATGAGCGCATGGATGACACCGTGATCCTCGATGGCGCCAGCCGGCGCAACCTGGAGCTGGACATCAACCTGGCCGGTGGTCGCGACAACACCCTGCAATCGGTCATCGACCGTTGCCAGACCGCCATGGCCAGCCGCCTGCTGACCCGCTGGCTGAACCGCCCGTTGCGCGACCTCAAGGTACTCAAGGCCCGCCAGGACTCGATCCGCTGCCTGCTGGACAGCTACCGCTTCGAGAAGCTGCAACCGCAGCTCAAGGAAATCGGCGATATCGAGCGGATCCTCGCGCGTATCGGCCTGCGCAACGCCCGTCCGCGAGACCTCGCGCGCCTGCGCGATGCCCTCAGCGCCCTGCCCGAGCTGCAGAACGCCATGGCCGAGCTCGAAGCACCGCACCTTGCACGCCTGGCCGCCATCACCGGCACCTATCCGGAGCTGGCCAGCTTGCTGGAGCGCGCGATTCTGGACAATCCGCCAGCGGTCATCCGCGACGGCGGTGTACTCAAGACCGGCTACGACGCTGAGCTGGACGAACTGCTGGCCATGAGCGAGAACGCCGGCCAGTTCCTGATCGATCTGGAAGCCCGCGAAAAGGCCCGCACAGGCCTGGCCAACCTCAAGGTCGGCTACAACCGGGTGCACGGCTATTTCATCGAGCTGCCGACCAAGCAAGCCGAACAGGCGCCAGCCGACTACATCCGGCGCCAGACCCTCAAGGGCGCCGAGCGCTTCATCACCCCCGAGCTCAAGGCCTTCGAGGACAAGGCGCTGTCGGCCAAGAGCCGCGCCCTGGCCCGGGAAAAGATGCTCTATGACGCCTTGCTCGAGACCCTGATCGGCCACCTGGCACCGTTGCAGGACAGCGCCGCGGCCCTGGCCGAACTGGACGTGCTGAGCAACCTGGCCGAACGGGCCCTGAACCTGGACCTGAACTGCCCAAGCTTTGTCGACGAGCCTTGCCTGCGCATCGATCAAGGTCGCCACCCGGTCGTCGAGCAGGTGCTGACCACGCCGTTCGTGGCCAACGACCTGGCGCTGGACAACAGCACGCGCATGCTGATCATCACCGGCCCGAACATGGGTGGTAAATCCACCTATATGCGCCAGACCGCCTTGATCGTACTGATGGCGCACATCGGCAGCTTCGTGCCGGCGGCGCGCTGCGAACTGTCGCTGGTAGACCGCATCTTCACCCGTATTGGCTCGAGCGACGATTTGGCCGGTGGCCGCTCGACGTTCATGGTCGAGATGAGCGAAACCGCGAACATCCTGCACAACGCCACCGACCGCAGCCTGGTGCTGATGGACGAAGTGGGCCGTGGCACCAGCACCTTCGATGGCTTGTCCCTGGCCTGGGCCGCGGCCGAACGTCTGGCCCACTTACGCGCCTACACCCTGTTCGCCACGCACTACTTCGAGCTGACCGTGCTGCCGGAGAGCGAGCCGCTGGTGGCCAACGTGCACCTGAACGCCACCGAGCACAACGAGCGGATCGTCTTCCTGCACCACGTCCTGCCGGGCCCTGCCAGCCAGAGCTATGGCCTGGCCGTGGCGCAACTGGCTGGCGTGCCCTCGCCGGTGATCCAGCGAGCCCGCGAACACCTGGGCCGTCTGGAGACCACCAGCTTGCCCCATGAACAGCCGATCCAGGCTGCCAAGGGCGAGCCGCAGGTGCCGCACCAGAGCGATCTGTTCGCCAGCCTGCCACATCCAGCCATCGAGAAGCTGGGCAAGCTGGACCTGGACAACATGACGCCACGCCAAGCTATCGAAACGCTATATCAACTGAAAAACCTGTTATAACGGCGTCCATTACAAACTGGTAGAATCCGCCGCGGTTTGCTGGTGCTGCAGGTTATTAGCCTGGCCTGCAGCCAATGCCTGTAAACCGCGCGGCCCTGATGAGGAAGGGCCGCCGCCGTCGCCTGAGGAGAAAATTAGAAATGACCTTCGTCGTCACCGACAACTGCATCAAATGCAAGTACACCGACTGCGTGGAAGTCTGTCCGGTGGACTGCTTCTACGAAGGCCCGAACTTCCTGGTCATCCACCCGGACGAGTGCATCGACTGCGCCCTGTGCGAACCGGAATGCCCAGCCCAAGCCATTTTCTCGGAAGACGAAGTGCCTGCCGGCATGGAGAACTTCATCGAGCTCAACGCCGAACTGGCGGAGATCTGGCCGAACATCACCGAGCGTAAGGATGCCCTGCCTGACGCTGAAGAGTGGGATGGCAAGCCTGGCAAGATTGCAGATCTGGAACGCTGATAGCGTCTGGATACGAAAAGGCCCCAATTGGGGCCTTTTTCATTTGTGTGTATTCACTCGAAAGTACGCCCGTTTTTGTAGGGGCTGGCGAACTGGCGATGGGGCTGCAACGCAGCCTCAAGGGCCGAGATGACTTCATTCGAAGCCAAGCGGGGAATCGATCGGTTCGTGGGCGCTTCCACAAACCCGAGGGGTGGCCCCTGCCACTAAATTCAAGGCAAAAAAAGGGGCGGTTTGACCCGCCCACATTTTTTCCGTAGTCCCTGCTTGTCCTAAACATCATCCTGATGAATCGCATCTTGCGATGTCCTTGACCTTCATCCTTGAAGGCTGTGTCAGTCCGTCGACACAGTTCGAATACTAGCCATTCCTGCCTGGTGAGCAAGGGCTAAACCTCTCAAAACGCTACAGCCGACACATCTTTTAATATCAAAAAAGCCGTTATATTTCAGTTGTTTACCTAAATAGATCGCTTAGAAACGACAATGATTTACTGATCCTTACGGGGAAGTCTTACACCATGAGTAAGCGATCTCTTACACGCAAAGCAACGTAGGTAGCAAAGTAAACAATCCTTGCAGATACAAAAACGCCCCGAGATCGGGGCGTTGGGCGTTGCACTCGCGTTTACTGGAACAGCGACTCGCTCGAGAGACCGTTCTTTTCGAGGATCTCGCGCAGACGCTTGAGCCCCTCGACCTGGATCTGCCGCACTCGCTCCCGGGTCAGGCCGATTTCCAGCCCTACATCCTCAAGGGTACTGCTCTCGTGGCCACGCAGGCCGAATCGACGCACCACCACCTCACGCTGCTTGTCGGTCAGCTCGCCCAGCCATTGATCGATGCTCTGGGAGAGGTCGTCATCTTGCAGCAGCTCGCATGGGTCCGTCGGGCGATCGTCCGTCAGGGTATCGAGCAGGGTCTTATCGGAGTCCGGGCCGAGCGAAACGTCCACCGAAGAGACACGCTCGTTGAGCCCAAGCATGCGCTTGACCTCGGCTACCGGTTTTTCCAGCAGCCCGGCGATTTCCTCCGGGGATGGCTCATGGTCGAGCTTCTGGGTCAGCTCCCGCGCGGCACGCAGGTAGACGTTGAGTTCCTTGACCACGTGGATCGGCAGGCGGATGGTGCGGGTCTGGTTCATGATCGCCCGCTCGATCGTCTGGCGAATCCACCAGGTCGCATAGGTCGAGAATCGGAAACCACGCTCCGGGTCGAACTTCTCCACCGCGCGGATCAGGCCGAGGTTGCCCTCTTCGATCAGGTCGAGCAGCGACAGGCCACGATTGACGTAGCGACGCGCGATCTTGACCACCAGGCGCAGGTTGCTCTCGATCATGCGCTTACGGCCAGCCGGATCGCCTTTTTGCGACAGGCGTGCGTAGTGCACTTCCTCTTCGGGGGAGAGCAGTGGAGAGAAGCCGATTTCGTTGAGATACAGCTGGGTGGCGTCGAGCGCCCGGCTGTAATCGATGTACTTGTGCTGTTTGAGCGATGAGCCTTGTTTGGCCTTGGTCCGAACCGAAGGTACAGCAGGTTCGTCTGACACCACATCCGTTTCCAAAACGATGCCCGTCTCCATCAACAGGAGGTCATCGTCGATGTCAAACTCCGGCACTTCTTTGCTGAGAGCCATTGTTATAGTCCTTTGCTGAGTTCGAACTCAGACTCGAGCGGCACCTGTTTCCCTGGCAGCGCTGGAGCCTGTCCCCTCTACGTCAGCAGGAACAGGCCGGGTGCAAAGATCAACGACGTGGCAAGAACTGGAGCGGATCGACGGGTTTACCCTGGCGGCGAATCTCGAAATGCAGCTTCACCCGATCAGTGCCCGTGGACCCCATTTCAGCGATCGTCTGCCCTGCCTTGACCTGCTGCCCCTCCCGAACCAAAAGCCTGCGGTTATGACCGTAGGCACTGACGTAGGTATCGTTGTGCTTGATGATGATCAGCTCGCCGTAGCCCCTCAAGCCACTCCCGGCGTACACCACTGAACCACCAGACGCAGCAAAAACAGGCTGTCCCAAATCACCGGCGATATCAATGCCTTTATTCAAACTACCGTTTGAAGCGAATTTTCCAATCAGCACACCGTTGGCAGGCCAGGTCCAGCCCCCCACGGAACGCTCGGCGGCGGGCACCTGCGTGACCACTGGGGCGGTGGTCGTTGCGGGTGGTGTGACCGGTTTGCTGCTGTTGCTGGCAGGCGGCGTGGAGGTGCTTCCCACTGGGCGGCGGATGACCGTGGTCTTGCTCGAGGAGGATGGGCTGGACACCACCGTGGTGCTGCCACCGCTGCCGCTGCTGAAGCGGATCGGCTGGCCGGGGCGAATGGTATAGGGCGCCGGAATGCCGTTGCGCGCGGCCAGCTCCTTGTAGTCCCAGCCGTAGCGGAAGGCGATGGAGTACAGGGTGTCGCCAGGCTTGACCACATACTGCCCGGAGGTGACGGTCGGGCGCTTGGGTACCGTGTTATTGCGATCTACCACACGGGCGCCACTCGAACCGGTGCTGGAGCAGCCCGCCAGCGATGTCGCCATGGCCAGCGCAATCACCAGAAGCTTGAAAACCGACCGATCCTTGCGTTGCCGCATGATTGTGTGACCCACCCGCGCTCCCCTCATGGTGCCGAAAAACGATATGACGATACGAAATGCAATATTGTTGCAATTATAAACGAGACAGACCGGCTTGGGTGGCTGGCTCAGGCGCCGCGAAAAGCGCGACGAAACCCCGCACGATAGACAGGTTCGCGGCACAAGAATTCGTCGACGACGCAAATATTCAGCGCACCCTCACGCCACCGGGCCATTGAGCAATGGCACGAAACGCACGGCGCCCAGTACGCGGCGGGAGAACCCATGCTCCTCGCGCACGATCAACATCAACTGCTGGGACTCCCCGGCAGCGCCCACCGGGATCACCATGCGCCCGCCCGGTGCCAGCTGGTCCAGCAAGGCCTGGGGAACTTCCGGTGCCACGGCGGTCACGATGATGCCATTGTAGGGCGCCAGCGCAGGCCATCCCTCGCAGCCATCGCCCCAGCGAAACACCACGTTGCGCAGATTGAGCTCGACCAGACGCTCCTTGGCCCGATCCTGCAGAACCTTGATCCGCTCCACCGAAAACACCCGTTCCACCAACTGCGCCAGAATGGCGGTCTGGTAGCCCGAACCCGTACCGATCTCCAGGACCTTGTCCAACGGCCCCGCCTCCAGCAACAGCTCGCTCATGTGCGCCACCATGAACGGCTGAGAGATGGTCTGGTTGTGCCCGATCGGCAGCGCGGTGTCCTCATAGGCCCGGTGCGCCAGTGCCTCATCGACGAACAGATGGCGCGGGGTACGACGGATGACATCGAGCACCTGGGTGTTCGAGACGCCTTCTTCATACAGACGCTGGATCAATCGCTCCCGCGTACGCTGGGAGGTCATGCCGATACCTCGGCGCAGCAGATCGTCCTGTTCGCGCATCAGAGCAGTCCCTCCAGCCAGCCGTCGAGACGCTCGAAGGCTTCGTTGAAGGTGCGGTCCAGTTGCAGCGGGGTGATCGACACATACCCCTGCATCACCGCGTGGAAGTCGGTCCCAGGCCCGCCGTCCTCGGCGTCACCGGCCACGGCGATCCAGTAGCCTTCCTTGCCGCGCGGGTTGACCACCTTGGTCGGCGCCGCCGCCCGTGCCCGATGGCCGAGACGGGTGAGCTGGATGCCACGAATGTGTTCCAGGGGCAGGTTGGGGATGTTCACATTGAGCACGGTGCGAGGAGGCAGCTCCAGACGCGACTGCGCCTCCACCAGACGGCGGGCGATATAGGCCGCCGTCGGCAGGTTGTCCGGCAGGCGCGACAACAGCGAGAACGCCAGCGACGTACCGCCCAGGAAGCGCCCCTCCAATGCCGCGGCGACCGTGCCGGAATAGAGCACGTCGTCCCCCAGGTTGGCCCCCAGGTTGATACCGGACACGACCATCTCGGGCGTCTCGGGCAGCAACCCATTGAGCCCCAGGTGTACGCAGTCGGTCGGCGTGCCGTTGAGGCTGATGAAGCCGTTGGCCAGGGTCTGCGGATGCAGCGGTCGGTCCAGCGTCAGCGAACTGCTCGCACCGCTCTTGTCTTGATCCGGGGCAATCACCACGCACTCGGCATAGTCCACCAACGCAGCATGCAGCGCGGCAAGGCCGGGTGCGGTAACACCGTCGTCATTCGAAATCAGAATACGCATGGGCTGTCCGTCTGCCCTGCCGGCACCAGATCGACGAGCTCGCGCACCACTACGGTGGCGAAGCATCCGGCCGGAAGGACGAATTCCAGTTGCAGGATATCAGGCTCGGGATAATGCCACGTCAGCCCGCCAATAGGGAGCCGCAGGATGCGTCGTTCGTGACTCATGCCTGCCTGTGCCAACCACTGGCACAGCGCCAGATGCTGATCGCCGATGGCTGTCTCCAGCATAGACGTCTCGCCGCTGGCCGGTGAGGCGCCTTCGCCCCAGAGCGGTCCGGTGGGGTGCAGGTCGAGGATCGCCAGCCGTGGATCGGCACACTCCTGCTCGCCCGCTGCAAAGAAACTGCGGCTGTCGGTGAAGGCCAGCAAGTCGCCGACCTGCGCGGCGTTCCAGCTACGATCGGCGACACGCGCAGCCAGCACCTGGTTGAACACGTAGCTGCGCGCGGCGGACAACAGCCGCGAGCGGATATTACGCTGCTCTGGCAGGGCCTTGCGCTCGGCCCACTGACGGGCGTCATGCACGTTGCCGCCGTCATGGCCAAAGCGCTGGCTACCGAAATAGTTGGGCACCCCGTGCTGCTTGAGGTGCTCCAGACGTGCGTCGAGCGCCTGGTGATCGGCCGCAAGGGCCGTGAGGCGCAAGGTGAAGCCATTGGCCGAATGAGCGCCGCGCTGAAGCTTGCGCTGGTGACGCACCTGCTTGAGCACCCGCAGGCTGGCATCCTCGGCACGGGACAGGTCCGGGTCGGCCTTGCCCGGCAGGTGCAGGCTGAACCACTGGCGGGTCAGGGCCTGTCGGTCCTTGAGCCCGGCATAGCTGATCGAGCGCACCGGCACGCCGGCGGCGCGCGCCAGTCGACGGGCGGCTTCTTCGGTGTTCAGGTCACGTTTTTCGACCCACAGCCAGAGGTGCTCGCCCTGACCGGAGAGGGGAATATCCAGTACTTCATCGACCTGGAAGTCTTCGGCCACCGCCTTGAGCACGGCGTGCCCCAGCGACTCGCCCGAGGCACGCGGGCCCAGCAGATCCAGTTCGGTCATGCGGGCAGCAACAGGGCCACCGCATGCACGGCGATGCCCTCCTCACGGCCGGTGAAGCCCAGCTTCTCGGTGGTGGTGGCCTTGACGTTGACCTGATCGAGTTCGACCTGCAGGTCTTCGGCGATCAACTGGCGCATGGTCTGGATATGCGGTGCCATCTTGGGTGCCTGGGCAATGATGGTGGTGTCGACGTTGCCGACCTTCCAGCCCTTGGCCTGGACGATGCCGACCACATGGCGCAGCAGCACGCGGCTGTCAGCCCCTTTGAACTGAGGGTCGGTATCGGGGAAATGCTTGCCGATGTCGCCCAACGCCGCAGCGCCAAGCAAGGCATCGCTCAGCGCGTGCAGCAGCACATCGCCGTCGGAATGGGCCAGCAGGCCGTATTTGTGGGGGATACGCACCCCACCCAGGGTAATGAAATCACCGTCGCAGAAACGGTGCACATCGTAGCCGTGGCCAATACGCATAAGAAAAAGCCCTGAATGAGTCAGGGCTGGATTCTACCTGCTTTGCTGGATATTGGGGCTGCTTTGCAACCCCTTTCCCCACAGTGCCCTAAGCCGCGAAAGGGCCGCAAAGCGGCCCCCCCGGTTCAGACCCTGCCCAACGCCACCGCGTGATGACGCAGGTGTTCATCGATGAAGCTGGCGATGAAGTAATAGCTGTGGTCGTAGCCAGGCTGTAGACGTAGGGTCAGCTCATGCCCCCCCTTGCGCGCAGCTTGCTCCAGCGCCTGCGGCTTGAGCTGCTTCTCGAGAAAGTCATCCCGGTCACCCTGGTCGACCAGCAGCGGCGGACATTGCCCGGCGGCTGTCTCGGCCAGCAGCACGCTGGCATCCCATTCGCGCCAGCGCGCCCGGTCGTCCCCCAGGTAACGGGAGAAGGCTTTCTCGCCCCACGGGCAATCCATCGGATTGCTGATTGGCGAAAATGCCGACACCGAACGGTAGCGCCCGGGGTTGCGCAAAGCGCACACCAGGGCCCCATGGCCACCCATGGAGTGACCGCTGATGCTGCGAAGGCCAGAAGCCGGGAAATGCGCCTCGACCAAGGCGGGCAGCTCCTGCACCACATAGTCGTGCATGCGGTAATGCTGAGCCCAGGGCTGCTGGGTGGCGTTGAGGTAGAAGCCTGCGCCCAGGCCAAAGTCCCAGGCGCCATCCGGGTCTCCCGGCACCTGCTCGCCCCGCGGGCTGGTGTCGGGCGCGACGATGATCAGGCCAAGCTCTGCGGCCAGGCGCTGGGCGCCGGCCTTCTGCATGAAGTTCTCGTCCGTGCAAGTCAGACCGCTGAGCCAGTACAGCACCGGCAGCTTCTCGCCCTGCTCGGCCTGCGGCGGCAGGTACACGGCGAACACCATGTCGCAGCCCAGCACCTTGGAGTGGTGGCGGTAGCGCTTGTGCCAGCCGCCGAAGCTCTTCTGGCAGGAGATGTTTTCCAGGCTCATGACAGACCTCAGAAGTGGATGACGCTACGGATGCTCTTGCCTTCATGCATCAGGTCGAAGGCTTTGTTGATGTCCTCCAGGCCCATGGTGTGGGTGATGAAGGTATCCAGCGGGATTTCGCCTTTCTGCGACATTTCCACGTAGCTCGGCAGCTCGCTGCGACCACGCACGCCGCCGAATGCCGAACCACGCCAGACGCGGCCGGTCACCAGCTGGAACGGACGGGTGGAAATTTCCTGGCCGGCACCGGCCACGCCGATGATCACCGACTCGCCCCAGCCCTTGTGGCAGCACTCCAGCGCGGCACGCATCAGTTGCACATTGCCGATACATTCGAAGGAGAAGTCCACACCACCGTCGGTGAGATCGACGATCACTTCCTGGATAGGGCGGTCGTAGTCTTTCGGGTTGACGCAGTCGGTGGCGCCCAGTTGACGAGCGATCTCGAATTTGGCCGGGTTGATGTCGATGGCGATGATGCGCGAGGCTTTGGCCTTCACCGCGCCGATCACTGCCGACAGGCCGATGCCGCCCAGCCCGAAGATGGCCACGGTGTCGCCAGCCTTGACCTTGGCGGTGTTGAGCACGGCGCCGATACCGGTGGTGACGCCGCAACCGAGCAGGCAGACCTTCTCCAGCGGCGCATCCTTGGCGATCTTGGCCACGGAGATTTCCGGCAACACGGTGTACTCGGAGAAGGTCGAGGTGCCCATGTAGTGGAACAGTTGCTGGCCTTTGTAGGAGAAACGGGTGGTGCCGTCAGGCATCAGGCCCTTGCCTTGGGTGGCGCGAATGGCCTGGCACAGGTTGGTCTTGCCCGAGCGGCAGAATTTGCACTGTCCGCATTCGGGGGTGTACAGCGGGATCACATGGTCGCCGACGGCGACCGATGTAACGCCCTCGCCCACTGCTTCGACGATCGCACCGCCCTCGTGACCGAGAATCGACGGGAAGATGCCTTCCGGGTCAGCGCCCGACAGGGTGTAGGCATCGGTGTGGCAGACACCGCTGGCCACCACACGCAGGAGCACTTCGCCGGCCTTGGGCATGGCCACGTCGACTTCGACGATTTCCAGGGGTTTCTTGGCCTCGAAGGCAACAGCGGCGCGGGACTTGATCATCAACGGGACTCCAGACAAGGGATGGTTGCTGCGTGCCAGTGTAATTCAGGCGCTTTTGATGAATAATCCGACTGAAGTAAAAACATTATTGCCATACAGGGATAATCAATGAGCAGTCGCTGGGAAGGCATCGATGAATTCGTCGCGGTGGCCGAGTCAGGTCAGTTCACCGCCGCCGCCGAACGCCTGGGTGTTTCGTCCTCGCACATCAGCCGGCAGATCGCCCGCCTGGAAGAGCGCCTGCAAACACGGCTTCTGTACCGCAGTACCCGGCGGGTGACCTTGAGCGAGGCCGGCCAGACCTTCCTGCAACACTGCCAGCGCTTGCAGGACGGGCGCGAAGAAGCCCTGCGCGCCATGGGCGATCTGGCCAGCGAACCCAAAGGCCTGTTGCGCATGACCTGTGCGGTGGCTTACGGCGAACGCTTCATCGTGCCCCTGGTGACGCGCTTCATGGCCCTGTATCCGCAATTGCGCGTCGAAGTGGAACTGAGCAACCGCACATTGGACCTGGTGCATGAAGGGATGGACCTGGCCATACGCCTCGGGCGCTTGCAGGACTCACGCCTTGTGGCCACCCGCCTCGCCCCACGGCGCATGTACCTGTGCGCCTCCCCTGCCTACCTGGAGCGCTATGGACGGCCCCACAGTCTGTCGGAACTGGCGCGGCACAACTGCCTGATCGGCAGCTCCGACCTTTGGGTGTTGCAACAGGATGGGCGGGAGTTGAGCCAGCGGGTGCAAGGCAACTGGCGCTGCAACAGCGGGCAGGCGGTGCTGGATGCGGCGTTGCTGGGCATGGGGTTGTGCCAGTTGCCGGATTACTACGTGCTCGAGCACCTCAACAGCGGTGCGCTGGTGTCGTTGCTCGAAGCGCATCAGCCACCGAACACGGCGGTGTGGGCGCTGTACCCTCAGCAACGGCACTTGTCACCGAAAGTACGGCGGCTGGTGGATTATTTAAGGGAAGGGCTGGCGGGGCTGCCCGAGTATCGGCAAGGCTGAGAGATTCGGGCGACCTCTTCGCGGGTAACCCCCACAGGGATTGCGCAAGGCTTGAGCGCAGCGTCGTGGGAGCCGGTTTACCCGCGAAGAATCCGACGCAGGCGTCAAGCCTTCAGCGCCGCGTCGCCCAACGCTGGCGCAACCATTCCAGGTCTTCCGGGCGGGTGACCTTGATGTTGTCGCTGCGCCCTTCGATCAAGCGTGGTGCCTGCCCGGACCATTCGATGGCCGAGGCCTCGTCCGTGACCACCACATCGGAGACCAGGCACTCGGCCAGGGCCCGGTGCAAGGCGCCCAGACGGAACATCTGCGGTGTGTAGGCCTGCCAGATAGTGCTGCGATCCACCGTGACACTGACCCGCCCACTGGCATCGGCACGCTTGAGCGTGTCACGCGCGGGCACTGCCAGCAAACCACCAACAGGGTCATCGGCCAACTCCGAAAGCAGTCGGTCCAGGTCACTGCGCGCGAGGTTCGGCCGCGCCGCGTCATGCACCAGCACCCAGTCGTTGTCAGCCGCACCTTGGGCATGCAGCAGCAGCAATGCATTGAGCACCGAGTCAGCCCGCTCGCGACCACCGGCCGCCCGTTGGATGCGCGGGTCGCTGGCACAGCGCAGGCCGGGCCAATAGGGGTCATCAGGGGCAATGCTGACCACCACACCCTTGAGCGCGGGGTGGTCGAGAAAACAGTCGAGGCTATGCTCGAGAAGGGTCTGCCCGCCCAGCTGCAAGTACTGCTTGGGGCGATCGGCAGCCATGCGGGCACCAATGCCCGCAGCGGGAATCACGGCCCAGAAAGCCGGTAGCGTCTGCGTCATTTCTGCGGCAACTGGTAGAGGGTTTCGCCCTCCTTGACCATCCCCAACTCGTGACGAGCCCGCTCTTCCACGGTCTCCATACCTTTTTTCAACTCCAGAACTTCAGCATCCAGCACGCGATTGCGCTCGAGCAGCCGCTCGTTCTCCGCATGCTGTTCGGCGATCTGCTGCTTGAGCTCGGCCACTTGCGCCAGGCTGCCGTTACCCACCCAAAGGCGGTACTGCAGGCCGCCGAGCAGCAGGAGCAGGACGAGGAACAACCAATAGGGACTGCGCATCAAGATATCCAGAGGTAAAAGGCCGCCGCAGCGAGCTTCCGATAGCACGAAGCCTGGCCGAGGCCAGGCTTCGTCGACAGAAACCCGTAAGAGGCGTCTGACGGTTCAGTACGAACGTTCAGACGGCCTCGGCTGCTGCCTTTTTACCATCTCTTGCTCAGCCGCGAAACTCGGCGCGACCGCGGTACACGGCTTTGGCGCCCAGTTGCTCTTCGATACGCAGCAGCTGGTTGTACTTCGAGACGCGGTCGGAACGGCACAGCGAACCGGTCTTGATCTGACCAGCTGCGGTACCCACGGCCAGGTCGGCGATGGTGGAGTCCTCGGTTTCACCCGAACGGTGGGAGATCACCGCGGTGTAGCCGGCGGCCTTGGCCATTTGGATGGCTTCCAGGGTTTCGGTCAGCGAGCCGATCTGGTTGAACTTGATCAGGATCGAGTTACCGATGCCCTTCTCGATGCCTTCCTTGAGGATCTTGGTGTTGGTCACGAACAGGTCGTCGCCAACCAGCTGCACCTTGGCGCCGATCTTGTCGGTGAGGATCTTCCAGCCAGCCCAGTCGGACTCGTCCAGGCCGTCTTCGATCGAGATGATCGGGAAGCGCTCGGTCAGGCCCTTGAGGTAGTCGGCAAAGCCTTCGGCGTCGAACGACTTGCCTTCGCCGGACAGGTTGTACTTGCCGTCTTCATAGAACTCGGAAGCCGCGCAGTCCAGGGCCAGGGTCACGTCGGTGCCCAGCGTGTAGCCGGCCTTCTCGACAGCCTCGGCGATAGCGCCCAGGGCGTCTTCGTTGGAGGCCAGGTTAGGCGCGAAGCCACCTTCGTCACCCACGGCGGTGTTCAGGCCACGGGCCTTGAGCACGGATTTGAGGTGATGGAAGATTTCGGTACCCATACGCAGGGCATCGGAGAAGGTCTTGGCGCCAACCGGCTGAACCATGAACTCCTGGATGTCGACGTTGTTGTCAGCGTGCTCGCCGCCGTTGATGATGTTCATCATCGGAACCGGCATGGAGTACTGGCCTGGGGTGCCATTGAGGTTGGCGATGTGTGCGTACAGCGGCAGGTCCTGGTCCTGGGCAGCGGCCTTGGCGGCAGCCAGGGAGACGGCCAGGATGGCGTTGGCGCCCAGCTTGGCCTTGTTCTCGGTACCGTCCAGTTCGATCATGGCGCGGTCCAGGGCCTTCTGGTCGGCCGGGTCCTTGCCCAGCAGCAGGTCGCGGATCGGGCCATTGATGTTGGCGACAGCCTTCAGCACGCCCTTGCCCAGGTAACGGCTCTTGTCGCCATCACGCAGCTCCAGCGCTTCACGCGAGCCGGTGGAAGCACCGGACGGCGCGCAGGCGCTGCCGATGATGCCGTTGTCGAGCAGAACATCGGCTTCCACGGTGGGGTTGCCACGCGAATCGAGAACTTCACGACCTTTGATGTCGACGATTTTTGCCATTGTTGTAAGCACTCCAGAATTGACGAAAACAACGCAGCTAAGGAAATCCGGGCGTTCGCCAGGCAGTTCGAGAACGGGCAGGCCTGGCGAAGGCGGCCCCTGACCGTTCGGTCAGGGGTGAGGGCGGTACTTTACCGGAGAAATGAGCTTTACGCGGTCTCTACCGTCGGAAAACTTTTCACCAGGTCGTCCAGTTGCTTGAGCTGGGCCAGGAACGGCTCCAGCTTGTCCAGGCGCAGGGCGCAAGGACCGTCGCACTTGGCGTTGTCCGGGTCCGGGTGGGCTTCCAGGAACAGCCCGGCCAGGCCTTGGCTCATGCCGGCCTTGGCCAGGTCGGTGACCTGGGCACGGCGACCACCGGCGGAATCGGAGCGACCGCCTGGCATCTGCAGGGCATGGGTCACATCGAAGAACACCGGGTACTCGAACTGCTTCATGATGCCGAAGCCGAGCATATCCACGACGAGGTTGTTGTAGCCGAAGCTCGAACCACGCTCGCAGAGGATCAACTGGTCGTTACCGGCTTCCTCGCACTTGGTCAGGATGTGTTTCATTTCCTGGGGTGCGAGGAACTGGGCCTTCTTGATGTTGATCACAGCGCCGGTCTTGGCCATCGCCACGACCAGATCGGTCTGGCGCGACAGGAAGGCCGGCAGCTGGATGATGTCACACACCTTGGCGACGGGCTCGGCCTGGTAGGGCTCGTGCACGTCGGTGATCACCGGCACCTTGAAGGTCTGCTTGATCTCTTCGAAGATCTTGAGCCCTTCTTCCATGCCTGGGCCACGGTAGGAGTTGATCGACGAGCGGTTCGCCTTGTCGAAGCTGGCCTTGAACACGTACGGGATACCGAGTTTCTCGGTGACCCGCACGTACTCTTCGCAGACCTTCAGGGCCAGGTCACGGGACTCCAGGACGTTCATGCCGCCGAACAGGACGAACGGCTTGTCGTTGGCGATCTCGATGTTACCGACGCGAATGATCTTCTGGGTCATGGATCAGGCCTTGTTCTTCTGAGCCAGGGCCGCCTTGACGAAACCACTGAACAGCGGGTGGCCGTCACGCGGGGTCGAGGTGAACTCGGGGTGGAACTGGCAGGCGACAAACCATGGGTGCTCCTTGGACTCGACCACTTCGACCAGTGCACCGTCTTCAGAACGACCGGAAACCACCAGGCCGGCTTCGACCAGCTGTGGCAGCAGGTTGTTGTTCACTTCGTAGCGGTGACGGTGGCGCTCGGTGATCACGTCCTTGCCGTAGCAGTCATGAACCTTGGAGCCGGCCGCCAGCTGGCAGTCCTGCGCACCCAGACGCATGGTGCCGCCCAGGTCGGAAGCCTCGGAGCGGGTCTCGACCGCACCGGTGGCGTCAGCCCACTCGGTGATCAGGCCCACGACCGGGTGGCCGCTGTTGCGATCGAACTCGGTGGAGTTGGCGTCTTTCCAGCCCATCACGTTACGTGCGAACTCGATGACCGCGACCTGCATGCCCAGGCAGATGCCCAGGTACGGCACCTTGTTTTCGCGGGCGTACTGGACAGCGGTGATCTTGCCTTCCACGCCACGCAGGCCGAAACCGCCCGGCACGAGGATGGCGTCGGCGCCTTCGAGCAGGCTGGTGCCTTGGTTCTCGATGTCCTCGGAGTCGATGTAGCGCAGGTTGACCTTGGTGCGATTCTTGATGCCGGCGTGGCTCATCGCCTCGATCAGCGACTTGTACGCATCCAGCAGTTCCATGTACTTGCCGACCATGGCGATGGTGACTTCGTGCTCAGGGTTGAGCTTGGCGTCGACCACCTGGTCCCACTCGGACAGGTCAGCGCTGTTGCACTGCAGACCGAAGCGCTCGACGACGAAGTCGTCCAGGCCCTGGGCGTGCAATACACCAGGGATCTTGTAGATGGTGTCGACGTCCTGCAGGGAAATCACCGCACGCTCTTCGACGTTGGTGAACAGGGCGATCTTGCGGCGCGACGAGGCGTCGACCGGGTGGTCGGAACGGCAGATCAGCACATCTGGCTGCAGGCCGATGGAGCGCAGTTCCTTGACCGAGTGCTGGGTCGGTTTGGTCTTGGTCTCGCCGGCAGTGGCGATGTACGGGACCAGGGTCAGGTGCATCAGCATGGCGCGCTTGGAGCCCACTTCGACGCGCAGTTGGCGGATCGCCTCGAGGAACGGCTGCGACTCGATGTCGCCGACGGTGCCGCCGATCTCGACCAGGGCCACGTCGGCATCGCCGGCGCCCTTGATGATGCGGCGCTTGATCTCATCGGTGATGTGCGGGATGACCTGGATGGTTGCGCCCAGGTAGTCACCACGGCGCTCTTTGCGCAGCACGTGCTCGTAGATACGGCCGGTGGTGAAGTTGTTGTTCTGGGTCATGGTCGTGCGGATGAACCGCTCGTAGTGGCCCAGGTCGAGGTCGGTCTCGGCGCCATCGTGGGTGACGAACACCTCACCATGCTGGAACGGGCTCATGGTGCCGGGGTCGACGTTGATGTACGGATCCAGCTTGAGCATGGTGACCTTGAGCCCCCGCGCCTCCAGGATGGCCGCCAAGGAAGCCGAGGCAATGCCTTTCCCCAATGAAGAAACAACACCGCCCGTGACGAATATGTAGCGCGTCATGAAAAACCCTAGAAGTCTGCGTTAAAGCGGTCAGCGCCGCCGGAGAAAGCGAAGGAAGGCCGAAGCCCCCGATCACCTGCGTCAATCACAGTGCATCTCGAACAACTGCCGCGTCTGTACAAACCAGGGGTATCCCCGGCATGGAGCTCGCTCGTCATTTTAAGAATCAGCCCAGCAAAAAACTGCTTGGTAATCGGCAACTGCTGTGTTTTCGAGGAACCCACAGAAGCTGTATCAAGAAGGGAGGGTAGTCTACCCGAATGTACCCTTCAGCTCAAACCTTGCACGCTCGTCGGCGGCCGCCAGTGCAACTGGATACCGCCCTGCCCTGCCAGCGGCAGGTTGGCCACCGCCAGCAGGCGCTCGCCCTGCCACAGCAGCGGTAGACGCGAGCGCACGAAATGCGGGACCTGCAGCTCATTGAGCAGGCGCTTGAGGTCACGACGGCCTCGTCCTGGCACCTCGAGCACCTCGCCGCCCATGCGGTAGCGCACCTGCACCTCACCTGGCGGACAATCACCCAGCACGGACACGCAACCATTACCCGGCAGCGCCAACGGCTCGCCTGGGTCCAACCAGTGCAGCACGCCTTCGACCGGCGTCAGCCATGGGCCACTCAACCACCAGATGCGTCCGTGACTGCGCTGTAGCATGCCATCGCCCAACTGCCATACAGGCTGCGCATCGATGGCTGCATCACGCAGGCTGTCCCAGCCGGCCCAATGACGGGCGTCGGGTAATCGGGTCCGACTGCTCAACCAATACTGCAGGGCATTTCGCTGACGCGCGGGCGACAACGCCTCAAGCGTGGCCAGGTCAAGAGAATCCAGCCCGAGCCAGGCAAACGGCGCCCCTTGGACGGCACTCGCTAAGTCATCTGCCGCCACCTCATCCAGCAGGCCCAGCGCCTCACCCAGATGCCCGGCACTGCGCGCCAGGTTGCCCGCGGCCTGGGGCCAACGCTGATTCAGCACAGGGAACACTTCGCCACGCAGGTAGTTTCGGGCATAGGTGGTATCGGCGTTGGAGGGATCCTCGATCCAGCGAAGCCCCTGGGCATTGGCCTGCGCGAGCAACTGCGCCCGACCGACCGTCAGCAATGGCCGGGCCAGCCACCCTTGCCCCAAAGTCCGCACGCTCGGCATGGCCGCCAACCCGCGCAAGCCGGCACCACGCAACAGGCGAAAGAGCAAGGTCTCGGCCTGGTCCTCCCGATGCTGCCCCGTGAACAGCACCTCCCCGGCCCCGAGCATCTGCGTGAACGCCGCGTAGCGGGCATCGCGGGCCGCCTGTTCCAAGCTTGCACCAGGCGAGACCTGAACATGGATGACCTGGAGTTCAAGACCCAGCCCATCGCAGATCGACTGGCAATGTTGCGGCCAATCATCCGCAGCCGCTTGCAGGCCATGGTGAATGTGCACAGCGCGCAATGGCGGGGTCTCATGACGACGAGCGTAATCGGCCAGCAGGTGCAGGAGGACGGTGGAGTCGAGGCCGCCGGAGAAGGCGACGTGCCAGGCGGGGGCATTGAGCCAGGGGGAAAGCTGGGGGGTGAGGTTGATCATCTGGACCTCACATGACGGAGGATCATCGGGGTGCTTCACGCCCCTTTCGCGGGTAAACACGCTCCCACAACGACGGCATTGCTCCTGATGGCAGCGCTGTACCTGGGGGAGCGGGTTTACCCGCGAATGGGCCGCGATGCGGCCCCGGATGGATCAGACGCCGTAGCTCATCAGGCGGTCGTAACGACGGGCCAGCAGCGCATCGCTGTCGAACTTGCCCAGCATCTCCAACTGCTCGACCAGGTCGGCACGGATGCTTTCGGACATCTTTGCAGGGTCACGGTGGGCGCCGCCCAGAGGCTCGCCGATGACTTTGTCGACGATGTTCAGGCTCTTCAGGCGCTCGGCGGTGATGCCCATGGCCTCGGCAGCATCGGCAGCCTTGTCGGCGGTCTTCCACAGGATCGAGGCGCAGCCTTCCGGCGAGATCACCGAGTAGGTGGAGTACTGCAGCATGTTCAGCTGGTCGCATACACCGATGGCCAGCGCACCACCGGAACCACCCTCACCGATGACGGTGGCGATGATCGGGGTTTTCAGGCGCGCCATCACACGCAGGTTCCAGGCGATGGCCTCGCTCTGGTTGCGCTCTTCGGCGTCGATCCCAGGGTAGGCACCCGGGGTGTCGATGAAGGTCAGGATCGGCATCTTGAAGCGCTCGGCCATTTCCATCAGGCGGCAGGCCTTGCGGTAGCCTTCCGGACGCGGCATGCCGAAGTTGCGACGGACTTTCTCGCGCACTTCACGGCCCTTCTGGTGACCGATGACCATCACAGGCTTGCCGTCCAGACGCGCGGTACCGCCGACGATCGCGGCGTCGTCAGCGAAGTGACGGTCGCCGTGCAGCTCTTCGAACTCGGTGAAGATGTGGTCGATGTAGTCCAGGGTGTAGGGACGACGAGGATGACGGGCCAGGCGGGCGATCTGCCAGCTGGTCAGGTTGCCGAAGATGCTTTCGGTCAGGGTATTGCTCTTGTCTTGCAGACGGGCAATTTCATCGCTGATGTTCAGCGAATTGTCGTTGCCCACCAGGCGCAGCCCTTCGATCTTGGCTTGCAGGTCGGCAATCGGCTGTTCGAAATCGAGGAAATTCGGGTTCATAGGCATCCGTCTTGGGTCTACGGCCAGGCGGCCGGCCGGTTGATCCGTTTGGCGCCCTACCTTAAGGGATCAGGCGCATTCAGGTCGAGATTAAAATTCGTCGGTTCAGCGGTATTGCAGGAAGACGTTCTCACGTCCGAACTGGTCACGCAGCGCTTGAATCAGGCCGTCGGCAGGGTCGATCGACCACTCGTCGCCAAACTGCAGCATCGCCCGCGCATCGCTACCGGTGTACTCCAGGGTGATCGGACAGCCGCCGCGGTGACGTGTGATCAGCTCGCCCAGCCACGCCAGTCGGTCGCCCTTGAGGGCCTCATGGGCCACCTTCAGGCGCAGGCTTTCGGCCAGCTTGGTGCGGGCGTCCTCCATGGTCATCACCTGCTTGACCCGCAGGCGCAGGCCGCCGGAGAAGTCGTCATTGCTGACCTCCCCTTCCACCACCACCATCGCGTCGGTCTGCAGCAGGGCCTGTGCCGCCATGAACGCATCGGCGAACAGCGAGGCCTCGATACGCCCAGAGCGGTCGTCGAGGGTGACGAAGCCCATCTTGTCGCCCTTCTTGTTCTTCATCACCCGCAGCGCAATGATCATGCCGGCCACGGTCTGAGTGTCGCGGGACGGCTTGAGGTCGATGATGCGCTGGCGCGCGAAGCGGCGGATCTCGGTCTCATATTCATCGATCGGGTGACCGGTCAGGTACAAGCCCAGGGTGTCCTTCTCGCCCCGCAGACGCTCCTTGAGGGTCAGCTCGCGTACTTTGCGGTGATTGGCGTAGACATCGGAATCCTCTTCCACGAACAGGCCCCCGAACAGGTCCACGTGGCCGCTGTCGGCGGTACGGGCGATCTGCTCGGCTGCCTTGATCGCCTCTTCCAAGGCCGAGAGCAGCACTGCCCGGTTGCGGTCGATGTTGGCCTGGTAAGCCTTGATTTCATCGTGGAAGTACGGGCCCAGGCGGTCCAGCGCGCCACTGCGGATCAAGGCATCGAGTGTTCGCTTGTTGATGCGTTTGAGGTCGACACGTTCACAGAAGTCGAACAGGTCCTTGAACGGCCCGCCCTCGGCACGCGCCTCGACGATAGCCTCCACCGGCCCTTCGCCGACGCCCTTGATCGCACCCAGGCCATAGACGATGCGGCCGTCGTTGTTGACGGTGAACTTGAAGTCCGAGAAGTTCACATCCGGCGCATCGAGGCGCAGCTTCATGCTGCGCACTTCCTCGACCAGCACTACCACCTTATCGGTGTTGTGCATATCCGCCGACAGCACCGCGGCCATGAACGGCGCCGGGTGGTGGGTCTTGAGCCAGGCCGTCTGGTAGCTCACCAGACCATAAGCGGCGGAGTGGGATTTGTTGAAACCGTAACCTGCGAACTTTTCCACCAGGTCGAAGATGTTACCGGCCAGGTCCGCATCGATGCCGTTGTTGGCGCAGCCTTCGATGAAACCGCCGCGCTGCTTGGCCATTTCTTCGGGTTTCTTCTTACCCATGGCGCGGCGCAGCATGTCAGCGCCACCGAGGGTATAGCCGGCCATGACCTGGGCGATCTGCATCACCTGTTCCTGATACAGGATGATGCCGTAGGTCGGTGCCAGCACCGGCTTCAAGCCGTCGTACTGGTAGTCCGGGTGCGGATAGGCCAGCTCGGCGCGGCCGTGCTTGCGGTTGATGAAGTCGTCCACCATGCCCGATTGCAGCGGGCCTGGACGGAACAGCGCCACCAGTGCGATGAGGTCTTCCAGGCAGTCGGGCTTGAGCTTCTTGATCAGCTCTTTCATGCCGCGCGATTCGAGCTGGAACACCGCCGTGGTCTCGGCCTTCTGCAGCAGCTCGTAGGTCTTGCGGTCATCCAGCGGGATGAAGTCGATATTGACGTCGGGAAGGTTCTTCTTGGCCTGCTCGCGGTTGATGATTTCCATCGCCCACTTGATGATCGTCAAGGTACGCAGGCCGAGGAAGTCGAACTTCACCAGGCCTGCGGCCTCGACGTCGTCCTTGTCGAACTGGGTCACCAGGCCACCGCCCTCTTCGTCACAGGCGATTGGCGAGAAGTCGGTGAGCTTGGTCGGCGCGATCACCACGCCACCTGCGTGCTTGCCGGTACCCCGGGTGACGCCTTCGAGCTTCAGGGCCATGTCCCAGATCTCGCGGGCATCCTCGTCGCCCTTGAGGAAGTCGCGCAGGATCTCTTCCTGCTCGTAGGCCTTCTCCAGCGTCATGCCCACTTCGAACGGGATCATCTTCGACAGGCGGTCGGCCAGGCCGTAGGACTTGCCCTGGACCCGTGCCACGTCCCGCACCACCGCCTTGGCCGCCATGGTGCCGAAGGTGATGATCTGGCTCACCGCATTGCGCCCGTAGGCCTCAGCCACGTAGTCGATCACCCGGTCACGGCCATCCATGCAGAAGTCGACGTCGAAGTCGGGCATGGAAATACGTTCAGGGTTGAGGAAGCGCTCGAACAGCAGGTCATAGGCCAACGGGTCGAGGTCGGTGATCTTCAATACATAGGCGACCAGCGAGCCCGCACCCGACCCCCGGCCTGGCCCCACCGGCACGCCGTTGTTCTTGGCCCACTTGATGAAGTCCATAACGATCAGGAAGTAACCGGGGAAGCCCATCTGGATGATGATGTCCAGCTCGAACTTCAGGCGGTCCAGGTAGACCTGGCGCTTCTCTTCGTAATTGGGCGTGGTCTCCTTGGGCCAGAGCACCGCCAGGCGCTCTTCCAGGCCTTCGTGGGAGACATGGCGCAGGTAGTCGTCGATGCCCATGCCGTTGGGCGTCGGGAAATCGGGGAGGAAGTACTTGCCCAGCTGCACGGTGATGTTGCAGCGCTTGGCGATTTCCACGGTATTGGCGATGGCGTCCGGCAGGTCGCTGAACAGCTCGGTCATTTCCTCGGCGGACTTGAGGTACTGCTGATCGCTGTAGGACCGTGGCCGACGCGGATCGTCGAGGGTCCAGCCTTCGCCGATGCAGACCCGGGTCTCGTGGGCGTCGAAGTCGGATTGCTTGATGAAGCGCACATCGTTGGTCGCCACCAGCGGCGCGCCGAACTGGTCGGCCAGGGCCACGGCGGCGTGCACGTATTCTTCGTCCCCGGCGCGATTGGTACGTTGCACCTCGACGTAGAACCGGTCAGGGAACATGCCCATCCAATCGCTGAGCAGCGCCTGGGCCTCGTCCTGGCGCCCCGCCATCAGCGCCACGCCGATATCGCCCTCCTTGCCCGCCGACAGGGCGATCAAACCTTCACTCGCCGGGGCGATCCAGTCGCGCTGAATGATCACCAGGCCATTGCGCTGGCCGTCGGTCCAGCCGCGCGAGATCAATTCTGTGAGGTTGCGATAACCCTTGGGGTTCATGGCCAGGAAGCAAATACGCGAGAGCGGCGCTTCGGGATCGCTGCCAGCCAGCCACAGGTCGGCACCGCAGATCGGCTTGATGCCAGCGCCCATGGCGGTCTTGTAGAACTTCACCAGCGAGCACATGTTGCTCTGGTCGGTAATCGCCACCGCCGGCATGTTCATTCCGGCCAGCGCCTTGGCCAGCGGCTTGATCCGCACCAGGCCGTCGACCAGCGAGAATTCGGAGTGCACGCGAAGGTGAACGAAGGAAACCGACATGGAAAATCCTATAGCAGTGCCAGACAACAAGAGCGGGATTGTAGCGTAAAAGCCATGAAAGTTTTGGGGCCGCTGCGCGCCCCTTCGCAGCTAAACCCACCCCCTCAAAACGTCACAGCCCTCGAACGCGGCGCGACACCTGTGGGAGCGGGTTTACCCGCGAAGGGCCGCAAAGCGGCCCCAATGGATCAGATCAAAGAATCGGTAATGCCCTCACGGGCCTCCCACGCCGCACGTACCGGTGCAAAGGAACGCCGATGAATCGGCGTCGGCCCCAGACGCGCCAACGCCTCAAGGTGAACAGGCGTTGGATACCCCTTGTGCCCACCGATCCCATAGCCGGGATAGATCAACTCGAACGCGCTCATCTCCCGATCACGGGTGACCTTGGCCAGAATCGAGGCAGCGGCAATGGCCGGCACCTTGGCGTCTCCCTGAACAACTGGCGCCGCTGGCACCGCCAGCTTGGGGCAGCGGTTGCCGTCGATCAGGGCGAGCTTGGGCGTGATGCTCAACCCTTCCACGGCACGCTGCATGGCCAGCATGGTGGCCTGAAGAATATTCAGCCGGTCGATTTCCTCGACCTCAGCCCGGGCAATGCAGAAGCTCAAGGCTTTTTCGCAGATCTCGTCGAACAGTGCTTCACGCTTGGCTTCGGTGAGCTTCTTCGAATCATTGAGCCCCAGGATCGGACGCTGCGGATCGAGGATCACCGCGGCGGTGACCACAGCCCCGCACAGAGGGCCGCGGCCGACTTCATCGACGCCGGCGACCAATTCCTCGACCAGGTTGAAATCCAGCCCCATTTGCATCCTATCGGTCTCCCAGCAAGGCCAATACCGCCTCGGCCGCCTGGTTGGAGGCGTCACGGCGTAGGGTGCGGTGAATCTGGTCGAAGCTTTCGGTCTGCTGCGCACCATTGCTGATCAGCGGCGCCACGGTCTGGGCCAAGGCTTCGCTGGTGGCGGCATCCTGCAGCAACTCCGGCACCAGCAGGCGCTGGGCCAGCAGGTTAGGCAGCGACACGTAGGGGCTCTTCACCATGCGCTTGAGAATCCAGTAGGTCAGCGGCGCCAGGCGATAGGCGACCACCATGGGCCGCTTGTACAGCAGCGCCTCCAGGGTCGCGGTGCCCGATGCGATGAGCACGGCGTCACAGGCCGCCAGGGCCTGGTGTGAGCGACCATCGAGCAGGGTTACCGGCAGGTCGCGCCCTTGCAGCATCTGTTCGAGCTGAGCACGTCGCGCCGGGTTGGCGCAGGGCGAGACGAAACGCACGCCCGGCACCAGTTCGCGCAGGCGCTGGGCTGTATCGAGGAACAACTCGCCCAGACGACCGACTTCGCCGCCGCGACTGCCCGGCATCAAAGCCACCAATGGCCCATCGCCCGCACCTATCGCCTCACGAGCCGCCTGGCGGTCGGCCTCGAGAGGGATGGTGTCTGCCAGCGGATGGCCGACGAAGCGCACCGGCACGCCCTGCTCTTCGTAGAACTTCGCTTCGAAGGGGAACAGGGTGAGCATCAGGTCGCAGCCTTCGCGGATCTTGAGCACACGCTTCTGCCGCCAGGCCCATACCGAAGGGCTCACATAATGCACGGTCTTGATCCCGGCCTGACGCAGCTTCAGTTCGATATTGAGGGTGAAATCCGGCGCATCGATGCCGATGAACACGTCGGGCTTTTCGGCGATCAGGGTGCTGATCAGTTCCTTTCGGCGCTTGAGCAGCTCGCGCAGGCGCCCGAGCACTTCGACCAAGCCCATGACCGCCAGGCGCTCCATGGGGAAATAGGACACCAGGCCCTCGGCTTCCATCAAGGGGCCGCCGACACCAATGAAACGCACATCGGGATGGCGCGCCTTGAGGGCGCGCATCAGACCGGAGCCAAGAATATCGCCGCTGGCCTCACCTGCGACCAGCGCCACGCAAAGCTGGGCCATGTCAGCGGGTGATGCCGCGGGCGGAACTGAGAATCGACTGACGGAACAGCTCGACCTCGGGGAACTGGGAGGCAAGCTCGCCCAGCTCGTTGATCGCATCTTCCACGGTCAGGCCGTGGCGATAGACGATCTTGTAGGCGCGGCGCAGGGCGTGGATGACCTCGTCACTGAAGCCCCGACGACGCATGCCCTCGAAGTTCATGCTGCGGGCTTCGGCAGGGCTGCCGAATACCGTGACGAAGGCTGGCACGTCCTTGCCGATGGCCGTTCCCATGCCGGAGAAGGCGTGGGCGCCGATATGGCAGTACTGGTGCACCAGGGTATAGCCGGACAGGATCGCCCAGTCGCCCACATGCACATGACCGGCCAACGCGGTGTTGTTGACCAGGATGCAGTGGTTACCGATGACGCTGTCATGCCCGATATGGGCATAGGCCATGATCAGGTTGTGGTCGCCCAACGTGGTTTCCGAGCGATCCTGGATGGTGCCACGGTGAATGGTCACGCCTTCGCGGATCACATTGTGGTCCCCGATCACCAGACGCGTGGGCTCACCCTTGTACTTGAGGTCAGGGGTGTCCTCGCCGATGGAGGAGAACTGGAAGATACGGTTGTGCTTGCCGATGCGGGTCGGCCCTTTGAGCACCACATGAGGGCCGATGACGGTGCCCTCGCCAATTTCCACGCCTGGGCCTACGATCGACCAGGGGCCTACCTCGACACCGTCGGCAATCTTGGCCGACGGATCGATGATCGCCCGAGGATCAATCGAACTCATAGGGAGCGTTCCGCGCAAGTGATCTCCGCCGAGCAGACCGGCTTGCCGTCGACCAGGGCGCGGCACTCGAACTTCCAGATCATGCTCTTGCGGCTGAGGAACTTGGCTTCCAGCACCAACTGGTCACCTGGCAGCACCGGCTGGCGGAAGCGCAGCTTGTCGGAGCCGACGAAGTAGTAAAGGGTGCCGTCCGCCGGTTTGGCATCGAGCATCTTGAATCCGAGAATCCCGGCCGCCTGGGCCATCGCCTCGATGATCAGCACGCCCGGCATGATTGGATGCGCCGGGAAGTGGCCATTGAAGAACGGCTCGTTGATGCTGACATTCTTGTAGGCACGAATGCTCTGGGCCTCGAAATCCAGATCCGTCACCCGGTCCACCAGCAGGAACGGGTAACGGTGAGGCAGGTATTCGCGAATCTCGTTGATGTCCATCATTTCGGGGGGAAGCCTGTAATAAGAATAGGGAGCGCAGGTGCTGACCACACGCTCCTTTTGCAATCCAAAGAGGAGCCAGCTAGCGTCTGTTCACTCTTGCTCAGGGAATGGTATCAGCCTTCTGATGTCGGCTGGCCACCTGAGGTCACGGTATCGACGCGTTTTTCCAACTGCTGAAGACGCTTGGACATTTCATCCAGTTGGCGGATACGCGCGGCGCTCTTGCGCCATTCGGCCAAGGGTTGCATGGCCGTGCCGGAAGAATAGCCGCCCGGTTCGGTGATCGAACGGGTGACCATGGTCATACCGGAAACGAATACGTTGTCGCAGACATCAATGTGACCCACCATGCCAACGCCACCGGCGATCATGCAATGCTTGCCGATGCGCGTACTGCCGGAAATCCCGACACAGGCCGCCATCGCCGTGTGGTCACCGACCTGCACGTTGTGGGCGATCTGGATCTGGTTGTCGAGCTTGACGCCATTGCCGATCCGGGTGTCCGACAGGGCGCCGCGGTCAACGGCGGTGTTCACGCCGATCTCAACGTCGTCACCCAGGGTCACGCCGCCGATCTGGGCGATCTTCTGCCACACGCCCTTCTCGTTGGCAAAGCCAAAGCCTTCGCCACCGATCACGGCACCGGACTGGATCACCACGCGCTTACCGATGGTCACGTCGTGATACAACGTGACACGCGGTGCAAGCCAGCCGCCCTCACCGATCACGCAACGGGCGCCAATGAAGCAGTGGGCACCGATCGTCACGTTCGCGCCGATCCGCGCGCCGCTTTCGATCACCGCGAACGGGCCAATGCTGGCGCTGGCATCGACCTGCGCGTCCTCATGCACCACGGCGCTGGGATGGACTCCCGCCACAGCCTTGGGCTTGGGATCGAACAGGTGCGAAATGCGGGCGTACGCAAGGTAGGGGTCCGCCACGACCAGTGCGTTTCCGGCGAAGCCTTCGGCGTCCTCGGCCTTGAGCAGCACCGCGCCTGCCTGGGAATCGTCCAGGTATTTACGATACTGCTTGTTGGCAAGAAAGCTCAACTGCCCGGCGGTGGCCTCCTGCAAGGTGGCCAATCCGGTGATCTGCAGAGTCTCGGGGCCTTTGAGCTGCGCCCCGAGGGCCTCGGCCAGCTGGCCGAGCGTCATGGTCACGGTCATATCAACGGGCTTGGTTCATGCGCTCGATGACTTGGCGGGTGATGTCGTACTGCGGCTTGACATCGATTACCGCGCCGCGCTCGAGCACCAGGTCGTAGCCGCCTTTCTTGATCACTTCCTCGACAGCACCGTCCAGCTTGGGCTTGAGCTGCTTGAGCATGTCACGGTCAGCAACGGCCTTGGCTTCGTTCAGCTCCTTGGACTGGAACTGGAAGTCGCGAGCCTTTTGCTTGAACTCGAGCTCCAGACGCTCACGCTCTTGCTGCTGCATCTTGTCGCCACCTTTGATCAGGCGGTCCTGGATGCCTTTGGCGCTGCTTTCCAGGTTCTTGAGCTTGGTCAGCTGCGGTCCGAACTTTTTCTCGGCATCGACGGCGTATTTCTTGGCCGCGTCGGATTCGAGCAGTGCCATCTGATAGTTCAGCACGGCGACCTTCATTTCGGCGAAAGCCGGGGTGGCGACCAGCGCCGCGGCCATCACGGCCAGTTGGGTCAACTTACGCACGATGCACTCCTGGATAAACCGTTGTCGTTAAGCAAGGGCCGACCTTAGAAGGTCTGGCCCAGAGAGAATTGGAACACCTGGGTATCGGCGTCGTCCGGCTTCTTCACCGGCATCGCCAGGCTGAAGCTCAGCGGACCCAGCGCAGTGATCCAGGTGACGCCCAGACCGACAGAGCTTGCCATGCCCGAGAAACCGACCTTTTCGCAATCAGGCTTGTTGCCGCAATTGGTGTCGAACACGTTACCCACATCCCAGAACACGGAAGTGCGCAGGGAGCGCTGGTCCTTGACGAACGGCAGCGGGAACAGCAACTCGGCACCGCCCTGGACGAGGACGTTACCACCGAACGGCAGCGGGTCCTGATCCGGGTCCTTGATGGTGCCCGGCTTGTTGCCCTGGCTCGGAGTACTGCGTGGGCCCAGGCTGCTGTCCTTGAAGCCACGCACCGAGTTGAAGCCACCTGCGAAGTAGTTCTCGTAGAACGGCAGACCGTCGGTGGAACCGAAGCCATCACCATAGCCCAATTCGGTGTGCAGACGCAGGGTGTAGTCGTTGGTGATTGGCTTGAACAGCTGGCCGCGGTAGTCGATCTTGAAGAACGAAAGGTCGCTGCCCGGAGTGGTCACTTCGGCGCTCAGGCTCTGAGAGTGGCCACGGGTCGCCAGAACACCTTTGTTGAGGGTCGATTCCGACCAGCCGGCCGAGGCCTTGAAGTTCAGGAAGCTGTCATCGCCTTCCTTCTCCAGGAAGTCGAAGATCTCGTCGACGGTGTACTTGCCGGTCTTGATCTTGTCCTGCTGTACGTTCAGGCCGAAGGTCAGGCGCGAGGTTTCGCTGATCGGATAGCCCACGCTGACGCCAGCACCCAGGCTGTCCACCGCATAGCTGGCCACGTCGACGTCGAGGTCGTCGTAGTCGGTGCTGCGGTAGAAGGCGTTGTAACCCAGGCTGACGCCATCGGCGGTCCAGTAGGGGTCCACGAAGCCGAAGTTGTAGCGGGTCTGATATTCCGAACGGGTCAGGCCGACGGAGACCTTGTTACCGGTACCCAGGAAGTTGCTCTGGCTGATCGAACCACCCAGGATCAGGCCCGCGCTCTGTGCGAAACCGACGCTGGCGGTGATCGAACCGGAAGCCTGTTCCTCGACGCTGTAGTTGACGTCGACCTGGTCGTCGGTGCCTGGCACCGGCGGGGTCTCGACGTTGACTTCCTTGAAGAAGCCCAGACGCTCCAGACGGGTCTTGGACTGGTCGATCAGGTAGGTCGAAGCCCAGCCGCCTTCCATCTGACGCATTTCGCGGCGCAGCACTTCGTCTTCGGTCTTGGTGTTGCCGCGGTAGTTGATACGGTTGACGTAGGCACGCTTGCCCGGATCGACCACGAACATGATATCGACGGTGTGGTCTTCGTCGTGGGGCTGCGGTACGCCGTTGACGTTGGCGAAGGTGTAGCCTTCGTTGCCCAGGCGACGGGTGATCAGGTCGGAGGTGGTGGTCATCACCTTGCGCGAGAACACCTGGCCCGGCTGCACCAGCAGCAGAGACTTGACCTGGTCTTCCGGCACTTTGAGATCACCGGAGAGCTTCACGTCACGGACAGTGTACTTCTCGCCTTCATTGATGTTGACGGTGATGTAGACGTGCTTCTTGTCCGGGGTGATGGACACCTGGGTGGAGGCGATGTCCATGTTGATGTAGCCGCGGTCCAGGTAGTAGGAGCGCAGGCGCTCCAGGTCACCGGAGAGCTTCTCGCGGGCGTACTTGTCGTCGTTCTTGAAGAAGGACAGCCAGTTGGTGGTCTTGAGCTCGAACAGCTGGCCCAGCTCCTCGTCATCGAAGACGTTGTTGCCAACGATGTTGATGTGCTGGATGGCAGCGACGGTGCCTTCGTTGATCTTGATCTTCAGGCCGACACGGTTGCGTGGCTGCGGCACCACTTCGGCATCGACTTCGGCCGAGTAGCGGCCCTGGGCCACGTACTGGCGTTGCAGTTCGTTACGCACGCCTTCGAGGGTGGCGCGCTGGAAGATTTCACCTTCGGCCAGGCCGGACTGTTTCAGGCCCTTCATCAGGTCTTCGGTGCTGATCGCCTTGTTGCCTTCGATCTCGATGCTCGAAACCGATGGGCGCTCGACCACATTGATGATCAGGACATTGCCGTCGCGGTTCAGCTGGATGTCCTGGAAGAAGCCGGTCTTGAACAGGGAACGCGTGGATTCGACCAGGCGACGATCATCGGCCTGATCACCCACGTTCAAGGGCAAGGCACCGAACACGCTGCCCGCGGAGACCCGCTGCAGACCATTGACGCGAATATCGGAGATGGTGAAGGACTCGGCGTGAACTTCAGCGATCATCAGTGCGGAGAGGACCGCAGTTAGCAGCAGACGTTTCATGAAGTCCTTTTATTCCAACTGGCAATAAACAACCCGCCGCGATAAGGCGGCAGGTTCGTTCGCAATTGAGCGAAGCTTTTTATAGTCGACCCAGATCGTTGATCAGGGCGAGCAACATCACCCCAATGACCAAACTGATACCGATCTGGACCCCCCAACCTTGCACCCGATCCGAGAGCGGACGACCGCGCGCCAGCTCGATCAGGTAAAACAGCAAATGCCCCCCATCCAGTACTGGAATGGGCAGCAGGTTAAGAACCCCCAGGCTTATGCTCAGGTAGGCCAGGAAATTCAGGAAATCCCCCATGCCCGACTGGGCTGAAGCGCCCGCCACTTTAGCAATGGTTATCGGTCCGCTCAAGTTTTTTACCGAGAGCTCCCCGAACAGCATTTTCTTCAACGATTCAAGGGTCAGGACGCTCATGTTCCAGGTCCGGGAAAGGCTCTCGCCCACCGCATCCATCGGCCCGTAGCTGATTTCGCGCAGCATTTCGGCAGGCCATTCGACCGCCTTCACACCTGCTCCGAGATACCCCCCGGACGCCTGCCCTTCCCCGCGGCGAGCGAGGGTTACCGGGACCTCCAGCCGTGCGCCATCACGCTCGACGCTCAGCCGCACTTTGGCCTCGGGGCGTGCGCGAACGCTGTCCACGACTTGCTGCCAATCCTTGAGGGCGATACCGTCAAGAGCGAGCAATGTGTCGCCGGTCTTGAGCCCTGCAGCGGCCGCCGGCCCCTTGGGATCGATCTCGGCGAGCACCGGGTTTATGGCTGGACGCCAGGGGCGCAGACCGAGGGACTGGATCGGATCCGGCTCGTCGACACCCTTGAGCCAATGGTCCAGATTGATTTCGTGCTGGCGCTCGACGGTAGCGCCCTCATCGCGCACACCGACCTGCAAGGTGCCGCTCTCACCGAGGCGGCGTACCAGCTGCAGATTGACTGCAGACCAGCCGTTGGTCGGTTTGCCGTCGATCGATACCACTTCCTGACCTGCGACCAGGCCAGCGGAGGCCGCCAGGCTGCCCGACTCGACCGCACCGATAACCGGACGAACCTGCTGAGACCCGAGCAGAGCCACGACCCAGAAGAACAGGATCGCCAGGAGGAAGTTGGCAACAGGCCCCGCCGCGACGATAGCGATGCGCTGACCTACCGGCTTGCGGTTGAAGGACTGACCGAGCAGCGCAGGCGGCACTTCGCCTTCGCGCTCGTCCAGCATCTTGACGTAACCACCCAGGGGAATGGCCGCCACCACGAATTCGGTGCCATGGCGGTCATGCCAGCGCACCAGCGGCGTGCCGAAGCCCACGGAGAACCGCAGCACCTTCACACCACAGCGGCGGGCGACCCAAAAGTGGCCGAACTCATGGAAAGTGACCAGTACACCCAGGGCTACCAGGGTGCCGATTATCATGTAGAGCGCTGTCATAACCATCTCCGAATGACGTTCAGCCCATCCCTGGAACTCGTGGCCTGCGAGGTTCGAGCCTGCAGGCCACCAGCATCAGTAACCGCGACGCCTCAACCATTCCCGGGAAAGCTCCCGGGCCCGCTGATCGGCGGCGAACACCGCCTCCAGCGTCGGCAGCGCCACCACCGGTTCCTGGTCAAGCACCTGTTCGATCATACCCGCGATCTCGGGGAAGCGGATACGCCGCTGAAGAAATGCCTCCACAGCCACTTCGTTGGCGGCATTGAGCACGGCAGGCGCGCTGTTTCCGGCCTCGGCAGCCTGCCGCGCCAGGCGCAGACAAGGGAAGCGCGTTTCGTCGGGGGCCTGGAAATCCAGACGAGCGATCGCGAACAGATCCAGCGGCGCGACACCGGAATCGATGCGCTCCGGCCAGGCCAGGGCATTGGCGATCGGTGTGCGCATGTCCGGATTGCCCAACTGGGCGAGCACCGAACCGTCGATGTAATCCACCAGCGAGTGGATGACGCTCTGTGGATGCACCACCACTTCCACTTTGGCCGGCGCCGCATCGAACAGCCAGCAGGCCTCGATGAGCTCCAGCCCCTTGTTCATCATGCTGGCCGAATCGACCGAGATCTTGCGCCCCATGGACCAGTTGGGATGGGCGCAGGCCTGTTCGGGCGTCACATCCGCCAGCGCGGCCACAGGGGTCTCGCGGAACGGTCCGCCAGAAGCGGTCAGCAGGATACGGCGCACCCCCACCTGGGCCAGGCCCCGGGCATGGTCGGTCGGCAAGCACTGGAAGATCGCGTTGTGCTCACTGTCGATCGGCAGCAGCACGGCACCACTGCGCCGCACCGCATCCATGAACAGGGCACCGGACATCACCAGCGCTTCCTTGTTGGCCAGCAACACCTTCTTGCCCGCCTCGACGGCAGCCAAGGTCGGACGCAGGCCCGCAGCACCGACGATGGCCGCCATCACGGCGTCCACTTCGGATGCCGAGGCGACCTGGCACAGGCCAGCCTCCCCTTCCAGCACCTCGGTGACGCAACCCGCTGCGGCCAGGCCATCACGCAGACGCGCAGCGGCATCGGCACTCGGCACCACCGCATAGGCCGGGCGGTGCCGCACACATAGGGCAAGCAGGTCATCGAGGCGGGAGTAACCGCTCAGGGCAAATACCTGATAGCGCTCCGGATGGCGCGCGATGACATCCAAGGTGCTGAGGCCGATCGAACCGGTGGCACCCAGCACTGTGATGCGTTGCGGGCGACTCACATGACACCCCATTCGGCCGCCCAGAGCAGCACGGCGAACATCGGGATCGCCGCAGTCAGGCTATCGATGCGATCAAGCACGCCACCATGCCCTGGCAATAGATTGCTGCTGTCCTTGATGCCTTCGCGGCGCTTGAACATGCTCTCGGTCAGGTCACCGATCACCGAGGACATGACCACGACCACGGCCCCCAGCAGACCAAGCAGCACCTGCCCGAAGCTCCAGTCACGGGCCAGGCCCACGCCCAGGGCGATCAACAGGCTGACGGTCATGCCGCCATAGACGCCTTCCCAGCTCTTGCCCGGACTCACCTGTGGCGCCAGCTTGCGCTTACCGAAGGCACGCCCGGCAAAATAGGCACCGATGTCAGCCGCCCAGACCAGCACCATCACCGCCAGAATCAGCCAGTTGCCCAACTGCCAGTGCTTGAGCAGCACCAGGCCTTGCCAGGCCGGCAGCAACACCAGCAGCCCGATCAGCAGACGGCAAGCGGCACTGGCCCACAGGTCGCTGGTACGCGGATAGGTGAGTACCAGCCAAGTGGCAAGTGCCCACCAGATCACCGACGCCCCCAAGACCCAGGGCGCCAGATCCGGCATCAGGTAGAGCAGCATCAACGCCCCGGCCACCACGGCGGCGTAGGCCAAGCGCAGCGGCTGGGCCACCAGCCCTGCCAGCCGCGCCCACTCCCAGGCACCGATGGTCACCACGAGGCCGATGAACAAGGCGAACTCCCCACCGTTGAGCAGGAAGAAACCACCCAGCGCGATCGGCAGCAGGATCAGCGCGGTAATGATGCGTTGTTTAAGCATTAAGCACGAGCTCCAGCCTCGACCTGCTCGCTGGTCTTACCGAAGCGGCGCTGGCGCGAAGCGAAATCGGCCAGGGCATTGCGCATGGCCTCGTGTTTGAAGTCCGGCCAGTACAGGTCGGAGAAGTACAGCTCGGCATAGGCCAGCTGCCACAGCAGGAAGTTGCTGATGCGGTGCTCGCCCCCGGTGCGGATGCACAGGTCTGGCAGCGGCAGGTCACCGGTGGCCAGGCACGTCTGCAGCAGGTCAGGGGTGATGTCCTCGGGGCGCAAGTGGCCTGCCTGGACTTCACGCGCCAGTCGCTGTGCGGCCTGGGCGATATCCCACTGCCCACCGTAGTTGGCGGCGACCTGCAAGATGAAGCGGTCGTTGCCAGCAGTCAGGGCTTCGGCTTCGCGCATTGCAGCCTGCAACTCAGGATGAAAGCGCGAGCGATCGCCAATGATCCGCAGGCTGATCTTGTTCTCGTTGAGGCGCCTGGCTTCACGGCGCAGGGCCGTGAAGAACAGCTCCATCAGCGCACCGACCTCATCGGCCGGACGCTGCCAGTTCTCGCTGGAGAAAGCGAACAAGGTCAGCACCTCGACCCCGGCCTCGGCACAGACTTCGATCACCGCACGCACGGCATCGACGCCCGCCTTGTGCCCGGCAACGCCGGGCAGCAGGCGCCGCTTGGCCCAGCGATTGTTGCCATCCATGATGATCGCGACGTGACGCGGCACCGAAGGCGATGCCGCTGACTTGGTCTTTTCCATGAGAGAAACCCCCGGCCTCAAACGGCCATCAGGTCCTTCTCCTTGGCTTCCAGAGCCTTGTCGACTTCAGCGATGAACTTGTCGGTCAGCTTCTGCAGCTCGTCGGCGGCGCGACGCTCTTCGTCTTCGCTGATTTCCTTGTCCTTGGCCAGCTTCTTGAGGTCGGCCAGAGCATCGCGACGCACATTGCGCACCGAAACCTTGGCGTCTTCGGCAACGCCACGGGCCTGCTTGGTGTAACCCTTGCGGGTTTCCTCGGTCAGGGCTGGCATCGGCACACGAATGGTGGTGCCGGCGCTCGACGGGTTCAGGCCCAGGTCGGAGGTCAGGATGGCCTTCTCGATGGCAGCGCTGAGGTTTTTGTCGTGCGCCACGATCTTCAGGGTACGGGCGTCTTCAACGGTGATAGCAGCCACCTGGTTCAGCGGCATCTCGCTACCCCAAGCCGGCACCTTGACGCTGTCCAGGATGCTCGGGTGGGCGCGACCGGTGCGGATCGCCGCCAGGTTGCGACCCAGGGCCTCGATGGACTTGCCCATGCGCTCCTGAGCGTCTTTCTTGATGTCGTTGATCATGCTTCGCCTTCCTCGATCAGAGTACCTTCAGCGCCACCCACCACGATGTTCAGCAGGGCGCCAGGCTTGTTCATGTTGAATACCCGCAATGGCATCTTGTGGTCGCGGCACAGGCAGATTGCGGTCAGGTCCATGACACCGAGCTTGCGATCCAGAACCTCGTCGTAGGTCAGGTGATCGAACTTCTCGGCATGAGGATCCTTGAATGGATCGGCAGTGTAGACACCGTCGACCTTGGTCGCCTTCAGCACCACATCGGCATCGATTTCGATGGCACGCAGGCAGGCTGCGGAGTCGGTGGTGAAGAACGGGTTGCCGGTACCGGCGGAGAAAATTACCACATCCCCGGAGTTGAGGTGACGAATAGCTTTGCGACGATCGTAATGATCGGTGACGCCGACCATGGAAATGGCGGACATGACCAGGGCCGGGATATTCGAGCGCTCCAGGGCGTCACGCATGGCCAGGGCATTCATCACGGTCGCCAGCATCCCCATGTGGTCGCCAGTGACGCGGTCCATGCCGGCTGCGCTGAGCGCTGCGCCGCGGAACAGGTTGCCCCCACCGATCACCAGGCCGACCTGGACACCGATGCCGACCAGTTGGCCGACTTCCAGGGCCATGCGATCAAGTACTTTCGGGTCGATCCCGAACTCTTCCGAGCCCATCAGGGCCTCGCCGCTAAGTTTGAGCAAAATGCGTTTATAGCGAGGTTGGCGACCACTCACCTGCTGGGCCATTGCGAGTCTCTCCTGCGGCGTCTTAAGTAAATTCTGCGCGGGCTGGGTAACAGCCTGCTAACTGTAGCGTGGCGCTGCTTCAGCGCCAGCGGAGCCTGGCCGGATAAACCCGGCTCCGGTTTGACAAAGAGGCTGCGCGCGTGAGCGGGCAGCCTCTTTGGGGCGACAGACGAGTCCGTCTTACTGCTTGGCGGCAGCTACCTGGGCGGCAACTTCTTCAGCGAAGTTGTCGACAGGCTTCTCGATGCCTTCGCCGACCTTGAAGTAGGTGAAGGAAACGATTTCAGCACCGGCTTTCTTGGCCAGGTCGCCGACTTTGACTTCCGGGTTCATGACGAAAGCCTGCTCGACCAGGGAGGCTTCGGCCAGGAACTTCGAGATACGACCTTTGATCATGTTCTCGACGATGTTTTCTGGCTTGCCAGCGATCTTGTCAGCGTTCAGCTGCAGGAAGACGCCCTTCTCGCGCTCGATGGCTTCGGCCGAGACTTCCGATGGCAGCAGGAACTCTGGGTTCGAAGCTGCAACGTGCATGGCGATGTTCTTGGCCAGCTCGACGTCGCCGCCTTTCAGGACGACAGCGGCACCGATCTTGTTGCCGTGCAGGTAGGCACCGACAACGTCACCTTCAACGCGCGCCAGACGACGGATGTTGACGTTCTCGCCGCACTTGGCAACCAGGGCTTCACGAGCGGCTTCGCGCGAGGCGATCAGCGGGGCTGCGTCGGTCAGCTTCTGGGCGAAGGCTTCTTCGATGCTTTCAGCAACGAAGTTCTTGAAGTCGTCTTGCAGAGCCAGGAAGTCGGTCTGCGAGTTCACTTCCAGCAGGACGGCGGATTTGCCGTCGGTCTTGACGGCGATGGCGCCTTCAGCGGCAACGTTGCCGGCTTTCTTGGCAGCCTTGATGGCGCCCGAAGCGCGCATGTCATCAATGGCTTTTTCGATGTCGCCGCCGGCCTTTTCCAGGGCCTTCTTGCAATCCATCATGCCTTCGCCAGTACGCTCACGCAGTTCTTTTACCAGCGCTGCAGTAATTGCTGCCATTTCAAAATCCTCTTGGAAAGTTTTTCAACCATTCCACCCGCTCAATCACGGGCGTTCAATTCTGGAAATCCACTGTCTTGATGTCAGCGCCCTACAGGATGCGACGTGATGCTGACAGGAGGATTTCAGGTGGCAAAAAGGGGGCCAAGCCCCCTTTTTGCGTGCCAAGTAGACGCAGGCGTCAATTACTCGGCAGCTGGTGCCGCCGCTTCTTCAGCGTAAACTTCAGTGCCGCCAGCAACGTTGTTGCGGCCGCGGATGACGGCGTCAGCCATCGAAGTCATGTACAGCTCGATGGCGCGGATGGCGTCGTCGTTGCCTGGGATGATGTAATCAACACCTTCCGGGCTGCTGTTGGTATCGACAACGCCGATGACCGGGATGCCCAGCTTGTTGGCTTCGGTGATCGCGATGCGCTCGTGATCAACGTCGATGACGAACAGTGCGTCAGGCAGACCGCCCATGTCCTTGATGCCGCCCAGGCTGCGATCCAGTTTTTCCAGGTCGCGGGAGCGCATCAGGGCTTCTTTCTTGGTCAGCTTGGCGAAAGTGCCGTCTTCGGCCTGGGTTTCCAGGTCGCGCAGACGCTTGATCGAAGCGCGGATGGTCTTGTAGTTGGTCAGCATGCCGCCCAACCAGCGGTGATCAACGTATGGCGAACCGCAACGAGCAGCTTGCTCGGCGACGATCTTGCCAGCGGAACGCTTGGTGCCGACGAACAGGATCTTGTTCTTGCCCTGGGCCAGGCGCTCTACGAACGACAGAGCGTCGTTGAACATCGGCAGGGTTTTTTCCAGGTTGATGATGTGAATCTTGTTACGCGCGCCGAAAATGAACTTGCCCATTTTCGGGTTCCAGTAACGGGTCTGGTGGCCGAAGTGCACACCGGCCTTCAGCATATCGCGCATGTTGACTTGGGACATGATAGTTCCTTGATAAGTCGGGTTGGGCCTCCACGCATCCCAATGACCAACCCGCGAGCCCATCGGACTCGGAGCACCCAGGTCATCGTGTCGACACGTGTGTGGGTTTAAGCTTCCGGAGGACCTCCCCCGAAAGCGGCGCATTTTATACCACAGACCGCGAGCGAACGGAACCCGGTTGATGTCTCGTCCGTCAGCGGCTTTTGCAGCAGGCTGGCAATCGCGCCAGAATGCCTTCGATAGACAGCAGAACCTGCGCCTTTATCCCGACAGATTGCCGCCCTGCTCTGCTAGAATCCGGCCTTTCCCGTTTGTTCGCGCCCCCGTGGCGCCGTAGAGAGCCTGTAATGACCGTCACCATCAAGACCGCAGAAGACATCGAGAAGATGCGCATCGCCGGCCGCCTGGCCGCCGAAGTCCTCGAGATGATCGAGGAACACGTCAAGCCCGGTGTCACCACCGAAGAGCTGGACCGCATCTGCCACGACTACATCGTCAACGTCCAGCAGGCCATTCCGGCGCCGCTCAACTACAAAGGCTTCCCCAAGTCGATCTGCACCTCGATCAACCATGTGGTCTGCCACGGCATCCCCAACGAGAAGCCGCTCAAGGATGGCGACACCATCAACATCGACATCACCGTGATCAAGGATGGCTACCACGGCGATACCAGCCGCATGTTCCATGTCGGCACCGTCGCCCCGTGGGCCGAGCGCCTGTCCAAGGTGACCCAGGAGTGCATGTACAAGGCCATCGAACTGGTCAAGCCGGGTTGCCGCCTGGGCGATATCGGCGAAGTCATCCAGAAGCACGCCGAGAAGAACGGCTTCTCCGTGGTTCGCGAGTTCTGCGGCCATGGCATCGGCAAGGTGTTCCACGAGGAGCCGCAGGTGCTGCACTACGGCCGTGCTGGCACCGGCATGGAGCTCAAGGAAGGCATGACCTTCACCATCGAGCCGATGATCAACCAGGGCAAGGCCGACACCAAGGTGCTGGGCGACGGCTGGACCGCCATCACCAAGGACCGCAAGCTCTCGGCCCAGTGGGAACACACTATCCTGGTGACCGCCACCGGCTACGAGATCTTCACCCTGCGCAAGGACGACACCCTCCCGCGCACCTCGGCCTGACCCTGGGCCAACCACACAGGAACGCGACTCGATGACCCAGGTGGATCCCGAGCTGTTCGACCGGGGCCAGTTCCAAGCGGAACTGGCCCTCAAGGCAAGCCCCACCGCGGCCTTCAAGAAGGCCATCCGCCAGGCGGGCACGGTGCTCGACCGGCGTTTTCGGGAAGGCTGCGAGATCCGCCCCCTCATCGAGGCCCGTGCCTGGTTCGTCGATAACATCCTGCAACAGGCCTGGAACCAGTTCGATTGGCGCGACCAGGCCGGCATTGCCCTGGTGGCCGTCGGCGGCTACGGCCGTGGCGAGTTGCACCCCTGGTCGGACATTGACCTGCTGATCCTGCTCGACAGCGCCGAGCATGAGCAGTACCGCGATGCCATCGAGCGCTTCCTCACACTGCTCTGGGACATCGGCCTGGAAGTCGGCCAGAGCGTGCGCACGGTCGATGAATGCGCCGAACAGGCCCGTGCCGACTTGACCGTCATCACCAACCTGATGGAAAGCCGCACCATCGCCGGCCCCGAAGCCCTGCGCCAGCGCATGCTGGATGTGACCAGCACCGCGCACATGTGGCCGAGCAAGGAGTTCTTCCTGGCCAAGCGCGCCGAACTCAAGGCCCGCCACCACAAGTACAACGACACCGAATACAACCTGGAGCCCAACGTCAAAGGCTCCCCGGGCGGCCTGCGCGACATCCAGACCGTCCTCTGGGTGGCGCGCCGCCAGTACGGCACGCTGAACCTCCACGCCCTGGCCGGTGAAGACTTCCTGCTCGAAAGCGAGAACGAACTGCTGGCCTCCTCCCAGGCCTTTCTGTGGCGTGTGCGCTATGCCCTGCACATGCTTGCCGGACGCGCCGAGGACCGCCTGCTGTTCGACCATCAGCGCAGCATCGCCGCGTTGCTCGGCTACAGCGACGAGAACCCCAAGCGGGCCATCGAGCAGTTCATGCAGCAGTACTACCGGGTGGTGATGAGCATCAGCCAGCTGTGTGACCTGATCATCCAGCACTTCGAGGAAGTCATCCTCGCTGACGAGGACAGCGGCACCACCCAGCCGCTCAATGCACGCTTCCGCCTGCACGATGGCTACATCGAAGCGGTCAACCCGACCGTCTTCAAGCGCACACCATTCGCCATGCTGGAAATCTTCGTGCTGATGGCTCAGCATCCGGAGATCAAGGGCGTGCGCGCCGACACCGTGCGTCAGTTGCGCGAACACCGTCACCTGATCAACGACAAGTTCCGCAACGATATCCGCAACACCAGCCTGTTCATCGAGCTGTTCAAGTGCGAGATCGGTATCCATCGCAACCTGCGCCGAATGAACCGCTACGGCATCCTGGGCCGCTACCTGCCGGAATTCGGCCTGATCGTCGGGCAGATGCAGCACGACCTGTTCCACATCTATACGGTCGATGCCCACACCCTCAACCTGATCAAGCACCTGCGCAAACTTCAGTACACCCCGGTGTCGGAGAAATTCCCGCTGGCCAGCAAGCTCATGGGCCGCCTGCCCAAACCCGAGCTGATCTACCTTGCCGGCCTTTATCACGACATCGGCAAGGGTCGCCAAGGCGACCACTCCGAGCTGGGCGCGGTGGATGCCCAGGCGTTCTGCGAGCGCCATCAGTTACCGGCATGGGACAGCAAACTGATCGTCTGGTTGGTGCAGCAGCACCTGGTGATGTCCACCACTGCCCAGCGCAAGGACCTCTCCGATCCGCAGGTGATCAACGACTTCGCCCTGCTGGTGGGCGACGAGACACGCCTGGACTACCTCTACGTGCTGACCGTAGCCGACATCAACGCCACCAACCCCAGCCTGTGGAACTCCTGGCGCGCCAGCCTGCTGCGCCAACTCTATACCGAGACCAAGCGCGCCCTGCGCCGTGGCCTGGAAAACCCGCTGGACCGCGAGGAGCAGATCCGTCAGACGCAGACCGCGGCACTGGACATCCTGGTCCGCGAGGGCACCGACCCGGACGATGTGGAGCAGCTCTGGGCCCAGCTGGGCGATGATTACTTCCTGCGCCACACCGCCGCCGACGTGGCCTGGCACAGCGATGCGATCCTCCAGCAACCGGCCGATGGCGGCCCGCTGGTACTGATCAAGGAAACCACCCAGCGCGAGTTCGAAGGCGGCACGCAGATCTTCATCTATGCGCCGGACCAGCACGACTTCTTCGCCGTGACCGTGGCCGCGATGTCCCAGCTCAACCTGAACATCCATGATGCGCGGATCATCACCTCCAGCAGCCAGTTCACCCTCGATACCTATATCGTCCTGGACAACGACGGCGGCTCGATCGGCGACAACCCGCAGCGGGTCAAGCAGATCCGCGACGGCCTGACCGAAGCGCTGCGCACCCCCGAGGACTACCCGACCATCATCCAGCGCCGGGTGCCGCGCCAGCTCAAGCACTTCACCTTCGCCCCGCAGGTGACCATCCACAACGACGCCCAGCGGCCGGTGACCATCCTCGAGATCACCGCGCCCGACCGCCCTGGCCTGCTGGCCCGGATCGGCAGGATCTTCCTGGAGTTCGACCTGTCGCTGCAGAACGCCAAGATCGCCACCTTGGGCGAGCGCGTGGAAGACGTGTTCTTCATCACCGATGCCCACAATCAGCCGCTGTCCGACCCACAACTGTGCCTTCGCCTGCAGGAAGCCATCATCAAGCAGTTGCAGGCTGGCCAGGCCAGCGACGCCAGCCCGACCCGCGTGACCTTTTAACGATTAGACGATTGACGAGACCTTGCGCCGATGAACCATGCCCTGACCCAGCTTCAGCCCTACCCGTTCGAAAAACTCCGCGCCCTGCTGGGCAGCGTGAAGCCTGCGGCGGACAAGCGCGCCATCGCCCTGTCGATCGGCGAGCCGAAGCACGAATCGCCGGCGTTCGTCGCCCAGGCCATGGCCGACAACCTCGACAAGCTGGCGGTGTACCCGAGCACCATCGGCCTGCCGGCCCTGCGCCAGGCCATCGGCCAATGGTGCGAACGACGCTTCGGCGTACCGGCCGGCTGGCTCGACGCCGACCGCCATATCCTGCCGGTCAACGGTACCCGTGAGGCGCTGTTCGCCTTCACCCAGGCCGTGGTCAACCGCGCCGATGACGGCCTGGTGGTCAGCCCAAACCCGTTCTACCAGATCTACGAAGGCGCGGCCCTGCTGGCGGGCGCCACCCCGCACTACCTGCCGTGCCTGGAAAGCAATGGCTTCAACCCTGATTTCGACGCCGTACCGGCCGAGGTCTGGAAGCGTTGCCAGATACTCTTCCTGTGCTCCCCCGGCAACCCCACCGGCGCCCTGGTGCCGATGGAAACCCTGAAGAAGCTGATCGCCGTGGCCGATGAGCACGACTTCGTGATCGCCGCCGACGAGTGCTACAGCGAGCTGTACTTCGACGAAGACGCCCCGCCGCCTGGCCTGCTCAGCGCCTGCGCCGAGCTGGGCCGCAGCGACTTCGCGCGTTGCGTGGTGTTCCACAGCCTGTCCAAGCGCTCCAACTTGCCAGGCCTGCGCTCCGGCTTCGTGGCCGGCGATGCCAAGATCATCAAGCCATTCCTGCTCTATCGCACCTACCACGGCTGCGCCATGCCGGTGCAGACTCAACTGGCAAGCGTCGCGGCCTGGCAGGACGAAGCCCATGTGCGCGAGAACCGCGACCAGTACCGGGCCAAATACGACGCCGTGCTGGACATTCTCCAGCCCGTGATGGACGTGCAGCGTCCCGACGGCAGCTTCTACCTGTGGGCCAAGGTACCTGGCAGCGATGCCGACTTCACCCGCGACCTGTTCGAAGCCGAGCATGTGACCGTGGTGCCGGGCTCGTATCTGTCTCGTGAAGTGGATGGGGTCAACCCAGGCGCTGGCCGCGTGCGCATGGCGCTGGTCGCACCACTGGCCGAGTGCATCGAGGCGGCGGAACGGATCCGCGCATTCCTGACGCGCTGAAATAGCGACTCGCGCTTGAGCAATATGTACCGCACCTAGCCATTGGCGACAGGCAAAGCTCCGCAAACCTTTTCTCATTGCGGAGCTTTTCCCTTGAACTCACTGATCTTTCCTCGTCGACGCGCGCCCCTGGACATGCGACAAGCGCACGCCCTGGCCATCGCTGAAAACCCTCGCAACGCCGGCCCCGCGCCGCAGGCCAATCGCCGCAAACGCGCCCTTGCCGTGCATGGCAAGCTATGGCGCCCGGGCCGTACGATCTGGGTCTCATTCCTGGGCTCGCCTGACCGGCGCTTGAAGACCGATATCTTCGACCTGGCCAGCCAATGGCTGGACCAATCCGACGCCAACCTGTCGCTCGAGCTTGCACTGGATGACAACCCACGCGCACAGATCCGGGTACGTGCCCACCCGTCGCTGGTGCACAACGAGTCCCTGGTTGGCACCGACGCGCTGACGGCGAGGGGTGAAACCATGAACCTGAACGTCGTACCTACCCATCCCAGCTTCGAACATGTGGTGCTGCATGAATTCGGCCACGCCCTGGGCGCGGAGCACGAACATCAACACCCTGGGGCAAACATCCCCTGGAACCTGCCCGAGGTGCTGAAAAGCGTCACCGCGATGCCGGGCTGGACCTACCAGCAGGTGATGGAGGAAATGATCAGTACCCGGGATGACGTCGGCCTGGTCAAGACCGACTACGACCCCGGCTCGGTCATGCACTATCCGGTTCCCCAGACCTTCACCTTAGGCGACTGGGAAATTGGGCTGAACAGTCAACTGAGCGAAAAAGACCTGGCGTTCATGCGCCTGGCCTATCCCCATGACTGATGGGCTCAGCGCACCTGCCCGAGGTTCGCCTCGCTGAGGTCAAGTTCGCCCAGCACCTGGCGCACCACCTCATCGCCCACCAGATGCTGGCGATGCAGGTTATACAGTTCAAGGCGCTGGGCGCGCAGCGCACGCAGGCGTAGGCGACGTTCCAACAGGTCCATCTGCTCGGCCAGGGCTCGGGCCTCCGCCGAGTCGTTGTAGCTGTCCAGCTCATCGCGGTACTCGGCCATCAGACGCGCCTTCAACTCGGTGGCCAAGGTGGCCTGGGTTGCGTCCTGCGGGGCGCTGGTATCAATCACCTCCTCCGCTTCCAGCGCATGGATCGCTGCTTCTGCCGTGCGTCGCCAGGCCTCCTGGACTTCCTGGCGCAAGCGATCATCCGGGCTGCGGGTAACGCCGCGCAGCAGGAACGGCAAGGTGATCACGGCGCAGATCAGCGACAACAAGATCACCCCTGCGGCAATGAAGATGAGCAAGTCGCGCTCGGGGAAGGCCTTGCCGGCCCCCATCAGCAAAGGTATCGACATCACACCAGCCAGGGTCACGGCACCGCGCACCCCGCCCAAGGTCAGCAACCAGCACGAGCGCGCAGTCGGCAACAGCACCAGTTCCGGCTTGCCGCGCCAGCGCCGCACCACACCGATCGCCCGCCAGATGCTCTGCACCCAGATGAAACGCAACAGGATCAACGCCGCGAAGATGGCCACCACGTCCAGGCAGCGCCAGGCCAGGGTCGGCCACACCGCGGCTTCATCGGTGACCACGGCCTTGACGATGTCCGGCAACTGCAACCCCAGCAACAGGAAGATCAAGCCGTTGAAGGCAAATTCCAGCAGCGACCAGACACTGCGGTTGAGCAGGCGTGTGCTGGTCTGGCGCGGCAACAGGTCGAGCCAGCTCTGCATCATCCCCGCTGCCACCGCCGAGAGGATGCCCGACACCCCCAGGCGCTCGGCCAGCACATAGGCGGCGAACGGCAGCAGCAACATGAACACCACATGGGTCGCAGGATCGTCCCAGCCCCGGGCGATCATCCACATACGCAGGCGCCCGACCAACCAGCTCAATACCACACCCACACCCAGGCCACCCAGGGCGACAAGCACGAAGGTAAGGCTGGCATCGGCCAACGAAAACACGCCGGTAATGGCTGCGGCCAAAGCGAACTTGAAGGTCACCAGGCCCGAGGCATCGTTCATCAGCGCCTCACCCTGGAGCATGTGCATCAGCGGCGTGGGCAGGCGGTCCTGGGTGATGGCCGACACCGCCACCGCATCGGTAGGCGACAACACTGCCGCCAGGGCGAAGGCCACCGCCAGGGGAATGCTTGGCAGTAGCCAGTGAATGAAATACCCGGCACCGACGACGGTGAACAGCACCAGCCCCACTGCCAGCGCCACCACCGGACCGCGGATGCGCCAGAGTTCACGCTTGGGCATGCGCCAGCCGTCGGCGAACAGCAAGGGAGGCAGGAACAGAAACAGGAACAACTCCGGATCCAGCGCGACATGCAGCCCGAGGGTGGGCCAGGCCAACAGCGCCCCGGCGCCAATCTGCACCAGCGGCAGTGGCAGCGGAATCACCCGCCCCACCAACTTCGACAAGCTCACCAGCATCAGCAGGATTAGAACGGTATAGGCTGACTGCATCGGCAAAGCTTCCTCTATGAACGGACAAACGACAGCGCAGGCGAGACATCGTCTTTGAAACAATATGTTAGCGGTGGTCCGCTACCTTGAGCCGCTGCACGATAGTCGCAGCCGCCCGTCCAATATGTAACACAATGCTACCCACCTCGATGCGACAAGCCTGCGCGACCACAGCCGTGGCGCTCGATGGAACGATGCCGCATAATCCGGCGACTTACTTTCGGGAGAACATGGGGAGGATTGGGGAAGCCAATGATCCCCGATGAATTCAATGGCTTACACTCTCTACGGCATCAAAGCCTGCGACACCATGAAGAAGGCCCGTACCTGGCTTGACGAAAAAGCCGTCGGCTACGCCTTTCACGATTACAAGACCCAGGGCATCGACCGCGACAGCCTGAACCGCTGGTGCGACGAACATGGCTGGGAAGTGGTCCTCAACCGCGCCGGCACCACCTTCCGCAAGCTGGACGACGCCAGCAAGGCCGATCTCGACCAGGCCAAGGCCGTCGAACTGATGCTGGCCCAGCCTTCGATGATCAAACGCCCCGTGCTCGATCTCGGTGACCGCACCCTGGTTGGCTTCAAGCCCGACCTGTACGCCGCGGCACTGGCCTGAACCGCCTTCGCTTCAACCCCTTATTCGCATGAGGTAATTGCATGTCCACTACCCTGTTCAGCCTGGCCTTCGGTGTCGGCACCCAGAACCGCCAGGGCACCTGGCTGGAAGTCTTCTACGCTCAGCCCGTCCTCGCCCCGAGCGCCGAGTTGGTCGCAGCCATCGCGCCGATCCTCGGCTACGAAGGTGGCAACCAGGCCATTGCCTTCAGCAACGCCCAGGCCGCCCAGTTGGCTGAAGCCGTCAAGGGCGTGGACGCCGCCCAGGCCGCGCTGCTGACTCGCCTGGCCGAAAGCCAAAAGCCGCTGGTCGCCACCGTGCTGGCCGAAGACGGCGCACTGGCCTCCACCCCAGAGGCGTACCTGAAGCTGCACCTGCTGTCGCACCGTCTGGTCAAGCCGCACGGCGTGAGCCTGGCCGGCATCTTCCCGCTGCTGCCGAACGTCGCCTGGACCAACCAGGGCGCGGTGGACCTGAGCGAGCTGGCCGAGCTGCAACTGGAGGCGCGCCTGAAGGGCGAGCTGCTGGAAGTGTTCTCGGTGGACAAGTTCCCGAAGATGACCGACTACGTGGTTCCGGCCGGCGTGCGTATCGCCGACACCGCACGCGTACGCCTGGGCGCCTACATCGGCGAAGGCACTACCATCATGCACGAAGGCTTCGTCAACTTTAACGCCGGCACCGAAGGCCCAGGCATGATCGAAGGCCGCGTCTCCGCAGGCGTCTTCGTCGGCAAGGGTTCGGACCTGGGCGGCGGTTGCTCGACCATGGGTACCCTGTCCGGTGGCGGCAACATCGTGATCAAGGTCGGTGAAGGCTGCCTGATCGGCGCCAACGCCGGTATCGGCATCCCGTTGGGCGATCGCAACACTGTGGAAGCCGGCCTGTACATCACCGCCGGTACCAAGGTGAACCTGCTGGACGAAAACAACCAGCTGGTCAAAGTCGTCAAGGCGCGCGACCTGGCCGGCCAGACCGACCTGCTGTTCCGTCGCAACTCGCTCAATGGCGCGGTGGAATGCAAGACCCACAAGTCGGCCATCGAGCTGAACGAGGCGCTGCACGCCCACAACTGAGAACCTGCCCGGGTTTGAAGTGATAAGATCGGGGCTGACGTCGTGTCAGTCCCGATTTTTCATTCCAGGCCCCGCGATCATGTTCCAGCCCTCCCCCTGGCGTGCCGACTTCCCCGCCATCGCCGCCCTGCAACGCCAGCACCAGACCTACCTGGACAGCGCCGCCACCACCCAGAAGCCCCAGGCCTTGCTCGATGCCCTGAGCCACTACTACGGTCATGGCGCGGCCAATGTGCATCGTGCCCAGCATTTACCCGGCGCACTGGCGACCCAGGCCTTCGAGGCCAGCCGCGATAAAGTTGCCGCCTGGCTCAACGCCGCCGATTCCCGGCAGATCGTGTTCACCCATGGCGCCACCTCGGCCCTCAATCTGCTTGCCTATGGCCTGGAATACCGCTTCGAAGCGGGCGACGAGATCGCCATCAGCGCCCTTGAACACCACGCCAACCTGCTGCCCTGGCAACAATTGGCGCGTCGCCGCAACCTGCGCCTGGTGGTGCTGCCACTGGATGAACACGGCCGCATCGACCTGGACCAGGCCCTGCAACTGATCGGCCCACGCACCCGCCTGCTGGCAGTCAGCCAGCTGTCTAACGTGCTTGGCACCTGGCAGCCATTGCCGGCGCTGCTCGCCCATGCGCGTGCCCAAGGCGCGCTGACCGTGGTCGACGGAGCCCAGGGCGTGGTGCATGGCCGCCATGATGTGCAGCAGCTGGGCTGCGACTTCTACGTGTTCTCCAGCCACAAGCTCTATGGCCCTGAAGGTGTCGGCGTACTCTATGGCCGCCAGCAGGCGCTGGAGCAACTGCGCCATTGGCAGTTTGGGGGTGAGATGGTGCAACTGGCCGACTACCACAGCGCCAGCTTCCGTCCCGCGCCGCTGGGCTTTGAGGCCGGCACGCCGCCGATCGCGAGCGTCATCGGGCTTGGGGCGACACTCGATTACCTGGCCAGCCTCGATGCCACGGTCGTGACCCACCACGAAACCAGCCTGCATCAATACCTGCTGCGTGGCCTGGGCGATCGCGAAGGCGTCCGCATCCTGGGCACGCCACAAGCGGCCTTGGTGAGCTTTGTGGTGGAAGGTGTGCACAATGCCGATATCGCCCACCTGCTCACGGAGCAAGGCATCGCCGTACGAGCTGGCCATCACTGCGCCATGCCGCTGCTCAAAGGGCTGGGCCTGGAGGGGGCAATCCGCGTCTCCCTGGCTTTGTACAACGACAGCGACGACCTGCAGCGATTCTTCGACGCCTTGGATCAAGGCCTGGAGCTGCTGCGATGAGCCTGCCCATCGCCGCCAGCCAAGCGCTGGAGCACTTCGAGCAAGCCCGGGGCTGGGAGCAACGGGCGCGGTTGTTGATGCAGTGGGGCGATCGCCTGGAGCCGCTGACAGAGGCACAGAAGACCGAAGAGCATCGTGTGCACGGCTGCGAAAGCCTGGTGTGGCTGGTGGCCGAGCACAACGATGGCCAATGGCACTTCAAGGCCAGCAGCGACGCGCGCCTGCTGCGCGGGCTGTTGGCACTGTTGCTGGTGCGGGTGCAAGGCTTGCCCAATGAACAATTGGCGCAGGTCGATCTGCGTGGCTGGTTTACCCAGCTGGGGCTGGAACGTCAGCTCTCGCCGTCACGCAGCAATGGCTTGCATGCGGTGTTGCAGCGGATGGCTGAGTTGGCGGCTTGCCCGTGATTCGGCGCTACGCTCTTCGCGGGTGAACCCGCTCGCCCACAGGTTCTGTATTGCTCTCAAACATACCGCTGTGCCTGTAAGAGCCGGCTTACCCACGAAGGGTGCCTGAGGCCACCATCATCCGTCGCCCTTCGCGCCCACGAGGCAGTCGGCGAACGATCACCGGCTCACTCGGCCTTGATCCGCTCCGACGGCCGCCGGGCACCGCCCACCAGTTTTTCCACCGCCTTGCTCGCCGCGACCATGCCAAAGGTCGCGGTGACCATCATCACGGCCCCGAACCCGCCCGAACAGTCCAGCCGGACGCCCTCGCCCACGAAGCTCTTCTGCAGGCACACGCTGCCATCGCCCTTGGGGTAACGCAGTTGCTCGCTGGAGAACACACAGGGCACCCCGTAGTTGCGCGACACGTTGCGCGAGAAGTTGTAGTCACGCCGCAGGGTCGAGCGTACCCGCGAGGCCAGCGGGTCATTGAAGGTCTTGTTGAGATCGCCGATCTGGATCTGGGTCGGGTCGATCTGCCCGCCCGCGCCACCAGTGGTGACGATGGCGATCTTGCGACGCCGGCACCAGGCGATCAACGCGGCCTTGGCCATCACACTGTCGATGCAGTCGATGACGCAATCGAGTTGCTCGGTGATGTACTCGATCATGGTGTCGCGAGTGACGAAGTCGGCCACCGCATGCACGGTGCACGCCGGGTTGATCGCCCGCAGGCGCTCGGCCATGACCTCGACCTTGGGCCGTCCGACCTGCCCTTCCAGGGCATGGGCCTGCCGGTTGGTGTTGCTCACGCAGACATCGTCCAGATCGAACAGGGTGATCTCGCCTACACCACTGCGGACCATGGCTTCTGCGGCCCAGGACCCGACCCCGCCGATACCGACGATCGCCACGTGGGCCTGGCGCAGGCGCTCCAAGCCTTGCTCGCCATACAGCCGGGCAACGCCGGCGAAGCGTGGATCTTCTGTGCTCATGCTCACCCCCTGAAAAAACGGCGCGCATTATATGCCAACGGGCTCGTCCCGGGGCTGTCGCGCTGCCCGATCGTGGCACCAAGTTGCCCTCAGCCGGGGGCTGGTTAGTAAAGCCCCTACAAATCCTGCTTTAATATCCCACTAATCGCAGTGGTCCTGAGCAATAGCCGAGCGGCTTCAGAACTTCATCTCCAGCGGGAAATCCAAGCCATTGCCCGCCCCGCTCTCCTTCGGAATCTGAAACACCTATGTCATCACGCAAATTCGGTCTCAACCTGGTGGTGGTCCTGGCTATTGCCGCACTGTTCACTGGTTTCTGGGCACTGATCAACCGCCCGGTGTCCGCCCCCGCCTGGCCGGAACAGATCTCTGGTTTTTCCTATTCGCCGTTCCGCCTGGGGCAAAGCCCGCAAAAGGGGCAGTACCCCAGCGACGAGGAGATCCGCCAGGACCTGGAGCAGATGAGCAAGCTGACCGACAGCATCCGCATCTACACCGTCGAGGGCACCCAGGCCGACATCCCGCGTCTGGCTGAAGAACTGGGTCTGCGCGTCACCCTGGGCATTTGGATCAGCCCCGATCTGGAGCGCAACGAACGCGAAATTGCCAAGGCGATCGAATTGGCCAATACCTCCCGCAGCGTAGTCCGGGTCGTGGTAGGGAACGAGGCGCTGTTCCGTAAAGAGGTGACGCCCGAGGCGCTGATTGCCTACCTGGACCGGGTGCGCGCGGCGGTCAAAGTGCCGGTCACCACCAGCGAGCAATGGCATATCTGGAAGGAAACACCGGAACTGGCCAAGCATGTCGACCTGATCGCCGCGCACATCCTGCCCTATTGGGAATTCGTGCCGATGAAGGATTCGCTGCAGTTCGTTCTCGACCGTGCCCGCGAACTCAAGCATCAATTCCCACGCAAGCCATTGCTGCTTTCTGAAGTCGGCTGGCCAAGCAATGGCCGCATGCGCGGCGGTGCCGACGCCACCCAGGCCGATCAGGCCATCTACCTGCGCACGCTGGTCAATACACTCAACCGGCGCGGCTACAACTACTTTGTCATCGAGGCTTACGACCAACCCTGGAAAGCCAGCGACGAAGGTTCGGTGGGCGCGTACTGGGGCGTGCACAACGCCGCGCGCCAGCAGAAGTTCAACTTCGAGGGGCCGGTCGTGGCCATTCCGCAGTGGCGCGCCCTGGCGGTGGCATCGGTAGTACTGGCGATGATCGCCCTGACCGTGCTGCTGATCGATGGCTCGGCGCTGCGCCAGCGCGGTCGAACCTTCCTCACGTTCATCACCTTCCTGTGCGGGTCGGTGCTGGTGTGGATCGCCTATGACTACAGCCAGCAATACAGCACCTGGTTCAGCCTGACCGTGGGCGTGCTTCTGGCCCTGGGCGCACTGGGCGTGTTCATCGTGCTGCTGACCGAAGCCCACGAACTGGCCGAAGCGGTCTGGATCCACAAGCGTCGGCGCGAGTTTCTACCGGTGCAAGGCGATTCGGCCTACCGGCCCAAGGTGTCGATCCATGTGCCGTGCTACAACGAGCCGCCGGAGATGGTGAAGCAGACCCTGGACGCCCTCGCGGCACTGGACTACCCGGACTACGAAGTCCTGGTGATCGACAACAACACCAAGGACCCGGCCGTCTGGGAGCCGCTCAAAGCGCACTGCGAGCGCCTGGGCGAGCGCTTCCGCTTCTTCCACGTCGCGCCGCTTGCCGGCTTCAAGGGCGGCGCACTGAACTACCTGATCCCTCATACGGCCAAGGACGCCGAAGTGATCGCGGTGATCGACTCGGACTACTGCGTCGACCGCAACTGGCTCAAGCACATGGTGCCGCACTTCGCCGACCCGAAGATCGCCGTGGTGCAGTCGCCCCAGGACTACCGCGACCAGCACGAAAGCGCCTTCAAGAAGCTGTGCTACAGCGAATACAAAGGTTTCTTCCACATCGGCATGGTCACCCGCAACGACCGTGACGCGATCATCCAGCACGGCACCATGACCATGACCCGTCGCTCGGTCCTGGAAGAGCTGGGCTGGGCCGAATGGTGCATCTGCGAGGACGCCGAGTTGGGGCTGCGGGTGTTCGAGAAGGGGCTGTCGGCCGCCTATGCCCACAACAGCTACGGCAAGGGCCTGATGCCCGACACCTTCATCGACTTCAAGAAGCAGCGTTTCCGCTGGGCCTACGGCGCGATTCAGATCATCAAGCACCACGCCGCCGCCCTGCTGCGCGGCAAGGGCAGCGAACTGACCCGCGGCCAGCGCTACCACTTCCTGGCCGGCTGGCTGCCGTGGATCGCCGACGGCATGAACATCTTCTTCACGGTCGGCGCCCTGCTCTGGTCGGCGGCGATGATCATCGTTCCGCAGCGGGTCGACCCGCCGCTGATGATCTTCGCCATCCCGCCGCTGGCGCTGTTCTTCTTCAAGGTTGGCAAGATCATCTTCCTCTATCGCCGCGCGGTGGGCGTGAACCTCAAGGACGCCTTCGCCGCGGCCCTGGCGGGGCTTGCGCTGTCGCACACCATCGCCAAGGCCGTGTTGTATGGGTTCTTCACCAGCAGCATGCCGTTCTTCCGCACCCCGAAGAATGCCGACAGCCATGGCTTGCTGGTGGCGCTTTCGGAGGCGCGCGAGGAGTTGTTCATCATGCTGCTGCTCTGGGGCGCGGCGCTGGGCATCTATCTGGTCCAAGGCTTGCCGGGGGCGGACATGCGCTTCTGGGTGGCCATGCTGCTGGTGCAATCGCTGCCCTACCTGGCGGCCTTGGTGATGGCGATGCTGTCGTCCTTGCCAAAGCCCGGCGATGAGGCCGTCGAGGCCAAGGCAACCTGACCCCGGTGACTGGCCAGGGCTGCGCCCTGCTTCGCGGGTAAACACGCTCCTGCACGGTTGGCGGTGATCTCTGCAGGAGCGGCCTTGTGTCGCGAAAGGGCCGTTCAGCGGCCCCATTCCCAGTGCCCGTCGTACTCGTTTGATATAAGATAACGCCCCTGTTTCCCGCCCGCCTTGCCCCCGGAGTCCTTCATGACGGCCCCAGCCGAGCTTTCGCCCACCCTTCAACTGGCCTGCGACCTGATCCGTCGCCCCTCGGTCACTCCCGTCGATGCCGATTGCCAGGCCCAGATGATGCAGCGCCTGGGCGCCGTCGGCTTCGAGCTCGAACCGATGCGTATCGAGGACGTGGACAACTTCTGGGCCACCCACGGCAACCAGGAAGGCCCGGTGCTGTGCTTTGCCGGCCACACCGACGTGGTCCCCACCGGCCCCGTGCAAGCCTGGCAACATGAGCCCTTCGAAGCCCTGATCAATGCCGATGGCATGCTCTGCGGCCGTGGCGCCGCGGACATGAAAGGCAGCCTGGCCTCGATGGTGGTGGCCAGCGAACGCTTCGTGCGGGACTACCCGGACCACCGCGGCAAGGTCGCCTTCCTGATCACCAGCGACGAGGAAGGCCCGGCGCACCATGGCACCAAGGCCGTCGTCGAGCACCTGAAGGCACGCAACGAGCGCCTGGACTGGTGCATCGTGGGCGAACCTTCCAGCACCAGCCTGCTGGGCGATGTCGTGAAGAACGGCCGTCGCGGCTCGCTCGGCGCCAAGCTGACCGTGCGCGGCAAGCAGGGCCACGTGGCCTACCCACACCTGGCGCGCAACCCGATCCACCTGGCCGCACCGGCCCTGGCAGAACTGGCCGCCGAGCACTGGGACGAAGGCAATGCGTTCTTCCCGCCGACCAGTTTCCAGATCTCCAACCTCAACGCCGGTACCGGCGCCACCAACGTGGTGCCAGGCGAGCTGACAGCGTTGTTCAACTTCCGCTTCTCCACCGAATCCACGGTCGAAGGCCTCCAGGCGCGTGTGGCGGCGATCCTCGACAAGCATCAGCTCGAGTGGAGCATCGACTGGGCATTGTCGGGCCTGCCCTTCCTGACCGAACCGGGCGAGCTGCTCGACGCGGTGTCTTCGAGCATCAAGGCCGTCACCGGCCGCGAGACCCAGCCGTCGACCAGCGGCGGCACCTCCGATGGCCGCTTCATCGCCACCATGGGCACCCAAGTGGTCGAGCTGGGCCCGGTCAATGCGACCATCCACCAGGTAGACGAACGCATCCTGGCCAGTGACCTGGACCTGCTGACCGAGATCTACTACCAGACCCTGGTACGGTTGCTCGCCTGATGCTCGCCTGCCCCCTCTGCCAGGCCGTCTTGACGCGGCTCGACAATGGCGTCGCGTGCCCCGCCGGGCACCGCTTCGACCGCGCCCGTCAGGGTTACCTGAACCTGCTGCCGGTGCAGCACAAGAACAGCCGCGACCCAGGCGACAACCAGGCAATGGTCGAAGCCCGCCGCGATTTCCTCGACGCCGGCCACTACGCGCCGGTCGCCCGGCGCCTGGCTGAACTGGCCTCCGAACGCCAGCCTGGCGCCTGGCTCGACATCGGTTGCGGCGAAGGCTATTACACCGCGCAGATCGCCCAGGCACTGCCACAGGCCCAAGGCTATGCGCTGGATATCTCCCGCGAGGCAGTCAAGCGCGCCTGCCGCCGCGCCCCCCAGGTGACCTGGATGGTCGCGAGCATGGCCCGCGTGCCCCTGCTCGATGCCAGTTGCCAGTTCATCGCCAGCGTGTTCAGCCCGCTGGACTGGCAAGAGGCCAAGCGCCTGCTCAGCCCCGGCGGCGGCCTGATGCGGGTGGGGCCGACCAGCGGCCACCTGATGGAGCTGCGCCAGGTGCTCTACGATGAAGTGCGCCCTTACGCCGATGACAAGCATTTGGCCCTGATCCCCGACGGCATGCATCACGCCCATGGCGAAGTACTGGAGTTTCGCCTGAGCCTGGCCGAGCCCAAGGCCCGCGCCGACCTGCTGGCCATGACCCCGCATGGCTGGCGCGCCAGCGCCGAAAGACGCGCGCGGGTGATCGAGCAGCCCGAGCCGTTCGACGTGACGGTTTCCATGCGTTATGACTATTTCGTGCGCCAAGACTGAGCACACCCGGAGCCTTTTTATGCGCCAACCCGATATCGAGATCTACCTCAAGGACACTGACGTCGACCACAAGCAAGTGGCCGAATGGCTCAGCCAGGCATTGGGCGTTTGCAGCGAATGGCAGCAACGTGGCCAGACCTGGAAATGCATGGCCGGTAACATTCCGGTCACCTGGGTACCCAAGGCTGTGGGGAAATGGAACAGCCTGTTCCTCGAAAGCGACCAGACGCCATGGGACGACGACATCGCCTGTGCTCGCGCCGCCTACGCCGCACTGGGCGTCGAAGTGCGCTGCGCGCCGGGCAGTTGGGCCGAGGAAGATGGTGAAGAAGATGCCGATCGCTGGATCCGCATCAGCGCCGACGGTGAACAGGAAATCACCTGGCGCACCCACTGATGTTTCTGGCGACAAGCTGCAAGCTCCACGGACAGCTTGCAGCTTGAAGCTTATCGCTTCAGACGGCGGTCACAGACCGACGACGTCCTCAGCCTGCAGGCCTTTCTGGCCCTGCACGAGTGCATATTCCACTTGCTGTCCCTCGACCAGGGTGCGATGCCCCTCACCGCGGATAGCACGATAGTGGACGAAGACATCCGCACCACCTTCGCGCTGAATGAAGCCATAACCCTTGGCATCGTTGAACCACTTCACATTCCCAGTCTCACGAGACGACATCTGAACTACTCCGGATTTTTATTTTGAAGATCGCCTTGCAAGCACGGGGTCACCACCCCGTGCCGACGCAGCTCGCAGAAATATCTTGCAAGCTGCGGACCGAGTATATGACACCGAACAAAAAAATTTCATGACTGGGCGTCGAATTGGCGAATTTTGCCGAACTTGCACAGATACGGCAGACTTACTGGCTGGAATGTCACTTAAAAATCTCACCCAGGGCACACACCCATGACCCGTTCCCCCCTGCGCCGAATGATCTTCGGCGCCTTGCGTCGCCTGTTGTACCTGTGGGTGCGCTCCGAGACCATCAACCAGTCGTCCCTGTCCCTCAAGCTCGACCGCAGTCGCCCGGTGTTCTACGCATTGCCTTCGCCCTCGCTGACGGACCTTGCCGTCGTCGATCGCGAATGCACCAAGGCGGGGCTGCCACGTCCCGTGCTGCCTGTCACCGTCGGCTCGCTGCAAGAGCCTGCGGCCTTCTTCTACCTGACGCCTGACCCGGACTGGCTCGGCCGCCACGACAAACGCGGCGCGCCTCCAACCCTGGAGCGTCTGGTCGGCGCCGTGAGCCAGCACCCCGAGGAAGACGCACAGATCATTCCGGTCAGCGTGTTCTGGGGCCAGTCGCCGGCCAGCGAGTCCAGCCCCTGGAAACTGCTGTTCGCCGACAGCTGGGCGGTCACCGGGCGCTTGCGCCGTTTGCTCACGGTGCTGATCCTGGGGCGCAAGACCCGTGTGCAGTTTTCCGCGCCGATCCACCTGCGCGAGCTGGTCCAGCACAACAAAGGCCACGAGCGCACCGTGCGCATGGCCCAGCGCATCCTGCGCGTGCACTTTCGCAACCTCAAAACCGCCGTCATCGGCCCGGATATTTCCCACCGACGTAACCTGGTCAAGGGCTTGGTCCATGACCCGTTGGTGCGCCAGGCGATCACCGACGAAGCCGAGCGAGAGAAGATTCCCTACGCCAAGGCAGAAGCCCAGGCCCTGCGGTACGGCAATGAAATCGCCTCGGACTACACCTACACGGCGATCCGCTTCCTCGAGGTGGTGCTCAGCTGGTTCTGGAACAAGATCTACGACGGCATCAAGGTCAACCACATCGAGCAGGTGCAAGGCATCGCACCGGGACACGAGGTGATCTACGTCCCCTGTCACCGCAGCCACATCGACTACCTGCTGCTGTCGTACCTGTTGTTCCGCAACGGCCTCACGCCCCCGCACATCGCCGCCGGCATCAACCTCAACATGCCGGTGATCGGCGGTCTGCTGCGCCGTGGCGGCGCCTTCTTCATGCGCCGGACCTTCAAGGGCAACCCGCTGTACACAGCGGTGTTCAACGAGTACCTGCACACCTTGTTCACCAAGGGCTTCCCAGTGGAGTACTTCGTCGAAGGCGGGCGCTCGCGCACCGGGCGCATGCTGCAGCCGCGCACCGGAATGCTGGCCATCACCTTGCGCAGCTTCCTGCGCTCATCGCGCACGCCGATCGTCTTCGTGCCGGTGTACATTGGCTACGAACGCGTGCTCGAAGGCCGTACCTACCTGGGCGAACTGCGCGGGGCGAGCAAGAAGAAGGAGTCTATCTTCGACATCTTCAAGGTCATTGGCGCCCTCAAGCAGCGTTTCGGCCAGGTCTACGTCAACTTCGGTGAGCCGATCCGGCTCAACGCCTTCCTCGACCAGCAGCAACCCGGCTGGCGCGAGCAGGCCCTGGGCCCCCAGTTCCGCCCGGACTGGTTGAACGAAACCACCACCCGTCTAGGCGAAACCGTGGCCCGCCACCTGAACGAGGCGGCGGCGATCAACCCGGTCAACCTGGTGGCCCTGGCGCTGCTGTCCACCAGCCGTCTGGCCCTGGACGAACGCGCCCTGACCCGAGTGCTGGACCTGTACCTGGCCTTGCTTCGCCAGGTGCCCTACTCGCCACACACCACCCTGCCGGAGGGTGACGGCTCGGCCCTGATCGAACATGTCAGGGGCATGGACCTGCTCTCGGAGCAAAAGGACGCCCTGGGCCGCATCCTTTACCTGGATGAAGCCAATGCGGTGTTGATGACCTACTACCGCAACAATGTCCTGCACATCTTCGCCCTGCCGGCCTTGCTGGCGAGCTTCTTCCTGAGCAGCTCGCGCATGAGCCGCGAACTGGTCGGCCAGTACGTCAGGGCGCTGTATCCCTACCTGCAGGCCGAACTGTTCCTGCGCTGGACACCCGAGCAACTGGACGACGTCATCGACCAGTGGCTCGATGCGCTGGTGGAGCAAGGGCTGCTGCGCCTGGAGAACGGCGTCTACCTGCGCCCGGCACCCAGTTCGCGGCAGTTCGTGCTGTTGACCCTGCTGGCGCGGACCATCACCCAAACGTTGCAGCGCTTCTACATGGCCACGTCCCTGCTGCTCAACAGCGGCCAGAACACCCTGAGCGCCGAGGAGCTGGAAGACCTGTGTGTGATGATGGCCCAACGCCTGTCGATCCTGCATGGCCTGAACGCCCCGGAGTTCTTCGACAAGACGCTGTTCCGCCATTTCATCCAGACCTTGATCAGCCAGGATGTGCTGCGCCCCGACAGTCAGGGCAAGCTGGGCTATCACGACAAGCTCGGCGAACTGGCCGAGGGCGTGGCCAAGCGTGTGCTGTCGGCCGAGCTGCGCCTGTCGATCCGCCAGGTGGCACTGCATCGCGATGAATCGGTGGAATTGGCCTCCGCCTGAGGCCGAATCAAGTCATGGGCCGTTGCGCGGCCCTTTCGCGATACAAGGCCGCTCCTACACGCTGCGCTGTAGCTACAGCTGCCTGGCGGCGCCAACGCTGAATCCTGCGGAAAAATCCGCTAAAGTCCTTGAGGTTGGCCAAAAGCCAACGCCAAGGACACCGGAGATTCCATGAAAAAACGCTTCATGCTGTGTGGCGTATCCCTGCTCGCAGCCTGCACCAGCAACACCCCCTCCCACCAGGCGAGCCTGGATGGCGAAGTCTTCTATCTGCAGCGCATGGCCCTGCCGCCTGCGGCCACCCTGAGCGTGAGCCTGCAGGACGTGTCGCTGATGGACGCCCCCGCGGTTACCCTGGCCAACCAGGCCGGCCCAGTGAAGGGCAATGTCCCGCTGCCGTTCCACCTCACCTACGACCCGAGCCAGATCAAAGCCGGCCACCGCTATGCGGTCAGCGCGCGCATCGAGCTGGACGGCAAGCTGCTGTTCATCAATACCGAACACCATGGCGTGAACCTCGACGGCAGCGACCCGCAGCCTGTGCGCATCAAGGTCGACCCGGTGCGCTGAGCCCGCCCTCTCCCAGCTATAAGGAAATACCCAGCATGATTCGCACCTCCCTGCGCTTCACCACCCTGTGCGCCGGCCTGCTGCTGTCGGCCAGCGCACTGGCCCTGTCGCTCGGCGACCTGAGCCAGAAAGATGCCACCGGCGGCCTGAAGGACGCCCTGACCCAAGGCGCCCAGATCGCCGTCAAGCAACTGAGCACCCCTGGCGGCTTCAGCAACAACCCGGATGTGCGCATCGAGTTGCCAGGCAACCTCGGCAAGGCCGCCAAGGCCATGAAGATGTTCGGCAAGGGCGAGCAGGTCGAAGCCCTGGAAAACAGCATGAACAAGGCGGCCGAAGCGGCAGTGCCGCAGGCCCAGGCGATCCTGGTCGATGCGGTCAAGAAGATGACCGTCACCGACGCCAAGGACATCTTGAACGGCGGCCAGGACTCAGCCACCCAGTACCTGAACAAGAGCAGCCGTGAAGAGATCCGCGCCAAGTTCCTGCCAATCGTCAAGCAAGCCACCGACAAGGTTGGCCTGGCGCAGCAGTACAACAACTTCGCCGGCCAGGCCGTGGCCCTGGGCGTGGTGGACGCCAAGAGCGCGAGCATCGAGAACTACGTGACCGAGAAAGCGCTCGATGGCCTGTTCGAGATGATCGGCAAGCAGGAGCAGAGCATTCGCCAGAACCCGGCGCAGGCCGCGACCAGCCTGGCCAAGAAGGTCTTCGGCGCCCTCTGACCGTGCAGCCCCTTCGCGAGTAAACCCGCCCCACAGGGTCAGCGTCGATCCCTGTGACCGCGTGAGGGCTTGGGGCTGCTCACAGGGATTGCGCCGCTCTAAAGACTTGCGCAACCCCTGTGGGGTTTACCCGCGAATGGAGGGCAAAGCCCTCCCCGTTGATCTTCAGCCCTTCCTGACCCTGAACCACGCCGCATACAGCGCCGGCAGGAACAACAGCGTCAGCGCGGTCGCCACGATCAATCCGCCCATGATCGCCACCGCCATCGGCCCGTAGAACACGCTGCGCGACAGTGGAATCATCGCCAGCACCGCCGCCAGGGCCGTGAGCACGATCGGTCGGAAGCGTCGCACTGTGGCTTCGATGATCGCCTGCCAGCGATCCAGCCCCGCCGCGATGTCTTGTTCGATCTGGTCCACCAGGATCACCGAGTTGCGCATGATCATCCCCGCCAGGGCGATGGTGCCGAGCATGGCAACGAAGCCAAAGGGCTGGCGGAACACCAACAGGAACAGGGTCACGCCGATCAGCCCCAAGGGCGCGGTGAGGAACACCATCACCGTGCGCGAGAAACTGCGCAACTGCACCATCAGCAACGTCAGCACCACCACGATGAACAGCGGCATGCCGGCGTTCACCGAACGCTGTCCGCGCTCGGAGTCCTCGACCGCACCACCGACTTCCAGCAGGTAACCCTCTGGCAAGACATCACGCACCGGTTGCAAGGTCGGCAGGATCTGCTTTACCAGCGTCGCCGGCTGCTCCTTGTCGTAGATGTCGGCGCGCACGGTCACCGTGGGCAGACGGTTGCGGTGCCAGATCACCCCTTCTTCAAAGCCGTATTCCAAGGTCGCCACCTGGGAAAGCGCCACGCTCTGGCCATTGTCGGTGGGCAGCGCCAGACTGCCGAGGTTGCCCAGCTCGCGGCGTTCCTGGTCGGTGCCGCGCAGCAGGATCTCGATCAGTTCGTTGTCTTCGCGGTACTGGCTGACCGTCGTGCCGGTCAGTGAGCTGCGCAGGAAGCTCGACAGGTGCGCGGTGCTCACCCCCAGGGCGCGGGCACGGTCCTGGTCGATCTCGAGGAACACCGCCTTGCTCGGCTCCTCCCAATCCAGGTGCACGTTCACCACATGGGGGTTCTCGCGCACCTTGACCGCCACCTCCCGTGCCAAGGCACGGACCTTCTCGATATGCTCGCCCGTCACCCGGAACTGCACCGGGTAGCCCACCGGCGGTCCGTTCTCCAGACGAGTGACCCGCCCCCGCAGCTCAGGGAACCGTGCATCCAGCGTTGCGATCAGCCAACTGCGCAGGGCTTCCCGCGCTTGCAGGTTCTCGGCCAGGACCACGAACTGGGCAAAGCTCGCCGCGGGCAGTTGCTGGTCCAACGGCAGGTAGAAACGCGGCGAACCTGTGCCGATATAGGCCACATAGTTGGCGATGCCATCTTGCTGCTTGAGCAGCGTCTCCAGGCGCTTGACCTGCTCGGTCGTGTTGGCCAGCGATGCACCTTCGGTGAGCTTGAGATCGACCATCAGCTCAGGCCGGCCCGAAGCCGGGAAGAACTGCTGGGGCACGAAGCGGAACAGCAGGATGCTGCCGACGAAGGCCGCGCCCGTCAGCACGATCACCGTCTTGCGTCGGCGTACGCACCACTCCACCACGCGGCGCACGCGTTGGTAGAACGGCGTGCCATACGGGTCCGGGCCATGCCCGCCGTCGGCGTGACGCTTGGCCAGGTCTGGTAGCAGACGGTCGCCCAGGTAGGGCACGAAGACCACAGCGGCCACCCAGGACGTCAGCAAGGCGATGGTCACCACCTGGAAGATCGAACGGGTGTATTCGCCGGTACTGGAGGCCGCCGTGGCGATCGGTAGAAAGCCCGCCGCCGTGATCAAGGTGCCGGTGAGCATCGGGAACGCCGTGCTCGACCAGGCATAGCTCGCGGCCTTGAGCCGGTCGAAGCCCTGCTCCATCTTGATGGCCATCATCTCCACGGCAATGATCGCGTCATCCACCAATAGCCCCAATGCCAGCACCAGTGCCCCGAGAGAGATCTTGTGCAGGCCGATACCGAAGTAGTGCATCGTGGCGAAGGTCATGGCCAGCACCAGCGGAATGGCCAGGGCCACCACCAGCCCGGTGCGCAGGCCCAGGGAGAAGAAACTCACCAGCAGCACGATGGCCAGGGCCTCGACCAGCACTTGGACGAACTCCCCCACCCCGGCCTTCACCGCGGCAGGCTGATCCGACACCTTGCGCAGCTCCATGCCCGCCGGCAGGTTGCGCGCCAGGCGGGCGAACTCACCCTCCAGGGCCTTGCCCAGCACCAGGATATCGCCACCGTCCTTCATCGAGACTGCCAGGCCGATAGCGTCCTCGCCCATGAAGCGCATGCGTGGCGCAGGAGGGTCGTTGAAGCCGCGATGCACCTCGGCCACATCCCCGATGCGGAAGGTGCGATCACCCACACGGATCGGGAACTGACGAATCTGCTCGACGCTGTCGAAACGCCCGCTGACGCGCAGTTGCAGGCGCTCGCTCGGGGTCTCGAAGAAGCCTGCGGTACTCACTGCGTTCTGCTCGCTCAGCGCCTGCTGCACCGCCTGCAATGGCACGCCTAGGGTGGCCAGCTTGAGGTTTGACAGCTCGATCCAGATCTTTTCGTCCTGCAGGCCGATCAGCTCGACCTTGCCCACATCCTTGACCCGCTGCAGCTGGATCTGGATTCGGTCGGCGTAGTCCTTGAGCACCGCATAGTCGAAGCCTGGGCCTGTCAGGGCATAGATGTTGCCGAAGGTGGTACCGAATTCATCGTTGAAGAACGGCCCCTGAACCTCCGGTGGCAAGGTATGGCGAATGTCCGCGACCTTCTTGCGGATCTGGTACCACAGCTCGGGGATGGCATCGGAGTGCATGGAGTCCCGGGCCATGAACGTCACCTGGGACTCGCCTGGACGCGAGAACGACACGATCCGCTCGTACTCGCCGGTTTCCATCAGTTTCTTCTCGATGCGCTCGGTGACCTGCCGGGAGACCTCCTCAGCAGTGGCACCGGGCCAGATCGTACGGATGACCATGGCCTTGAACGTGAAGGGTGGATCCTCGCTTTGCCCCAGCTTTGTGTAGGACATCACGCCAATAGCGGCCAGGAGGATCATCAGGAACAGCACGATCTGCCGGTTGCGCAAGGCCCAGGCGGAAAGGTTGAAACCCATCGGGACTTACTCCTTGGTCACCAGGTTCACATCACGGTTGGAGCGGTCCACGGGCCGGACTTGCTGGCCCTCACGCAACACATGCCCCCCTGCGGCCACCAACCAGTCATCCGCCTCCAGGCCTTCGAGCACCGGCACGCTGTCATCGCCATAGGGGCCCAAGCGCACCACCGCGCGCTCGAGGCGGTTGTCCTTGCCGATGCGCCAGACGTAGGCCTGGCCCTGTTCGGCCGTGACCGCCGAAAGCGGTACCGACAGCGGCGCGCGTTCGGCGTGGGCGATGAACACACGAGCACTCTGCCCCAGCTCGGCCGGTGTGCCGGAGGTGGTGAAGGCAATCCGCGCGGCATAGGTGCGTGAGCGAGGGTCGGCCGCCGGAGACAGCTCACGGAGGCGCCCCGGATAGCGCGCGTTCGGGTGCGACCACAGCTCCACGCTCACCGCTTGCCCCACGCCAAAGCGGGCAAACTGCTGCTCCGGCAGGCCAATGAGCACTTCCCGCTCACCATCGGCGGCCAGGGTGAACACCGTCTGACCGGGCGCAACCACCTGGCCCACCTCGACCTGACGCTTGGCGATCACACCGGCCTGGGGAGCCCGTAACACGGCGTACTCGGCCTGGTTGCCGGCCACATCGAATTCCGCCTTGGCCTGCTTGAGACGCGCCTGACCTGCACGGTAGAGGTTCTCGGCGTTGTCGTACTGCGAACGGCTGACCATCTGTCGCTCCAGCAGCTTCTGGTAGCGATCGCGCTCGGCCCGCACCAGGGCCAGGTTGGCTTCGGCGGCGGCGAGCTGGGCGCGGTTGGCCTCCAGTTGCAGGCGGACGTCCTGTGGGTCGAGCTCGGCCAGCGGCTGGTCGGCCTTGACCCGCTGTCCCTCCTCCACCAGACGCTTGCTCACCTTGCCGCCAATACGAAAGGCCAGCTCCGGTTCGAAGCGGGCTCGCACCTCGCCGGGATAACTGTCGGCCGAAGCGACTGCTGGCTGAGGCTGGACCACCAGAGCCGGACGCGGCGCCGCTGGGGCCGCGGTTTCCTGACCACAGGCGACCAGCAGCAGCGCCAGAGTAGCGGGCAAAACGATGGGCAAGGTATGACGCAACATGATGGATGTCCTTTCGCGAAGCGCGTCTCGAATATTTATACTGGCGAGTATATTAAATCAGGACCTCGTGGTCGGGAAGCGGGCAGCGCAGAGAAAACGTATCGACGACATGACGCCCGTAGCAGCCGGATGGGTCGCGACCCGTTAAGATGGGGCTCTTTTCATCACGATGCGGATTCCCATGTCCAACGACGCACCCACTGGCCCTGGCCGACCCAAGGACCTGGCCAAGCGCGAGGCTATCCTCGAAGCCGCCAAGACCCTGTTTCTGAGTCTTGGCTATGCCAACACCAGCATGGATGCGGTCGCTGCGGCGGCAGGTGTTTCAAAACTCACGGTCTACAGCCATTTCAACGACAAGCAGACCCTGTTCGGTTCGGCGGTCATGGCGACGTGCCAGACCCAACTGCCCGACCTGATCTTCGAGTTGCCCGAGGACGTGCCGCTGGAACAGGTGCTGCTGAACATCGCGCGGGGGTTCCAGGCGTTGATCAGCAGTGACGAGTCGGTGAAGTTGAGTCGGTTGATCATTGCCCTGGGGAACCAGGACCCTGGGTTCGGTGAATACTTCTGGGAGGCGGGGCCCAAGCGGGTGCTGGCGGGGATGGAAGCGCTGCTGCGTGGTGTCGCGCAGCGGGGGTTGTTGGCGATCGACAATCCGTTGCGGGCGGCGGAGCATTTCTTCTGTCTGGTGAAGGGCGCGCCGGATTATCGGTTGCTGTTGGGGTGCGCGCCGGCGTTGACGGGGGATGAGGCGGAGGCGCATGTGCGGGAGGTGGTTGGGTTGTTCATGCGGGGGTATCGGGTTTAAGGGCTTGGGCTTGGGCTTGGGCTTGGGCTTGGGCTTGGGCTTGGGCTTGGGCTTGGGCTTGGGCTTGGGCTTGGGCTTGGGCTTGGGCTTGGGCTTGGGCTTGGGCTTGGGCTTTCAGATTGTGTGAATATCCGGTGTTGGTGGTGGCGCCACTGGCGCTTTTCGCCTTTACGGCGACCTACTTTTGCTCTTGGGCAAAAGTAGGCAAAAACCGCAGGCTCCCACATACGGCCCGGCGCTTCGCACCGGGTTCCCTCGTTGCGGTGTCTTGCGGGGCTTCGCGGCCTCCGGCTGGCTACGCCAGCCTCCATCTCGCGACTTCGGCTCCCGCCGAAGGGCGCTGCGCGCCTGCCCCTACAGACACCTACACTCGGCCTCCTGAGGTCGCGATTGGTGGCGCCTGGACTACCGCGCATCAAAAGCAACAGCAACGGCAAACAAGCTGATTAATTTGTTGTTTGTGCCGGTCTTTTCGCGGGTAAACCCGCTCCCACAGGTACAGCGCCGCTCTCATGGGCAGCGGTGAACCTGTGGGAGATTCTCTGGTGCCGGACAAGCTTGAATCGCCTTCAGTTGCTATTCCTTGACACTTTTCAGCCGTGCAAATACCAGCTCTGGCGCAGTTCCCACAGACACAGCGGTGTTGTTGAGAACACCGGAGAACCTGTGGGAGCGGGTTTACCCGCGAATGGGCGGAACATACCCCACAAAAACCACTGAATGAAACAACGCCAGCCCAGACGCCACCCGTAACTTGCGCCCCATCAGCAGGCCGAGCGGAGGTGTCTGTAGGGGCAGGCGCGTAGCGCCCTTCGGCATGCGAGATGGAGGCTGGCGCAGCCAGCCGGAGGCCGCGAGGCCCCGTAAGGCACCGCAGCGAGGGAACCCGGTGCGAAGCGCCGGGCCGTATGCGGGGGCGCAGCGGCTTTGGTTACTTTGGCCACCAAGACCAAAGTGACCCGCCGTAAGGGCGCAAAGGTGACTAAGCGTCACCCCAAAAAACGGATAAGCCCACAAACCTCAAAACCACAACCCAGCCCCAGCCCCAGCCCCAGCCCCAAACCTAATCAAGCCTTGAGCGCCTTCTTGGGATAAATGTCATACCGACTCGATTTCCCCTCCAAACTGTGACTCGGCTTGGGCCCGTCGATTATGGGCGCCTTGCGCGGTCGCTTGACCACCACCCGGTGTGAGGCCAACGCCAACGCCGCCTCCAGCAACGCCGGCGCATCCAGGTCATCGCCGACCAAGGGCCGGAACACTCGCATTTCCTTCTTCACCAGCGCGCTCTTGTCCCGATGCGGGAACATCGGATCCAGGTAGATCACCTGCGGAGGCTCTCCTTCCCACCCCCGCATGCGTTCGATGGCATTGCCGGTCAGCAGACGCATGCGCTCGACGATCGCACCCACTTCTTCATCCCCACGCGCTCGCGCCAGCCCATCCTCGAGCAAGGCAGCAATCAACGGCTGGCGCTCGATCAGGGTCATCTGACAACCCAGGCTGGCCAACACGAAGGCATCCTTGCCCAACCCAGCCGTGGCATCGAGCACCTGGGGGCGTACGCCCTGGGCGATGCCGACGGCCTTGGCGATCATCTGCCCGTTGCCCCCACCATAGAGCCGCCGATGCGCCGCCTGTCCCTCGACGAAGTCGACCCGCACCGGCCCTGGTGCCTGCGGCCCCAACTGCTGGATCTGCAACCCCTCGGGCCCGACCTGCACGGCAAATCCCGCCTCATCATCCACAAGCGGCACGCCCAGGCGCTCGGCCCACGCCTCTGCCTGGGCCTGGAACTCAGCCGACAACGCCTCGACCCTGATACCCATGCCCTGCTCTAGCTCCACCATCGGTTCCCGCACTCGAAAAAATTAATGAAATCCCGGCCACCGCCGATACACGCAGTATCCGCTATTCTGCCAGAGCACAACGCGCGCGACTGCCATGTCAGAAACCCTTCCCATCGGCTTGACCTACCTGTCGCCTGTCGGCAACTACGGTCGAAAGAACACCCAGGCACTCGGGGGCGTCAGCCACCTGTGGCAGGACTTCTTCGCCCGCGCGTTGGCTGAGCAGCAAGGAGCAGAGTCGGACCCGGTCAGCCAGGCCATTGCCCAGCAGATCGACAAGGACAGCGGTGAACCGCTGGGCGGCGTGCGCACCTTGGCGCAGATCCACGTCCAGCGCAGTTGCGATGTCCATGACAGCGAGATCAAGCCGCCCGAGCCGTTGTTCCTGCCCAAGGCCGAGTTCGAGACAGAGCTGCTGGAAAACGCGCCCGAGCCCTTCAGCACCGCCGAACTGATCGAACAACAGCGCCAGCTCGACTTGAGCAACAGCTGGTTGCGTCCAGTGGTCATGAGCCAGGGCCATCCGCTGCCCGAGCCTGGCCCGGCACCGTCGCCGCGGGCGTTGTTCCTGCCCATCGCCGAGTTCGAAACGGACCTGCTGGACAAGGCCCCCGAGCCCTACGACGAACCCACCCTGACCAAGCAGCAGAACGACCTGGAGTTCGACCTGCACTGGGCGCGCCCGGTGGTGCTGAACAACGTGCGCACGCACGCCTGAGTTCAGCGACAGACCTGCCAGAACCCCATATCCAGATGAAAGTGGTTGTGGTGCGCCGCGTTGTAATCCGGCCCCAGCACTGTACTGAAACTGTTGCAGGCCGCTTCATGGACCTCCCGTAGAAACGCCGCTTTCTGCCCACTGCCCTGCCAATCCTGCGCCAACACGATGCGTCGCCCATCCTTGAGGCGAAAGCCCGTGATATCCAGTGCATTGGCGCTGGCATGCTGGCTGAGCCGCCCCTGCTTGCGGTGATAGACATTGCGGCAGGCAAAGCTGCCCAAATGCTCGACCTGGGCCACAGGCTGGCCAAAAAACCGCTGCGCCGCGGGCTGCAGGCCATGGTTTTCGAACAGGGCATAGGCCACCGCCAATGGACAGGACGCCAGGAAGCTGCTGCTCAGACGCGCCTCGCCCGCTTCGATACGCCATACGTTGCGCAGCGGGCAGTTGGCGGTGGGGGCGCTGTCGGCCTGTTGGCGGTAGCGCAAGGCCGACGTCTGCAAGGCCTCCTGACACAAGCCAGGGTTCTCCCGCAGGCGCGCAAGCTTGTAAGGCGTCAACAGGTTGGGCGGCTGCCTCACATCCAGCACCGCCCAAGGGTTCCACGCCGCAGGTGGGCGCCAGCCCAGGTACCAGGCCAAACCCGCCATCAGTAGCAGGCAGGCACTGGACAGTACGGCAGCGCGCATGGCGGCTCAGCGACGGAACAGGTCGTTGAGCTCGGCGAACGGCAAGGCCTGCGCGCTGTAGTCGAACGTGCCTTGATCGCGGATCTCCAGCGCCGCCCGCTGAAACGCACCCAAGGCGGCACGCGCGAGCGAGGAGCCTACGCTGATGCGCTTCACGCCCAGATCCTGCAACTGGTTAACACTCAGCGGCACACCCGCCAGGCCCATCAGTACATTGACAGGCTTGGGCGCGACCGCCTGCACCACCGCGCGGATTTCATCGACATTGCGAAGGCCAGGGGCGTACAGCACATCCGCCCCGGCCTCGGCATAGGCCTGAAGGCGGCGGATGGTGTCATCCAGATCCAGGCGGCCATGCAGCAGGTTTTCCGCGCGAGCGCAGAGAGTGAAGGGAAAGGGCAATGCACGGGCCGCCTGCACCGCAGCGCGCACGCGCTCCACGGACAGGCCGAAGTCATAGATGGGGTCATCGGGGCGGCCGCTGGCGTCTTCGATCGAACCACCCACCAGCCCTGCCTCGGCCGCCCGCTGGATCGTCTCGGCGCACGCCTGCGGCAGATCACCGAAGCCGTTCTCGAGGTCAGCGGCCACGGGCAATGGCGTGGCGTCGACGATCGACTGGGCATTGCCCAGGGTTTCCTCCAGGCTCAAGGCACCTTCGGCATCCGGTCGCCCCAGGCTGAACGCAAAACCTGCGCTGGTGGTCGCCAAGGCCTCGAAGCCGAGGCTTGCCAGCAGTCGAGCGGAACCTGCGTCCCAGGGATTGGGAATGACGAAAGCGCCCTCGCGTTCATGCAAGGCCTTGAAGGCTTCGGCTCGCAGGGTTTGCACATCCATGATCACAACCTCCGGCAGCTAGTCAGGAGTCGTCAGAGTAGTCCCAGTTGTTCGACCTCGGGAGCACGCGGCAATTCCCGCAAAGGGGCAAGCCCCGGCAAACGCGCCATCAGGCGCTCATGAAAACGCTGGGCCAGTGCTGCAGCCTGAAGGTTGTCGGCGGTATGCAAAAAGACGTAGGGGCTGCGCCCTTCTTCGATCCAGTCGCCGACCTTTTCCACCCAGGGCGTGAGAAAGGTCTCGTTAGCCTCCAGCAGCGGATGCCCGATGAACCGAACCTGAGGGTGCTGGCTGAAAGCAGCCGGGCGTGGCGGAACCCGCGGCTTCTTGGACTGGGCATGCAATACGCCCGGCTCGCGCGAGGTGCAACTGAACAGCGCCCGGGGGTCCAGGCAGATGCGTTCGACACCCCGCTCGTGCAACAGCCGATTGAGCAGGCGCTCTTCTTCTCCACGGGCGAAAAACGCCTCGTTGCGCACCTCGACCGCCACCGGCACGCCGATCTGATCGAGAAACTGGCACAACTCGCCGAGCCGCGAAGGGCCGAACTGGGCCGATAGCTGTACCCAGTACGGCGAAACACGCTCGCCCAACGGCGCCATCAGGCGAGTGAACGCGAGCGCGGACTCCAGATGCTCACGCAGGTCACCCTCATGGGTCACATCGCCCGGAAACTTGGCCGTGAAGCGAAAATGCGCGGGCATGACCTGCGCCCAGCGCTCCACCGTGGCAGGCGCGGGGCGGGCATAGAAGGTGGTGTTGCCTTCGACGGCATTGAAGACCTGACTGTACAGGCCAAGGAATTCAGCAGGACGGGCGTCGGCGGGATAGAGGTAGTCGCGCCAGGCGTTTTCGCTCCAGGACGGACAACCGAGAAAATAAGGCAGGGGCGATGGATTCATCCATCAAATGTACAGGTCCAGCCCCAGCACTTCCATCTCCCAGTCGGTGAAGCCAGCGGTGGCCAGGTAGCTGGCCAGCGCGGTTGCGGTGCGCCGATCACGGGCACGGGGGAAGATCAGGTCCTGCTGGCGGGCCGGCAGACCACCGGAGCGGCGGTTGGTGCGAGCCTCCTGAGGGACTTCGACGTCTTCGACCAGTTCGGCGTCGTCGATGTTCTCGTCGCGCACCGGTGCCTTGCGCGGGGTGCGCTTGATCGGATAGGACTGCGAAGAGAAACCGTCGATACGCATGGACAGAGTACTCAGGATCAATGATGGCAATTTAGCAGCATCAGAGATCCCTCGCTAATGCCCAATTGATAACTGGACCACAGTTCGTACAAAAGGTTGCGACGTCGGTGCCTCGGACGACGAGAGGCTTCAGCGCGCCTTGGGTGTCGCTACATTATCGCGCAGATACACAGGTTGCGCCTGCTCGGCAGGAATCGCCTCACCGCGCGCCCAGGCGAAGCGGGCCAGTTCGAGGATATCCAGGGCATTGGGCAGCAGGCTGGCGTCGCTTGCGTTCACCGCCACCGTCAGACGCTCGCCATAACCCCATCCGGTGCCGGCGCCGAACCACTCCCCGGTGCTGGCGTCTGGCAGTTGTGCACGCTCCGGCGGCAGCACTGCCTCACGTCCTACCAGGCGCATTTCACCTTCGTGGGCCTGGTAGCAGCCCCAGTACACCTCATCCATGCGCGCATCGATGGCGGCGGCGACGTGCTGGACGCCGCGTTCGCGCAGCGCGCCCTGGGCCAGTGCAGCCAGGTTGGAGACCGGCAGCACCGGACGCTCGAGGGCGAAGGCCAGGCCCTGGACCACACCGATGGCGATCCGTACCCCGGTGAACGCCCCTGGGCCACGACCGAACGCAATGGCTTCCACGTCGCTGAGCGCCACGCCCGACTCGGCCAGCAACTGCTTGATCATCGGCAGCAGCTTTTGCGCATGCATGCGCGGGATCACCTCGTAATGGCTGGTCACCTTGCCGTCATGCAGCAGAGCGACGGAACAGGCTTCGGTAGCGGTATCCAGGGCCAGCAGGGTGGTCATCGAACGAGGTATCCAGGCAGCAGGGAAAAGAGCGGCAGTATAAACGACAACGGCCCGCAAGCGGGCCGTCGTGACACACGGTGGTGGATCAGCTCAGGGCTGCCAGCACCTTGGCGGTGATCGCCTCGACCGAGCCGACACCTTCGATGTGGCTGTACTTCGGCTTGCCATTGTTGGCGGCCGAGAGCTTCTGGTAGAAGTCCACCAGCGGCTTGGTCTGGCTGTGGTAAACCGACAGGCGATGACGCACGGTCTCTTCCTTGTCGTCATCACGCTGGATCAGGTCTTCACCGGTGACGTCGTCCTTGCCTTCCACTTTCGGCGGGTTGTGCTGAATGTGGTAGGTGCGGCCCGAAGCCAGGTGCACACGGCGACCGGCCATGCGGCCGACGATCTCTTCGTCGTCAACGGCGATCTCGATCACCGCGTCGATGTCGACACCTGCGGCGACCATGGCTTCGGCCTGGGGAATGGTGCGCGGGAAGCCGTCGAACAGGCAGCCCTTGGCGCAATCCGGCTGGGCGATGCGCTCCTTGACCAGGCTGATGATCAGCTCGTCGGAAACCAGCTGGCCGGCGTCCATGACTTTCTTGAGTTCCAGGCCCAGCGGAGTGCCGGCCTTGACGGCGGCACGCAGCATGTCACCGGTGGAGATCTGTGGAATACCGAACTTCTCGGTGATGAACTTTGCCTGAGTACCTTTACCGGCCCCGGGAGCTCCCAGCAGAATTACGCGCATCTTGTGCTCCTCATATTTTTCTATGTAAATCAGCGGATTCGGCGCAGAAGGCCAAGTCCGAAAAATCGGGTGAGACCGAAAATCGGTCAAAAGGCTGCTCAAGATACACAGCGCCCGGCAACCAGACAAGCGTCCCAAAGTTGCAGGAAATCGCCACTTGGGCCCGTTTCAAGGCACGGTTGCGCTCGGCGCAACCTGCCTGCGCAACCTGGGCCGAGGGGCCTGTGCCGCCCGGCCAAGGTCAGCCACCGGACGCCTCAACCGGTGTTGCGAAGGCCCGCGGCGATACCCGCCACCGTGACCAGCAGGGCCTGCTCCAATGGGCTGTCCAGAGCGGCTTCCCGGCTGCGCGAGCGCGCCAGCAACTCGGCCTGCAGGCGGTGCAACGGGTCCAGGTAGGTGTTGCGCAGGCTGATGAACTCCAGGGTTTCGGGGCTGTGCGCGAGTAGCACCGATTGGCCGGTCAGCCCCAGCACCACCTGGCACGACTGCGACAATAGGTCGCGCAGATGCGCCCCCAAGGAAAGCAAGTGCGGTTGCACCAGACGTTCGTCGTAGGCCTTGGCGATCTCGGCATCGGCCTTGGCCAGCACCATTTCCAGCATGTCGATGCGGGTGCGGAAGAACGGCCACTGTTCACGCATCTGCCCCAACAACTCGCCCTGGCCACGCGCCAGGGCATTGCTCAGGGCCGTCTCCCAGCCCAACCAGGCCGGCAGCATCAGGCGCGTCTGGGTCCAGCCGAAGATCCACGGAATGGCGCGCAGGCTCTCGATACCGCCAGCGCGGCGCTTGGCCGGGCGGCTGCCCAATGGCAGGCGGCCGAGTTCCTGCTCCGGCGTGGACTGGCGGAAGTACTCGACGAAGTCGGGGTTCTCCCGCACCACGGCGCGGTACGCCTTGACGCCGTCGGCGGCAAGCTGGTCCATCAGTTCGCGCCAGGCGGGCTGCGGGGGTGGCGGCGGCAGCAAGGTCGCCTCGAGCACCGCGGCCAAATAAAGATTGAGGTTCTGCTCGGCGATGCCCGGCAGGCCGAACTTGAAGCGGATCATCTCGCCCTGTTCGGTGGTGCGGAACCGCCCGCCCACCGAACCTGGAGGCTGCGACAGAATCGCCGCATGGGCCGGGCCACCGCCACGGCCGACCGTGCCGCCACGGCCATGGAACAGCAGCAGTTCGACCTGGTGCTCGCGGCAGATGCGCACGAGGTTTTCCTGGGCCCGGTACTGGGCCCAGGCCGCAGCGGTGGTGCCCGCATCCTTGGCCGAGTCGGAATAACCGATCATCACCTCCTGGGGCCCATGCAAGCTGGCACGATAGCCGGGCAGTCCAAGCAGGCGCTCCATTACCGGCCCTGCGTTGTCCAGGTCGGCCAGGGTCTCGAACAGCGGCACCACGCGCATGGGGCGGGTCAGGCCGGCTTCCTTGAGCAGCAACTGCACGGCCAGCACGTCGGATGCGGCCCCGGCCATGGAGATGACATAGGACCCCAGCGAGGCCGCCGGAGCGGCGGCGATCTCGCGGCAGGTAGCGAGCACCTCAGCGGTCTCGGCATCGGGCTTGAAGTGCGCGGGCAACAACGGCCTGCGGTTTTTCAGCTCCGCCTGCAGAAACGCGATGCGCTGCTCCTCGTCCCAGTCGGCATAGCGCCCCAGGCCCAGGTAGTCGGTGATTTCGGTCAGCGCATCGCGGTGCCGGGCGGCGTCCTGGCGCACGTCCAGACGCACCAGGAACAAGCCGAAAGTCACGGCCCGGCGCAGGGTGTCCAGCAAAGGGCCGTCGGCAATGACGCCCATGCCGCATTCATGCAGCGACTGGTAGCACAACTCAAGCGGCTCGATCAGCTCGCGGTTGCTGACCAGCACGTCGGGCCCGGGTGCCTGGGCGCTGGTGAGCGCAGCGTGAGCCCAGGCGCGGGTGGCGCGTAGCCGCTCACGCAGTTGCTTGAGCACGGTGCGATAGGGTTCGGCACTGTCGCCCACGCATTCGCGCAGCGCACTGCTGGCCTGCTGCATCGACAGTTCGGCAGCCAGGTAGTCGATGTCGCGCAGGAACAGGTCTGCCGCCATCCAACGGGCCAACAACAATACCTCGCGGGTCACCGTCGCAGTGACATTGGGGTTGCCATCGCGGTCACCGCCCATCCAGGAGGCGAAACGGATCGGCGCACACGTCAGCGGCAGGCGCAGGCCGGTCGCGTCGAACAACGCGTGATCGACCTTGCGCAGGTGGTTGGGAATCGCCTGCCACAAGGAATGCTCGATCACCGCGAAGCCCCACTTGGCCTCGTCCACCGGGGTTGGCCGGGTGCGACGGATTTCCTCGGTATGCCAGGCCTCGGCGATCAGACGACGTAGGCGCTCGCGCACCTGTTGGCGCTCGGCGGGGGTCAAGTCGCGGTGATCCTGGGCCGCCAGTTGTGCAGCAATGGCGTCGTATTTCTGGATCAGCGTGCGGCGGGCCACTTCGGTAGGGTGGGCGGTCAGTACCAACTGGATATCCAGCTTGGCCAATTGCCTGGCCAGAGCGTCGTTGGAATGCCCAGCCTGTTTCAGGCGGGCCAGCAACTCCGGCAGCACCTGCGCTTCGAACGGTTCGGGTTGGCCGGCATCGCGACGGCGGATCAACTGGTATTGCTCGGCGATGTTGGCCAGGTTGAGAAATTGGTTGAAGGCTCGCGCCACCGGCAGCAGGTCGTCATCGGCAAGGTCGCCCAGGGTCGAGCTCAGTTGCTCGGCGGCGCCACGGCGATCGGCCTTGGCACTGTGACGGATGTCCTCGATCTTCTGCAGGAACGCCTCGCCATGCTGCTGGCGAATGGTCTCGCCCAGCAGTTCCCCCAACAGATGGACATCCTCACGCAAGCGTACATCGATATCGGTCATCGGCCTTCTCTCCGGCGCGGCTCACCGCGCATCCGCTCAGGAACATTGCCCAAGAGTGCCTATGGCAAGGCCGTACTGGCAAGCCGGTTCGGCACCGAGCAACTAAAGTGAATGCAAGGCATCGGAAGTCATGCCGACTTCAGATTTCGAGCGAGGAGTTTTCCATGGACACCTTCAGGCACATGTTGGACAACTGGGAATCCAAGGCCCGCGAGCACTGCGAACGCGTCGAGTACACCCTTACCTTGCACAAGCAGGACCTGGTCAAGATCAAGGCATTCGCGCAGGCCTACGGGCTGGACGAAGCCTTCGTCACGGAGAGTTTGCTGCAATCGGCCATAAAGGAAGCGGAAAAGGCCATCCCCTATGTCAAAGGCTCGCAAGTGATCCGCGTCGAGGAAGGCGAGGAGATCTACGCCGATATCGGCAAGACACCGGCCTATGTCCAGGCCGAGCAGGCGCTCTCTAAAAGCCTTTCGGGTTGACGATTTCCGCCGCCGGTGGGGCAAAGGGCTGATGCCCTGCCCCGCCCGAACACCTGACTTCCCTGCTCGCTGCACATCTGGATCCCTGCCGGTTCTCTCCAATGACGCCCGCGCACCTGCGCATTCTCGGCATTTTTTCTGAACTATCGGAAAAACGCCCAAGTCACAGCCTGTAGCCATCACGCTAAAACCCTGCACACAGGCTGTTGTGCACAGTTCGGCTGAAATGCGCGCAGATGACAGGGAAAAAGCGATGGACTGCTATGGATACCGTCGTAAACAGGAGTGACCCCATGGAGCTGACCATCATGAAGACCCGCACATCCCACCCCTCCTCCACGCCGCTGCGCGGGCTCAAGCTCGTCGCGCTGGCGCTGGGCGGCAGCCTGGTGCTGGCCGGTTGTGCAGGAAAACCGCCCTCCGAGCAATATGCCGTCACCCAGTCCGCGGTCGATTCCGCGGTCAGCGCAGGTGGCACCGAGTTCGCGGCCGTGGAAATGAAGGCTGCCCAGGACAAGTTCAAGCAGGCCGAGATTGCCATGCATGACAAGCAGTACGACGAAGCCAAGCGCTTGGCCGAACAGGCCGAGTGGGACGCCCGTGTGGCCGAGCGCAAGGCTCAGGCCGCCAAGGCGCAGAAGGCCCTGCAGGACAGCCACGAGGGTGTCCAGGACCTGCGCGAGGAAGGCCTGCGCAGCGCCGAATGAGCGCTGCCATGCCCACTTGAGCCTTCGTCATTGATCAAAGGATGAACACTATGCGCAATTACCTACTCATTCCCACCCTGCTGGCCCTGAGCGTAGGCCTGACCGCCTGCTCCCACGACCCGAACCCCAACCTCGAGTCGGCCCGCACCAACTTCTCCAGCCTGCAGAGCGATCCGCAGGCCAGCAAACTGGCCGCCCTCGAGACCAAGGACGCACAGGACTGGCTGAACAAAGCCGACAAGGCGTTCATGGAGCGCGAGAACGACAAGACGGTCGACCAGTTGGCCTACCTGACCAACCAACGTGTGGAAGTGGCCAAGCAGACCATCGCCCTGCGCTCGGCCGAGAACGAGTTGAAGAACGCCTCCGCGCAACGTGCCCAGGCCCGACTGGACGCCCGTGATGCACAGATCCGCAAACTGCAGGAGAGCCTCAACGCCAAGCAGACCGACCGAGGCACCCTGGTGACCTTCGGTGACGTGCTGTTCGACTTCAACAAGGCCGAGCTCAAGAGCAGCGCCTATCCCAACATCACCAAGCTGGCGCAGTTCCTCCAGGAAAACCCTGAACGCAAGGTGATCGTCGAGGGCTACACCGACAGCGTCGGTTCGGCGAGCTACAACCAGGGTCTGTCGGAGCGTCGCGCCAACAGTGTGCGCATGGCGCTGGTACGCGCAGGCGTCGATCCGGCGCGCATCGTCGCCCAGGGCTACGGCAAGGAGTACCCGGTCGCCGACAACAGCAACAACACCGGCCGCGCCCAGAACCGCCGGGTGGAGGTGACCATCTCCAATGACAACCAGCCGGTGCAGCCGCGTTCGGTAAGCCAAGTCCAGCAGTAAGGCTGACAGCTGAAACAAGAAAGCCCCGCGATCATCGCGGGGCTTTCTTTTTCCTGCCAATGCAGGCGGTACAGCACCCAGGTCACTGCACCTGCTGCGGGGTCTCCTGCCCCATACAACGAATGGCGCGCTTGCGGTTGTCCACCAGCACACCGGTCAGGCCCTTCTGCTGGGTATCGAACAGCACCAGCACGCCATCGACGCACTGCGCCACTTGGGGCGCGGGGTCGAGGGAGACCTTGTAGTCCTCGCCGGGGAGGGTCTTGAGCATGGTGTAGTCCTGCAGCAACAGGGCGTCCTCGGGCTTGGCGAAATGCACGTAGCCGTAGTACCACAGGGTCCCGACCGTCACGATGATGGTGCCGACGGCCGTCAGGATCATCGGGATGGCGTTGCGTTCTTCACTCATTGCTCGTTCTTCTCATCAGGGTAGTTGGGCACTTCGGCCAGGCGCCGAAGGCCATTGAAATGGCTGGGGTCGTCGAGAAAGCGCAGCATCACCTGGCGCCAGGTCGGGTCGGCGAAGGTTTGCACATGCGCCCCCCGGGTCAATTGCAGCACCCGCGGCGGCGGGGCGTGCTGGTACAAGCGGATGCCGCTGTCCATGGGCACCAGATCGTCGTCGATGCTGTGGAAAAACAGCTTGGGCGGGGTGTCCAGGCGCTCGATCGAACGGATCGCGCTGTCGCCGTCCGGCACCAGCCAGGACAACGGCACCTGCAATGGCCAGGTCAGCCATGAGGTGCTCAGGGCAAAGCGCCCCACTTCCCGGTAGCTGGCGGGCACCCCATCGAAGACCAGGGCACTGAAGCGCTGGCGTTGCTCAGGATGGGCGGCCAGGTAGTGAATGGCCATGGCCCCACCGAGGCTCTGGCCCAGCAGCACCAAGGGCTTGTCCTTGACCTGCGGGGCCTTGTCCAGCCAATCCATGGCCGCCTGGATGTCCTGGTAGACCGCCGGCAGGCTCGCCTTGCCCTGGGACAGGCCATAGCCGCGATAGTCGATCATCAGCACCTGATAGCCCTGCTCCGGCAGCCAGTAGCTACCGCCCAGGTGCCAGGCCAGATTGCCGCCATTACCATGCAGGTGCAGCACCGTGCCCTTGACCTGAACCCCAGGCTTGGCGGGCATCCACCAGCCATGAAGACGCGTACCGTCGGCGGCGGTGAGGGTCACGTCACTAAACGCCAGCTTGGCCTTTTCCGGAGTGAACGGCTGGCCCGGCTCGGGGAAGAACAAGAGACTGCTGCACCCGGACAAGCCCAGCACTAGCAAGCCCAGGATCAGCTGGCGACAGGCGTCAGAGAATGTTCGCGTAGTCGGCTTCAATACGATCCAGGCTCAGGTGGTTGAGGAAGTTGGAGAAGCACATCCAGGCGGACAAGGCGTTGAGGTCGCGGAACTGTTCCGGCAGGTACTTGGGCGGCTCCACCAGGCCCTCCTCGACCAATTGGCGCAAGGTGCGCATATCTTCCAGGGTGGTCTTGCCGCAGAACAGCAGCGGGATTTGCTCGAGCTTGCCTTTCTTCACGGCCAACTGAATGTAGTTGTAAACCATGATGAAACCCTTGAGATAGGACAAGTCCTTGGTAAATGGCAGGCCATTGGGCACCGATCCCCGGAACACCCGGCTGGCATTGCTGTAGCTCTGGGCCATTTCGAAGCCCTGGCCGCGGAAGAACTCGTACACCTGCAAGAAGTCCGCGCCCTCCTCCACCATGTGGATGGCCCGGGTGCGGTTGGTGAGCTTGCGCAGGCGGCTGGGGTAGGAAGCGAATGCGATCACCTCCATGAGGATGGCCAGCCCCTCCTGGGTCACGTTCGACGAGGGCGGCCCCTTGGCCAGGAACGTGCAGATCGGCTGGTTGAGGCCGTTGAGCGTGGTGCCCACATGCACCAGCCCTTCATGGACCTCCAGCGCGCGCACGTCACGGCTGTTGAACATCGCGTCGGCCCGCACCTTGATGTAGTCGGCACCGGCCGCGGCGTCGGCGACGATCCCGTCGGATTCGAACACGCGGATGGTCTCCTCGGCCTCGCCGAACACCTTGTTCAAGCGCCGCTGAAGGATCGCCACGGCTTCCTTGGCGGTGAGGTTCTTCGGCTCGTCCTTCAGGTCACCCCGGCCGTCGATGTTGTTCAGGTAATCGGACAGCATCAGGCCAAGATCGGCCAGGGTCGGGTCGCCGGCATGGAAGGCGTCGGACGCCGCGCCATACAGCTCCTGGGAGATCAGGCCGAAGTCCTCGGTGCCGCGGGCTTCGAGCATGCGCACCACCATGCGGTACTCCTTGCACATGCGCCGCATGATCTGCCCGACCGGATTGAACTGGCCCAGCTGACGGGTGATGTCACGCTCGATGCTTTGGAACTCGGCCTTCACCGAGTTGGAATCGAACGACAGCGGCCGCCCCTGGTAATAGGCACGGTCCACAGCCGGAGGTTCTTTGCCCTTGGCCTTGAGAAAGCCGTTGCGGATGTTGTCGTCCCACTTCACCGCATCGAGCACGCGGATGGGCGTCTGCGCCGCGACGATGCGGTCGGAGAGCGCGCGTATGGTCTGCTGGTACTCGTCCACCCCGGACTCCTTACTGAATCAAGATCGTGGTCGGCCCCTTCGCGGGTAAACCCGCGCCCACAGGTACAGTGCGATCTCAGCGACCACGCTTCACCTGCGAAAAGGCCAGCCAGGCCAGCGATAGTGCGCTATTTGCCACTGCGCTGGAAGCGCGCCACTTCGACGAACAGATCGGAGTTGGCCGGATCATCCAGGTACGCCAGCACCCGCGCGGACGGGCTGTCGATCAGCACACCCTCGCCGTTGTCCTCCGGCACCTCGGTGCTGCGCCCGGTCAGTTCCTTCTTCTTGACCGCCTGCTGCACCTGTTCGACATCGAGGTTGTAGACCACCAACTCCTTGCCATCGACGACCTCGAAGCCACCGATCAGGAAATTGCCGCCCAGGCGCTTGGGCACACCCGCCGACAGGTACCAGCGGTTGCCGTGCCGGGAAACGGTGAAAACATACTCTTCAGGGGCCTTGCCCTTGGCCATGGCCACCGCTTTGTAGGCATCCCCGCCCACACGGCTGATGCTGAGCTTGAGCGGATCGCCCCAGGCGTCCTTGCTGCTCCATTTGCCAAGCAGCGCCTTGGGCGCGGCCTGGTTGCTGGGCAGGGGCTCATGGAAGGTCACCAGACAACCACCGAGCAGAAGGAATGACAGAGTCAACAACACCAGACGCCAGGCTTTCATCAGGTTCTCCTTGAAAGGGTCGGTCGCTCCTCAGGCCGATCGTGGCCTAGGCCGATGCCAGCACCAGGTGCAGGTATCGGGTAAGGATAGCGAGCATCTGCCCATCGGCTTGCGCATTCGCATCCTTGAGCAGGCCCTGATATTCCATCTGCTCGATTATGGCCGTCAACATCTGGGCGTCCTGCTCGGGCTGGCGCGACCCCACCACCTGCAGCATCTGCCGCGCGCCGTGCAAGAGAATCTGCTCGTGGGCGCTCACCAGCTCAGCCAGGCGGGGGCACAGCAAGGCCTCCTGGCGGAACGCTTGCTCGGCCATGATGAAGTCACGCCGGGTGTGCAACTGGCGGCTGACATAGTCGGCCATCATCCGTGCCACCTCGTCCGCCAGACGCGCCCGGGCTTCGGCACTGCCGTCGCCTTGGGCGAGCAACTGGCGCAGCACCACTTCGGAGCTGGCCCAGAGCTTGGCCATGTAGGCGGCGCTGCGCTCGACGTACTGGGCGAAGGTGTCGGTCAGCAGGTCTTCGATGTCCTTGAAGTAATAGGTGGTCGCCGACAGAGGAACGCCGGCCTCGGCGGCCACCGCTCGGTGGCGTACACCACGCACACCGTCGCGCACGATGATGCGCATGGCCGCATCTAGGATCTGCTGGCGGCGCTGTTCACTGCCCTGACGGGCGGTTTTGCGCCCCTGGTATTGCACGCTTTCAGCGACGGCGCTTGCCACGCCGGCTGCGCCTTGTTGGGCCATTGCGGGAGTCACGATGAGTACCTCATTGAATCTCGGTGAGGGAAAACCCCTCTTTTCCAGTAAAGGCTCGTAAATTATGACCGACTAGTCACGAATGAATGACAGGCAAGAAAAAACCGCCTGAGTGGCGGATGACATGATGCGCTGGTGCTCTTCGGTTTGCGGGGGCCGCTACGCGGCTCTTTCGCGGCACGAGGCCGCGCCTACAGGAACAGCGCATGACCTGCAGGAGCGGCCTCGTACCGCGAAAGGGCTGCGCAGCAGCCCTGTCAGGCGTTTTTTCAGGCCTGTGGACGCATGTGCGGGAACAGGATCACATCACGGATCGACGGCGAGTTGGTCAGCAGCATCACCAGGCGGTCGATGCCGATACCTTCACCGGCGGTGGGCGGCATGCCGTATTCCAGGGCACGGACGAAGTCGGCGTCGTAGTGCATGGCCTCGTCGTCACCGGCGTCCTTCTCGGCCACCTGGGCCAGGAAGCGCTCGGCCTGATCTTCGGCGTCATTGAGCTCGGAGTAGGCGTTGGCGATCTCGCGGCCACCGATGAACAACTCGAAGCGGTCGGTGACGGCCGGGTTGTCGTCGTTGCGACGGGCCAGCGGCGAAACTTCGAACGGGTATTCGGTGATGAAGTGCGGCTGTTCCAGCTTGTGCTCGACCAACTCTTCGAAAATCATTACCTGCAGCTTACCCAGGCCTTCATGGCCGAGGACCTTGGCGCCGGCCTTCTTGGCGATCTCGCGGGCGCGGTCGACGTCCTGCAGGTCGGCGGCGGTGAGCTCGGGGTTGTACTTGAGGATCGACTCGAACACCGACAGGCGGGCGAACGGCTCGCCGAAGTGGAACACCTTGTCGCCATAGGGCACGTCGGTGGTACCCAGTACCAGTTGCGCCAGCTCCCGGAACAGTTCCTCGGTGAGGTCCATGTTGTCGCGATAATCGGCGTAGGCCTGGTAGAACTCGAGCATGGTGAACTCGGGGTTGTGCCGGGTCGAGACGCCTTCGTTACGGAAGTTGCGGTTGATCTCGAACACTTTCTCGAAGCCGCCCACAACCAGACGCTTGAGGTAAAGCTCCGGCGCGATACGCAGGAACATGGCCATGTCCAGGGCGTTGTGGTGGGTTTCGAACGGCTTGGCCGCGGCGCCCCCTGGGATGGTCTGCAGCATCGGCGTCTCGACTTCGAGGAAGTCGCGCTCGATCAGGAACTTGCGGATGTGCGAGATGACCTGGGAGCGAACGCGGAAGGTGTGACGGGTTTCCTCGTTGACCATCAGGTCGACGTAGCGCTGGCGGTAGCGCTGCTCGGTGTCGGTCAGGCCGTGGTGCTTGTCCGGCAGCGGGCGCAGCGACTTGGTCAGCAGGCGCACGTTGGTCATCTCGACGTACAGGTCGCCCTTGCCCGAGCGGGCCAGGGTGCCTTCGGCGCTGATGATGTCGCCCAGGTCCCAGGTCTTGACCGCGGCCAGGGTCTCTTCGGGCAGGGTCTTGCGGTTGACGTAGACCTGGATGCGGCCGGTCATGTCCTGAATGACCATGAACGAGCCACGGTTGAGCATGATGCGACCGGCTACCTTGACCGGGATCGCGGCTGCTTCCAGCTCTTCCTTGGTCTTGTCCGCGTACTGTTTCTGCAGGTCGTTGCAGTAGCTGTCGCGACGGAAGTCGTTGGGGAAGGCGTTGCCCTTGGCACGCTCGGCGGCAAGTTTTTCCTTGCGCAGCGCGATCAGGGCGTTTTCTTCCTGTTGCAGGTCTTGCGATTCGGTCTTGAGGTCGCTCATGTCGTCATTGTTTCCATCAGGTGTTCGGTGCCCCTGTCGGGCAGGGCACGCGATACGGGCCTGTGGCCTCGTATCGCGGCGGTGGTGTGCGGTTTACAGCCCCTGCTTGAGGCTCGCTTCCAGGTACTGGTCGAGGTCGCCGTCCAGGACCTTCTGGCAGTCGCTGCGCTCGACGCCGGTCCGCAGGTCCTTGATGCGCGAGTCATCAAGCACGTAGGAGCGGATCTGGTGACCCCAGCCGATGTCCGACTTGCTGTCTTCCAGGGCTTGGGAAGCGGCGTTGCGCTTCTGCATCTCCAGCTCGTACAACTTGGCCCGCAGCATCTTCATGGCGGTGTCCTTGTTGGCGTGCTGGGAACGTTCGTTCTGGCAGGCCACCACGGTGTTGGTCGGCACGTGGGTGATACGGACCGCCGAGTCGGTGGTGTTCACGTGCTGGCCACCGGCACCGGAGGAGCGGTAGGTGTCGATGCGAAGGTCAGCCGGGTTGATCTCGATTTCGACCTTATCGTCGATCTCGGGCGAGACGAACACCGCCGAGAACGAGGTGTGGCGACGGGCGCCGGAGTCGAACGGGCTCTTGCGCACCAGGCGGTGCACGCCGATCTCGGTACGCAGCCAGCCGAATGCGTATTCGCCCTTGATGTGCACGGTGGCGCCCTTGATGCCGGCGACTTCACCTTCGGAGAGCTCGATGATGGTGGCATCGAAACCGCGCTTGTCGGCCCAGCGCAGGTACATGCGCAGCAGGATGTTGGCCCAGTCCTGCGCCTCGGTGCCGCCGGAACCGGCCTGGATGTCCAGGTAGGCGTTGTTCATGTCCATCTCGCCGCTGAACATGCGACGGAACTCAAGCTGGGCCAGGTTTTCTTCCAGGCCTTCCAGCTCGGTCACAACGTCGTTGACGGCGCTTTCGTCGTTTTCCTCGACGGCCATGTCGAGCAGGTCCTTGCAGTCGGAGAGACCGTTGGACAGTTTGTCCAGGGTTTCTACGACCTGCGCCAGCATGGCGCGCTCGCGGCCCAGGCCCTGAGCGTACTCGGGCTTGTTCCAGACAGCAGGGTCTTCCAGCTCGCGGTTGACTTCGATCAGGCGGTCAGCTTTTTGATCGTAGTCAAAGATACCCCCGAATGGACTGGGAGCGTTCGGAGAGGTCCTTGATGGTGTTCAGGATCGGTTGGATTTCCATGGGCGGGCTACTCGTGCGAATTCGGTGAAAAGCCCGCGAGTATAACGCAGTCCTCGCCCTGACGGCAGACCCGCCGGGCGGTAACCGCAAGGTCCGCCGCTGATCGTGTGGGAGCCGGCGACAGCCTGCGACGGGCTGCACAGCAGCCCCGCAGAGCGTCAGGCAACGCCTACCTGGTTGCGACCATTGTTCTTGGCCAGATACAGCCCTTTGTCCGCAGCCGAGATCAACTGCCGGCTGTGGCTACCGACGCCCGGCGTGAGAGTCGCCAGGCCGATGCTCACCGTCAGGCACGCGTCAGCCTCGGGCGCGGTGTGGGGGATGTTCAGGGCCAGAACGGTCTGACGCAGCTTCTCGGCGATCAGCCGCGCACCGCCGGGCGAAGTGTTGGGCAGCACCAGGGAGAACTCCTCGCCGCCATAGCGAGCCGGCAGGTCGGTCGGGCGCGAGCAAGAACCGCGAATGGCCTCGGCGACCTGACGCAGGGCCTCATCGCCCGCCAGATGGCCGAAGCTGTCGTTGTAGGCCTTGAAGTAGTCGACATCGATCATCAGTAGCGACAACTGCTGCTGCTCGCGCATCGCGCGTCGCCACTCAAGCTCCAGGTACTCGTCGAAATGGCGGCGATTGGACAGACCGGTGAGGCCGTCGGAGTTCATCAACCGCTGCAGCATCAGGTTGGTGTCCAGCAACTGCTGCTGGCTGACCCGCAGCGCGCGATAGGCTTCGTCACGTTGCAGCAGGGTCAGGTAGGAGCGGGAGTGATAGCGGATCCGCGCCACCAGCTCGATGGTGTCCGGCAGCTTGACCAGGTAGTCGTTGGCCCCGGCGGCGAACGCCGCACTCTTGACCAGCGGGTCCTCCTTGGTCGACAGGACGATGATCGGAATATCCTGCGTGGCCGGGTTGTTGCGGTATTCGCGCACCAACGTCAGCCCGTCCAATCCCGGCATGATCAGGTCCTGGAGGATCACCGTAGGCTTGATCCGCATGGCCTGGGCCACCGCCTGGTGGGGATCGGCGCAGAAATGGAAGTCGATGTTCTCCTCGTGGGCCAACCCACGGCGCACCGCCTCGCCGATCATTGCCTGATCGTCGACCAGCAGGACCATCGCCGCACTTTCGTTGATGGTCGTGAAACCTTCGATCGGTAGATCATTCATGCCTATTCACCAGGTCACTGCCGGTCAGGCGGCGTGACTCAATACATATCGTCATTTCGAAAAGATTTCCATCAGTCGGCCCGCGATGCGTTCCAGCGGCCGTATCTCCACGGCGGCCTCGATCGCCGCGGCAGCCTTGGGCATGCCATAGACCGCCGAACTCTGCTGGTCCTGGGCGATGGTCAGGAAGCCACGCTGACGCATCTGTTTCAGGCCCTGGGCGCCGTCGCGCCCCATGCCGGTGAGCAATACCCCTACGGCATCGCCGGTCCAGAAACGCGCCACGCTCTCGAAGAACACGTTGATCGAGGGGCGGTAGATTTCGCCGACAGGTTCGGCCGTATAGCTGAGCTGGCCGCCCTGCAGCAGGCGGATGTGGTGGTTGGTGCCGGCCAGCAGCACTTGCCCTGGCTGAGGCGGCTCGCCCTCCCGCGCCAGGCGCACAGGCAAGCCTGAAACCCCGCTGAGCCATTCGGCCATGCCACTGGCGAAGACCTGATCGACATGCTGCACCAGCACGATCGACGCCGGAAACTCCCGCGGCAACCCTTTGAGCAGGATTTCCAGCGCCGCAGGTCCACCCGCCGACGAACCGATGGCCACCAGGCCACGACGCTGGGACGCCCCCACCAGCGGAGCGGACACAGCCCGGGGCGCTGCGGGGCGTTGCTGGCCGATGAGCCAGCCGATGTTGAGGATCTTGCGCAATAGAGGGGCTGCTGCTTCACGTGCATCCCCTGCGCCCAGCGACGGTGTGTCCACCACGTCCAGGGCACCGTGGCCCATGGCTTCGAACACCCGATGCACATTCTGCTTGCGATCGACCGTGACAATGACGATAGCGCAGGGCGTTTCGGCCATGATCCGCCGGGTGGCCTCGACACCATCCATCACCGGCATGATCAGGTCCATGAGAATCAGGTCGGGCGTGAACTCGGCGCAGCGCGCCACGGCTTCGGCGCCATTGCTCGCGACCCAGACGACCTGGTGGTCGGGCTCGAAGGCCAATGCCCGGCGCAGGGCTTCCACAGCCATGGGCATATCGTTGACGATGGCGATCTTCATCCCTGGGCACCCCCGATCAACTCCACTACGGCGTCCAGCAACGCGTCGTCATGGAAACTGGCCTTAGCCAAATAGTAGTCGGCACCGGCGTCCAGTCCACGTCGCCGGTCTTCTTCACGATCCTTGTAGGACACCACCATGACCGGCAGCGATTGCAGGCGCTGGTCGCGGCGCACGAGGGTAACCAGCTCGATGCCGTCCATGCGTGGCATGTCGATATCGGTGATCAGCAGGTCGAAATCCTCGGCGCGCAGGGCATTCCAGCCATCCATGCCATCCACCGCCACGGCCACGTCGTAACCCTGGTTGCCCAACAGCTTGCGCTGCAGTTCACGTACGGTGAGCGAATCGTCGACCACCAGTACGCGTTTGCGCACCATGGCGCGCCCACCCCTGGCGCCACGTTCGATGCGCTCCAGCCGGCCGGTGCTGAGCAATTTCTCGACCGAGCGCAGCAAATCCTCGACGTCGATGATCAGCACCACCGAACCATCGTCGAGCAAGGCCCCCGCAGAAATGTCCTGGACCTTGCCCAGCCGTGCGTCCAGCGGCATCACCACCAGCACCCGCTCGCCAATCAAGCGCTCGACGGCCACGCCATACAGTTGGTCGCGTTCACGGATCACCACCACCGGCAGGCTGCGCTCGTCGTCCTGCCCGGCTGGGCGGTTAAGCAACTGGCTGGCCGACACCAGCCCGATGTGCCGCCCTTCATGCCAGAAATGCTGGCGCCCTTCGATCTGCACGATGTCCTCGGCTGACACCGCCAGGGTGCGCTCGATGTGCGCCAGCGGGAAGGCATAGGCCTCGCCCCCCACCTCCACCACCAGGCTGCGCACCACCGACAGCGTCAGCGGCACCTCCAGATGGAAGCAGCAGCCCTGGCCCGAAACCTGGGTCAGCTCGATCGAGCCGCGCAGTTCACGGACCATGTGCTGCACCGCATCCAGGCCGACGCCACGGCCCGACACCTCGGTGACCTTGTCGCGTAGGCTGAAGCCTGGAAGGAACAGGAATGTGAGCAGTTCCGCCTCGCTCATCTGCGCCACGGTCTCGGCCGGCGACAATGCCCGATCGACGATGCTGCGCTGCAGCCGCTCGAGGTCGATGCCGGCGCCATCGTCGCTCAGCTCGAGGATCAGCAGGCCCGCCTGATGGGAGGCGCGCAGTCGGATGGTACCGTCGACGGGTTTGCCCGCCAGCAGACGCCGCTCGGGTAGCTCGATACCGTGATCGACGGCATTGCGCAGCAGGTGGGTCAGGGGCGCTTCGAGCTTTTCCAGCACGTCACGGTCGACCTGGGTCTTCTCGCCCTCGATCTGCAATTGCACCTGTTTGCCCAGCGAACGCCCAAGGTCACGGACCATGCGGCTCTGTCCGGTCAGGACATCGGCGAAAGGCCGCATGCGGCAGGCCAGCGCGGTGTCGTAGAGATTCTGGGCGCGTTGGCTGGCCTGCCAGCCGAATTCGTCGATATCGGCCGCCTGCTGCTGCAGGATCTGCTGGGTTTCACCCAGCAGGCGTTGAGTCTGGGCCAAGGCCTCGAGCACCTCGTGGCTCTGGCCGCTGCCTTCGAGCTGTTGCTTCAGGCCATCGAGGGCCCGCATACCCTGGCCGTGCATGCGCTTGAGCCGCTGCAGGCTGGCCAGATAGGGCTTGAGCCGCTGGGTTTCCACCAGCGACTTGCTGGAGAGGTCGAGCAGGCTGTTCAGACGATCGGCGGTGACCCTGAGTACCCGTTCGGCACCCTCGCCACCGCGCTTGCCGACCTTGCGTGGCAGGCTGGGCTCGGGATCAGGCTCGGTTTCGGCCTCCGGTTCGGATTCGACCACCACCGGCTCTGCCTGCGCCGGTGCCGGCTCGACCGGAATGGCGGGAGCAGGGGCAGGCGCTGCCGTGGGGTCGAGCAAATTGGCCATCTGAACCAGAAACGCCGGTACCGCCGCTTCGCTGTCACGATCCTGGGGGGTTGCGATACGCATCAGCAGGTCGGTGCCGTGGAGCAAGGCATCGATGTGCTCGGGGCGCAATCGCAGGCGCCCTTCCTGGGCCGCCACCAGGCAATCTTCCATGACGTGGGCGACACTGACACCGGCATCGATGCCGACGATCCGCGCAGCGCCTTTCAGGGAATGGGCCGCGCGCATGCAGGCTTCGAGCTGGTCGGCCTGGGTCGGGTTGCGCTCCAATGCCATAAGGCCAGCGCTGAGCACCTGGGTCTGGGCCTCGGCCTCCAGGCTGAACAGCTCGAGCAGCGACGCGTCGCGCATTTGCTCAGGGGTCATGACAGGCTCCGCTTCACGGCCGACAGTACATGTTGTTCATCCAGCACCCGCACGCTGCGACCTCGCCATTGCAGCACCGCTGCGGTGAAGTGCGCGGCATCCTGGCCATCGACCAGACGTGCCGGGTCCAGCCGGTGGATACCGTCGATCTCGTCCACCGTCATCACCACCGGGCCACCCTCGGCAGCAAGGATCAGCATGCGCGGCATCACGCGCCCCATGCGCTCCTGGGCCGGCAGCACTTCCACGCCCAGAAGGCCCGCCAGCGACAGGCTCGGCACCAGCGCACCACGCACATTGGCCACCCCCTGCAACACCCCGGAACGCTGGTGCGGCAGCGAGTGCACCGACTGCAGCGGCGCGATCTCGGCCAGGCAGGCACAGGCCAGCGCCAGCCACTCCTCGCCCAGGCGGAACAGCAGCATCGAGCGCCCGACACTGTCTTCGTCCGGCGGCGGCGCCTCGACGTGCTCGTCCTGCAATAGTGCATAGCGATCGAGCAGCCGAGTGGCCGCGCTGGCATAGACCTGGCAGTTGCGGCAATGAATATGACGTTCGAGCAGCGGGCACTGTTTGTCGCCGTGCACGCCAATGCGGTTCCAGCAATCGTCGATGAGCTCATCGTCCCGTGCGATCAAGTGCATGGTTTCACTCATCGTTCAGACTCCCGTCCCACGCGCGCCGCCCGCGCCTGCATGCGCCGCGCGCCCGCCTCGTCGCCTTGGGAGGCCAGCAACGCCGCCAGGTGGATCAAGGTCTCACCATGTTGCGGCTCCAGATACAGCGCCTTGCGATACTGGCTGATGGCCTCCTGGGTGTCGCCTTCGGTGTCGGCCAGCAGACCGAGCCAGTAGAACACCTGCGCTTTGGGCGCGAACTGCTGCAGGTAACGCTGACAACTGGCGCGGGCCTGTGCGCTGTCGCCGGTATTGGCCTGACGGGCAATGGTGGCCAGCAACTCGCTCTCGCCCTGAGCGTGCGAGGGCGCGCTCACTGGCGACGGTATCGGACGCGGCATGCGCGCTGGACGGCTGACAGGCCGTGGGGCCAAGGGAGGCAGGGTCTGGGAGCGGTTGATCGGCGCGGCCTGAGCGACGGGCGCCGGTGCGGGTGCCGGTGCCGGTGCCTCCTGGCGTACATAGGCGAACGACTGGGCGATGCCCAACGGGCGCATGCCCAGCCGTGCCAGCAGGCTGCCCTCAGCCGGGCCAATGAAGAGCACGCCTTGGGCATGGGTCAGGGACTTGAGCACTTCGAACACCCGACGCTGGGTCGGCACGTCGAAGTAGATCAGCAAGTTGCGGCAGAACACGAAGTCGTACAGCCCTTGCTGGCTCTTGAGCGCGGGATCGAGCACGTTGCCGACCCGCAGATCGACCTGGCGTCGTACCCGCTCATCCAGCCGGTGGCCTTCGTCGGTTTCACTGAAATGCCGGTCACGGAAAGTCAGCTCGCTGCCCCGGAATGAGTTGCGCCCATAGACGGCCTGCTCTGCGCGGGCGATGGAGCTGGGGCTGATGTCCATGGCGTCGATTCGAAACGCCGCCGGGTCCAGGCCACCCTCGAGCAGCGCCATGGCGATCGAATAGGGCTCTTCGCCCGTGGAGCACGGTAGGCTGAGGATTCGCAGCGGCCGGATGCCGGCGAGCTCCACCTGGCGCTTCTGGGCCAGCCCCACAAGTGCGGTGAAGGATTCGGGATAGCGGAAGAACCACGTCTCCGGGACGATCACGGCCTCGATCAAGGCCTGCTGCTCGCTGGCCGATTGCTGCAGGCGAGACCAGTAGTCGTCCAGATCGCCGGCCTGCACCGCAGCGCAGCGCTGGCGCAAGGCACGCTCGACCATGGGAGCGCCGACCGACTCGACGTCCAGGCCGATACGCTCCTGCAGAAAACGGAAAAAGTGTTGTTCGATCATGCCGGCACCTGCCCTGGCGGCTCGGGGAACAGCAGGTCGCGGACATCGTCCGGCAGCAGGTCGTCCACTTGGATGCGCTGCAGCAGGCCGTGGGCATCCTGGCGCACTGGTCCCAGGTAAGGGGCCTCGGCGTTGTCCAGGCCATAGGGCTGGAACTCATCAGGGCTACAGCGCAAGGTGTCGGTGGCCTGCTCCAGGATCAACCCCAATTGCCGGTCGCCGCCATAGTGCACCAGTACCAGCCGCGTACTGGTACGCCGCGGCGCCGGGGTGGAGAAGCTCAGCGCCGACAGGTCGATCACCGGCACCAGGGCGCCGCGATGGGCCAGAATGCCGGCGACCCACGCGGGCGCCTGGGCGATGGGCTTGAGCGTCCGCCGCGGCAATACTTCGATCACCTCGCGCACATCCAGGGCAAAGCGCTGCTCGCCGATGCAGAACTGCAGGTACAGCACCGCCTTGGCGCCGTCGGCCTGCTCCTGATGGGGTTGCACGTCGTTCATCGTCGTCAGACTTTGAAGCGCGACACACCGCCGCGCAATCCGGCGGCTACCTGGCTCAACTCATCGATGGCGAAGCTGGCCTGGCGCAACGACTCCACGGTCTGGGTGCTGGCGTCGCTGAGCTGGGCCAGGGCCTGGTTGATCTGCTCGGCCCCCGTAGCCTGGGCCTGCATGCCTTCGTTGACCATCAGCACCCGCGGTGCCAGTGCCTGGACCTGGTGGATGATCTGGGTGAGCTGCTCGCCCACCTGCTGGACCTCGAACATGCCCCGTCGCACTTCCTCGGAGAACTTGTCCATGCCCATGACGCCGGCCGAGACGGCGGACTGGATCTCCCGCACCATCTGCTCGATATCGTAGGTGGCCACGGCGGTCTGATCGGCCAGGCGACGCACCTCGGTGGCCACCACAGCGAAACCACGGCCGTACTCCCCGGCCTTCTCCGCCTCAATGGCGGCGTTGAGCGACAGCAGGTTGGTCTGGTCGGCCACCTTGACGATGGTCACGACCACTTGGTTGATGTTGCTGGCCTTCTCGTTGAGGATCGCCAGCTTGGCGTTGACCAGATCGGCGGCGCCCATGACTTGGTGCATGGTCTCTTCCATACGCGCCAGGCCCTGCTGGCCAGAGCCTGCGAGCACCGAAGCCTGGTCGGCGGCGGAGGTCACCTCGGTCATGGTACGGACCAGGTCACGGGAGGTAGCGGCGATTTCCCGCGAGGTGGCACCGATCTCGGTGGTGGTGGCGGCGGTTTCGGTGGCAGTTGCTTGTTGCTGCTTGGACGTGGCGGCGATTTCAGTGACCGAGGTGGTCACCTGCACCGACGAACGCTGGGCCTGGGCGACCAGGTCGGCCAGTGCCACGGCCATTTCGTTGAAGCCGGTTTCGATGCTGCCGAACTCATCCTTGCGGGCCAGGCTCAGACGCATGCTCAGGTCACCCGAGCGCAGTTTGTCCAGGGCGTGCACGACGTGCTGCACGGGCGCGGTGATGGCACGTAGCAACAATAGGCCGCAAATACCGGCCGCCAGGATCGCCAGCAGCAACGATACGATCATGCTGCCCTTGGCCGTGGCAACCGCACTGACGATGTCATTGGTCGCCGCTTCGGCGGATGCGCGATTGCTTTCGATGACACGGTTCAGGTGCTGGCGGCCGTTGATCCAGGCCGGTGTGAGGGATTCGTTGATCAGACGCTCGGCTTCGGCATAGTGCTTCTGCCGGTACGCATCCAGCACCTGGTCGACGATCTTCATGTAGTCGGCTTCGAGCACCCTGAATGCGTCGAGTGCGGCCTGATCGTCCGGGTTATGGATAGTCGCCTGGTAACTGGCCATTTCCTGTTTGAGGCGCTCATCGAAGCCCTTGAAGTCCGCCAGGTCAGCCGGGGTGATGTCCCGCCGCCCGGACAACCCCACCAATTGCTGGCTGGTCACGTAGCTGTCGACCCAGGCGCTGCGAAGCATCGAGCTGTAGTAGAAGCCGGGAATGCTGTCCGAGCCCACTGCCTCTTCACTGGCCTCGATCGCCACGAGCCGCGAGTAGGCGGCGACGATCATCAGCAGCATGATGGCGATGATCACGGCGAAACTTGCCAGGATCCGTTGGCGCAAGGTCCAGTTCTTCACATTCAGCCCTCAGGAATTCATTACGAGCGGGGAAAAATCGCCAGAGTATAGCCTAGGCGCCCCGCCCGTTCGCGGCTGATTTTGCAGGCTGTCGAGGCCTCCCTGGCCCCCGGTGGAACAACGCCGCGCGGCCTACCCGGCAGCGAGGCGGACCTGGTCTTCCAGTTCTTGTCGCAGGCCGGGCTCCAGACGCAGTTGGCGAGCCAGTTCATCCAGGTAGGCGCGCTCCATGAAGTTCTCCTGATCGACCATCATCACGCTGGCCAGGTACATTTCCGCCGCCATCTCGGGCGTCTGCGCGGCGGCGGCCACTTCGGCAGGGTCGAGCGGTTTGTTCAGTTCGGCGTGCAGCCAATGCTGAAGCTCGCGGTCGTTGTCCAGGCGTACGAACTCGCCTTCGATCAAGGCGCGCTCGCGCTCATCGATGTGCCCGTCCGATTTGGCCGCCGCCACCAGAGCGCGCAGCACCGCCTGGCTATGCTGCTCGGCTTGGGCCGCAGGCACGCGGTCGAGGGTGCGCGGCTCGTGGGCCTGCGTCTCGCCCTGGCGCGCCTGCCAGTTGCCATAGGCCTTGTACGCCAGCACGCCGAGCGCCGCCAGGCCGCCGTAGGTGAGCACCTTGCCGCCATACTTGCGGGCCTTCTTGTTGCCCAGCAGCAGGCCCATGGCACCTGCTGCCAGGGCGCCGCCTCCGGCGCCGGAGAGCAGGCTGCCCAGCCCTCCCTTGCCTGACTGGCCGCCCAGCAAGTCACCACCCTTGCCTTGCTGGTTTTGCAGCAGCTGCTGGCCGGATTTGAGCAGTTGATCGAGCAAGCCACGGGTGTTCATCTGGCATTACCTCTTGCTGAAAAAGGAAAGGCCCAGATTAGGCCTGTGGACTGAACTCACGCTTAATGCATTTGCATCCGGATGTTGCGTAACCACCGGCCCAAAAGGAACTAGACTCGACATCGCATGCGCCTGCCCAACCGGGCCGCAGGTCCGCGACAAGCGCACTACGCTTATCCCATCGCTTCGCTGCTTTCTTGATGACTGCCCCGATCATAAAGTCCAAAAGAGGGAACACCATGTCAGTGCACAAGACCGCATTGTCCAGCGCCGTGATCGGCGCCCTGCTGGCCAGCGCCAACCTGCAGGCCGCAGGGCTGCCCCAGAACGTCGGCGATGGCGAAGGGCGCCTGGATATCGTCGCCTGGCCCGGCTACATCGAGCGCGGCGAAAGCGACAAGGCCTACGACTGGGTCACTGGGTTCGAGAAACAGACCGGCTGCAAGGTCAGCGTCAAGACCGCCGCGACCTCCGACGAGATGGTCAGCCTGATGACCAAGGGCGGCTATGACCTGGTGACTGCCTCGGGCGACGCCTCGCTGCGGCTGATCGCCGGCAAGCGGGTGCAGCCGATCAACACGGCGTTGATCCCCAACTGGAAGAACATCGACCCACGCCTGCAGAACGGCGGCTGGTACGTGGTCGACAAACAGGTCTATGGCACGCCTTACCAATGGGGCCCGAACGTGCTGCTCTACAGCACCGCGGTGTTCAAACAACCGCCCACCAGCTGGAGCGTGGTCTTCGAGCCTCAGAACCTGCCGGACGGCAAGCCGAACAAAGGGCGCGTCCAAGCCTACGATGGCCCGATCTACATCGCCGACGCTGCGCTCTACCTGAAATCGACCAAGCCTGAGCTGGGTATCCAGGACCCGTACGAGCTGAACGAAACCCAGTACAAGGCCGTCCTCGACCTGCTGCGCCAGCAACAGCCGCTGATTCACCGGTACTGGCACGATGCGACAGTGCAGATGAGCGATGTGAAGAACGAAGGCGTGGCGGCCTCCAGTTCCTGGGGCTACATGGTCAATGGCCTCAAGGCCGACAACCAGCCGGTCGCCTCGACCATACCGAAAGAAGGCGCCACTGGCTGGGCCGACACCACCATGCTGCACAGCGAAGCCAAGCACCCCAATTGCGCCTACAAGTGGATGGACTGGTCGCTGCAGCCGAAGGTCCAGGGCGACGTCGCGGCCTGGTTCGGCTCTGTGCCTGCGGTGCCTGCCGCCTGCACCGCCAGCGAGCTGCTGGGCGCCGAGGGCTGCAAGGTCAACGGGATCGACAACTTCGACAAGATCGCGTTCTGGAAAACCCCACAGTCCAGTGGCGGCAAGTTCGTGCCCTACAGCCGCTGGACCCAAGACTATATTGCGATCATGGGTGGGCGCTGACCGAGGTTGACGGGTTGTTGTTCCGGCTTCTTCGCGGTTGAACCCTCTCCCTCGGCGCCATAACCGTGGGATCGGGTTTAACCGCGAAAGGGGCCAGGCGGTAGACAAAATGCACGGAGTCAGCGCAATGCCCCTAGCTGTCCAGCTCACCGAGGTATCCCGCACGTTCGGCGACGTCAGGGCCGTCGATCGGGTCAGTATCGATATCCAGGAGGGCGAGTTCTTTTCCATGCTCGGCCCTTCGGGTTCGGGCAAGACCACCTGCCTACGCCTGATCGCAGGCTTCGAACAACCCAGCAGCGGCTCGATTCGCCTGCATGATGTGGAGGCTGCCGGCCTACCCCCTTACCAGCGTGACGTGAACACGGTATTCCAGGACTACGCCCTGTTTCCGCACATGAACGTGCGCGACAACATTGCCTATGGCCTGAAGGTCAAGGGTGTCGCCAAGACCGAACGCTATACCCGTGCCGACGAGGCCTTGGCGATGGTGGCCCTGGCCGGCTACGCCGAGCGCAAACCGGCGCAGCTCTCCGGTGGGCAGCGCCAGCGCGTGGCCCTGGCCCGCGCCCTGGTCAATCGGCCACGGGTACTGTTGCTCGACGAGCCACTCGGAGCCCTGGACCTCAAGCTGCGCGAACAAATGCAAGGCGAGCTGAAGAAACTCCAGCGCCAACTGGGCATCACCTTCATCTTCGTCACCCACGACCAGACCGAGGCCTTGTCGATGTCCGACCGCGTCGCGGTGTTCAATCGGGGTCGGATCGAACAGGTCGATACCCCACGCAATCTGTACATGAAACCGGCGACCACCTTCGTCGCCGAATTCGTCGGGACCTCCAACGTGATCCGGGGCGAGCTGGCCCAGCAACTCACCGGAGACGTCTCGCCTTTTTCCATCCGTCCTGAACACATCCGCCTGGCGGAGCACGCGGCAATCGCCGAGGACATCCAGGTCAGCGGCCTGCTGCACGACATTCAATACCAGGGCAGTGCCACGCGCTACGAAGTGCGGTTGGACAACGGCCTGCTGCTGACCGTCAGCCAGGCCAATGACCGCTGGCAGGAACGACCCCAGCCCTGGCAACCTGGCCAGCGTGTCCAGGCCCACTGGCCCCGCGCGGCAATGAGGGGTTTGCGCGAAACCGTCCTGGACGAGGGCCAGGCGCGATGACCCTGGCGATGGAAAAACCGTCGCTGATCAGACGGCTTGGCACCGTGCTCTACCGGCGACCGAACCTGTACCTGTCGCTGCTGTTGATCCCGCCATTGACCTGGTTCGGCGCAATCTACCTGGGTTCGCTGCTGAACCTGCTCTGGCAGGGTTTCTACACCTTCGACGACTTCACCATGGCGGTGACGCCGGAGCTGACGCTGGCCAACTTCACGGCCCTGTTCGCCCCGGCGAACTTCGACATCATCCTGCGCACCCTGGCCATGGCGCTCGCCGTGTCGGTGGCCAGCGCGGTACTGGCCTTTCCGATCGCCTACTACATGGCCCGCTACACCTCGGGGCGAACCAAAGCCTTTTTCTACATCGCCGTCATGATGCCGATGTGGGCCAGCTACATCGTCAAGACCTATGCCTGGACCCTGTTGCTGGCCAAGGGCGGGGTGGCCCAGTGGTTCATCCAGCAACTGCATCTGCAGCCCCTGCTGCAGGCAGTTCTCGCGGTGCCCGGCATCGGCGGCAGTACTCTGTCCACCTCGCACCTTGGGCGGTTCATGGTGTTTGTCTACATCTGGCTGCCGTTCATGATCCTGCCGGTCCAGGCCTCGCTGGAGCGCTTGCCGCCATCGCTGCTGCAAGCTTCGGCCGACCTGGGCGCCCGGCCGAGTCAGACCTTCCTGCTGGTGGTGCTGCCACTGGCCATACCCGGTATCGCGGCGGGGTCGATCTTCACCTTCTCCCTGACCCTGGGCGACTTCATCGTGCCGCAATTGATCGGGCCACCTGGCTACTTCATCGGCAGCATGGTGTATGCCCAGCAAGGGGCGATCGGCAACATGCCGATGGCGGCGGCGTTCACCCTGGTGCCCATCGTGCTGATCGCTGTCTACCTGTCGATCGTCAAACGGTTGGGGGCCTTCGATGCACTCTGAAAAAGCCTCGCTGGGCCTGCGCCTGGCGGCCTGGGGCGGGTTGGTGTTCCTGCACTTTCCGATCCTGATCATCCTGCTCTATGCCTTCAACACCGAAGACGCGGCCTTCAGCTTTCCCCCGCGCGGGTTCACCCTCAAGTGGTTCGCCGTGACCTTCGCCCGGCAGGATGTGCTGGAGGCGATCAAGCTGTCGCTACAAGTCGCCTGCCTGGCCACGGTGATTGCCCTGGTGCTCGGCACCCTGGCCGCCGCGGCGCTGTACCGACGCAGCTTCTTTGGCAAGGAGAGCATCTCGCTGATGTTGATCCTGCCCATCGCCCTGCCCGGCATCATCACCGGCATCGCCCTGCTCTCGGCCTTCAAGAGCCTGGGCATCGAGCCCGGGCTGTTCACCATCGTGGTGGGCCACGCCACGTTCTGCGTGGTGATCGTCTACAACAACGTCATCGCCCGCCTGCGCCGTACCTCCCAGAGCCTGATCGAAGCCTCGATGGACTTGGGCGCCGATGGCTGGCAGACCTTCCGTTACATCATCCTGCCCAATCTCGGCTCGGCGCTGCTCGCTGGCGGTATGCTGGCCTTTGCCTTGTCGTTCGACGAGATCATCGTCACCACCTTCACCGCCGGCCACGAGCGCACGCTGCCGATCTGGTTGCTCAACCAGCTCAGCCGCCCGCGCGATGTGCCGGTCACCAACGTGGTCGCCATGCTGGTGATGCTGGTGACCATGCTGCCGATACTCGGCGCCTATTACCTGACCCGTGGCGGCGAAAGCGTCGCGGGCAGCGGCAAATGACCTAGGAGGAGTCCTCATGCAAACCCGAATGCTGATAAACGGTCGCCTGGTCGCAGGCGAAGGCCCCGCCTGGACCGTATTGAACCCGGCCCTTGGCAGTGCCCTGGCACAGATCAACGAGGCGACCGCCGCCCAGGTCGATGCTGCCGTGCGCGCTGCCGACCTGGCCTTCGATACCTGGTCGCAGACCACCCCGAAAGAGCGCTCGCAGGTGTTGCTGGCCCTGGCCGACACCATCGAACAACATGGCGAGGAGCTGGCCAGGCTCGAATCGCAGAACTGCGGCAAGCCCTATGCCGCCGCACTGGGTGACGAGATTCCGGCCATCGCCGATGTATTGCGCTACTTCGCCGGCGCCGCGCGCTGTCTGGGCGGGTCTGCGGCGGGCGAGTACCTGCCGGGACACACCTCGATGATCCGCCGTGACCCCCTGGGCGTGATCGCGTCCATCGCGCCGTGGAACTACCCGCTGATGATGCTGGCCTGGAAGATCGCCCCGGCACTGGCGGCCGGCAATACCGTGGTGCTCAAACCCTCGGAGATGACCCCGCTCACAGCCCTGCGCCTGGCCGAGCTGGCCAAGGACCTGCTCCCGGCAGGCGTGCTCAATATCGTCTTCGGCCGCGGCCAGACGGTCGGCACACCCTTGGTCACTCATCCCAAGGTGCGCATGGTCTCGCTGACCGGCTCCATCCCCACCGGCGCCCACATCATCGGCGCCACCGCCGACAGCGTGAAACGCATGCACATGGAGCTAGGCGGCAAGGCACCGGTCCTGGTGTTCGACGACGCCGACCTGGACGCGGCCATCGAAGGGATCCGCACCTTCGGCTTCTACAACGCCGGCCAGGACTGCACCGCCGCCTGCCGCCTCTACGTACAGGACGGCATCTACGAACGCTTCGTCGAACGCCTGGGCGAGGCAGTGGCAAGCATCAAACCTGGCCTGCAGAATGCGTCCGACACCGAGCTGGGCCCCCTGATCAGTGCCCAGCACCGCGACAAGGTCGCAGGCATGGTCGAGCGTGCCATCGCCCAGCCGCACATCCGCTTGGTCACTGGCGGCAAGGTCATCCCGGGAGAAGGGTTCTTCTTCGAACCGACGGTGCTGGCCGATGCCCTGCAAGACGATGAAATCGTGCGCCATGAAGTCTTCGGGCCGGTGGTATCGGTGACACGCTTCAGCGACGAGGCCCAGGCCCTGGAGTGGGCCAACGACTCGGACTACGGGCTCGCCTCATCGGTCTGGACCCGCGACACCGGCCGCGCCCACCGCCTGGCCGCACGCCTGCAGTACGGCTGCACCTGGGTCAACACCCACTTCATGCTGGTCAGCGAAATGCCCCATGGCGGCCAGAAGCATTCGGGGTATGGCAAGGACATGTCGATGTATGGACTCGAGGACTACACCTGCGTGCGGCATGTGATGATCAAGCACTGAGTCCAAAACGGGCTGATCGAGGCGGTTTACCGTCTCGATTCTGGTTGCGCATGACGTTCTTGCTTGGCGCTCTCTTCGCGGGTAAACCCGCTCCTACAAGGCGTACACGGACTATGTGGGAGTGGGTTTACCCGCGAATACGTCAGCGAGATGGCCGTCGCATTCGCGGATAAACACGCCACACGCGTGGCTGTTAGATACATCCGGTGATGTGGTGCATCTGGAAATAAGCGGCGTTCAATCCCTCAAGTCCGACTCATGGATCGGGTTGGCCCGGCTGGTCGCGCGCTGGTATTGGGCCGGCCAAGTGGCTTTGTTGCCGCCCAGGTCATCGTCGGCATGCAGAGGCCAGTAGGGATCACGCAGCAGTTCGCGGGCGAGGAAGATGATGTCCGCCTGACCGGTTCGTAAAATATGCTCGGCCTGGGCCGGTTCGGTGATCATGCCGACCGTGCCGGTGGCGATTTCCGACTCCTTGCGCACTCGCTCGGCGAAACGGGTCTGATAACCAGGGCCAGTGGGGATCTCGGCGTTGACCGAGGTGCCGCCGGAGGACACGTCGATCAGGTCCACGCCAATCGCCCTCAACCGCCGGGCCAGTTCGACGGTCTCATCCGGGTTCCAGCCGTCCTCGACCCAATCGGTGGCCGACACCCGCACGAACAGCGGCAACTCCTGTGGCCAGACGCTGCGCACCGCCTCGGTCACCTCCAGGGTGAGGCGGATGCGGTTTTCGAAACAGCTGCCATAACGGTCCCGACGCTGGTTGCTCAACGGCGAAAGGAACTGGTGCAGCAGATACCCGTGGGCGGCATGGACCTCGACCACCTTGAAGCCCGCGGCCAGCGCCCGACGAGCGGCATCGGCAAAGGATTGGACGATACCGGCGATCTCCTCCTCGGAGAGTTCGCGGGGCACGGTGTGTTCTGGGTCGAAGGCAATTCGTGACGGGCCGACCGGCTGCCATCCGCCCTCCTCGACCGTGACGCTGCCATGTTTGCCCAGCCAGGGGCGATGGGTACTGGCCTTGCGCCCGGCGTGGGCAAGCTGGATGCCCGGCACGGCGCCTTGGGCGGTGATAAAACGGGTGATGCGCTGCAAGGGTGGGATCTGTGCGTCGCTCCACAGGCCCAGGTCCTCGGCGCTGATGCGACCGTCGGGGGTCACCGCCGTCGCTTCGGTGATCACCAGGCCAGCGCCGCCAACGGCACGGCTGCCCAGGTGCACCAGGTGCCAGTCATTGGCCAGACCATCGACAGCGGAGTACTGGCACATGGGGGAAACGGCGATGCGGTTGGGCAGGGTCAACTGACGCAGGGTGTAAGGCTCGAGCAGCAGGCTCATGAGGGCACCTCCCAGGGACTCCAATGGTTTGGCCGGTCCGGGCACTTGTGTGGGACCTTGGTCCGGTATCGGTCTTTTTCAGACTAGACCAGATAGGGGGTGGTGGTTTTTTTGTGTTGGTTTGGGGGCTTGGGCTTGGGCTTGGGCTTGGGCTTGGGCTTGGGCTTGGGCTTGGGCTTGGGCTTGGGCTTGGGCTTGGGCTTGGGCTTGGGCTTGGGCTTGGGCTTTCAGATTGTGTGAATATCCGGTGTTGGTGGTGGCACCACTGGCGCTTTTCGCCTTTACGGCGACCTACTTTTGCTCTTGGGCAAAAGTAGGCAAAAACCGCTGGCTCCCACATACGGCCCGGCGCTTCGCACCGGGTTCCCTCGCTGCGGTGTCTTGCGGGGCTTCGCGGCCTCCGGCTGGCTGCGCCAGCCTCCATCTCGCGACTTCGGCTCTCGCCGAAGGGCGCTGCGCGCCTGCCCCTACAGACACCTCCACTCGGCCTCCTGAGGTCGCGATTGGTGGCGCCTGGACTATCGCGCATCAAAAGCAACGGCAAACAGGCTAATTATTTGTTGTTTGTGCCGACCTATTCGCGGGTAAACCCGCACAGGTACAGCGCCGCTCTCATGGGCAGCGGTGAACCTGTGGGAGCGGGTTTACCCGCGAATGGGCGGAACATACCCCACAAAAACCACTGAATGAAACAACGCCAGCCCAGACGCCACCCGTAACTTGCGCCCCATCAGCAGGCCGAGCGGAGGTGTCTGTAGGGGCAGGCGCGCAGCGCCCTTCGGCGAGAGCCGAAGTCGCGAGATGGAGGCTGGCGCAGCCAGCCGGAGGCCGCGAAGCCCCGTAAGGCACCGCAGCGAGGGAACCCGGTGCGAAGCGCCGGGCCGTATGCGGGGGCGCAGCGGCTTTGGTTACTTTGGCCAAAGTGACCCACCAAGACCAAAGTGACCCGCCGTAAGGGCGGAAAGGTGACTAAGCGTCACCCCAAAAAACGGATAAGCCCACAAACCTCAAACTAACAACTAATCAGCTCACCGCGGCTCCATGTGCGCAATCATCAACTGCACACTCTCATTCCCCCGAAACTCATTCACATCCAACTTGTACGCCAACTCCACCCAGCGCACCGTCGGATTCGGCCAGACATCCCGATCGATACCAAAAGCAATGCCATCGAGCTTGACCGACCCACACTCGCTCTTGAGCACTACCTTCAAATGCCGCTCTCCCACCACCCGTTGCTCGACCAACTGGAACACGCCATGGAACAGCGGCTCGGGAAAGTGCTGCCCCCAAGGCCCCGCATGACGCAAGGCACGCGCCAGGTCCAAGTGGAACTCCTCGACCGCAAGGGTACCGTCAGAGAGCAATCGCCCGGTCAGGTCCTCTTCCACCAGATGCCGACGAACCTCCTCATCGAAAGCCGCGGCAAACGCCGGGAAGTTTTCCGCAGGCAAGGACAGCCCAGCCGCCATCGCGTGCCCGCCGAACTTGCTGATCAAGTGCGGCTGACGCGCCGCCACCGCATCCAGCGCATCGCGGATATGAAACCCCGGTACCGACCGTGCAGAGCCTTTGAGCATGCCCTCGCCGACATCGGCGAAGGCGATGGTCGGGCGGTGATAGCGTTCTTTCATACGCGAGGCAAGGATGCCGATCACGCCCTGGTGCCAGTCGGCCTCGAACAGGCACAGACCATACGGCATGGATTCGACCGGCAGGTCCTTGAGCTGAGCCAGCGCTTCACGCTGCATGCCTTGCTCGATGGACTTGCGGTCCTGGTTCAGGCTATCCAGCTCTTGGGCCATGTCCAACGCAACGGCCGGGTCGTCGCAGAGCAGGCATTCAATGCCCAGGCTCATGTCGTCCAGGCGACCGGCGGCATTCAGGCGCGGCCCCAGGATGAAGCCCAGGTCGGTGGAGGTGATACGCCGGTGATCGCGCCGGGCGACTTCCAGGATGGCCTTCAGGCCAGGGCGGGCGCGGCCGGCACGGATGCGCTCCAGCCCCTGGTGCACCAGAATGCGGTTGTTGGCGTCCAGCGGGACGACGTCAGCGACACTGCCCAGGGCGACCAGGTCGAGCAGTTCGCCGATATTAGGCTGCGGCTGTTGATCGTAGCGCCCTAGGGCGCGCAGGCGAGCCCGCAGCGCCATGAGGACGTAAAAGATCACCCCTACGCCGGCCAGCGCCTTGCTGGGGAAGTCGCACCCCGGCTGGTTCGGATTGACGATGGCATCGGCATCGGGCAATTGCGCGCCCGGCAGGTGGTGGTCGGTCACCAATACCTTGAGCCCGGCGGCCTTGGCTGCCGCCACACCCTCGACACTGGAGATACCGTTGTCCACCGTGATCAGCAGCTGTGGCTCACCCTGCAGAGCCACGTCGACGATCTCCGGTGTCAGGCCGTAGCCGTACTTGAAACGGTTGGGCACTAGATAATCGACTTGAGCCGCGCCCAACAGGCGTAGCCCCAGCACACCGACGGTACTGGCCGTGGCCCCGTCGGCATCGAAGTCGCCGACGATGACGATACGCTGGCGCTGATCCAGCGCCTCCAGCAGCAGGTCCACCGCCGCATCGATGCCCTTGAGCTGTTGATACGGCAGCAAGCGCGCCAGGCTCTTGTCCAGTTCGGCCTCGGACTGCACGCCACGGGCGGCGTACAGGCGGGTCAGCAAAGGGGGCAGGTTACCGAGGAACGGCAGGCTCGGCGGCAGGGGGCGGGGTTCGATACGCATGGGGCCTTCGACAATCAGGTTGGGAACAGGTCAGCCACGCTCACCGAGCAGCCACTCGAGCTGCACTTCGTGCTGGCCGCGGTCGTCGGTCACGAATACGGTGCCTTCGCTGATCATCACGTCCCACTTGATCGAGCGGGGCATGTCGGTGGCCAGGACCTCCAGCACCTCCTGGGGAACCGCGGCGATGCTGAGGTTCTTCAGGCCCTTGACTGCATCGACGACTTTGTTCTGCCAGACCCGCAGGCTGCCGTAGGCCAGCAGGCTGGTACGCTCGGTGCGACGCGAGCACCAGGTCAGGCGCTCGGCGTCCGGCTGGCCGACTTCGATCCAGTGCAGGATGCGGTCGTCCAGGCTCTTTTCCCACAGGGCCGCTTCATCCACGTCGGACAGGCCACGGCCAAACGACAGGTTCTCGTTGTACCAGAGCGCGTAGGCCAACAGGCGTACAGCCATGCGTTCCTCGGTTTCCGACGGGTGACGGGCGATGGTCTGACGGATGTTCTCGTACACACCGCGGTCGAGGTCGGTCAGATTCAGTTCGAACTTGTAAGTGGTGGACGGCTGGGCCATGGGCGGGGGCTTCTTGCGAAAATAAAAGTCACACAGTCTAACCGATCCCGCTCATCGTTGCGCCGCGGCAGTACCTGCCGTCGACGACCTATGATAAAACCACGGGCTAAGCCCAGCTGCCACGGATGCCCCATGCCCACGCCAAGCAAACCCCTCGCCGGCCTGAAAGTGATCGAGCTCGGCACCCTGATCGCCGGCCCCTTCGCCTCGCGTATCTGCGCCGAATTCGGTGCCGAGGTGATCAAGGTCGAGTCGCCCGATGGCGGCGACCCCCTGCGCAAATGGCGCAAGCTGTACGAGGGCACTTCGCTGTGGTGGTTCGTCCAGGCGCGCAACAAGCAATCGCTGACCCTCAACCTCAAGCACCCCGAAGGCCGTGAAGTGCTCAAGCGCCTGCTGGCAGAGGCAGACATCCTGATCGAGAACTTCCGCCCCGGTGTACTGGAAAAACTCGGCCTGGGCTGGGACGTGCTGCACGCGCTCAACCCACGCCTGGTGATGGTGCGCCTGTCCGGCTTCGGCCAGACCGGGCCGATGAAAGACCAGCCCGGTTTCGGCGCGGTAGGCGAGTCCATGGGTGGCCTGCGTTACATCACAGGCTTCGAGGACCGACCGCCGGTACGCACGGGCATCTCCATCGGCGACTCGATCGCCGCCCTGTGGGGCGTGATCGGTGCCTTGATGGCCCTGCGCCATCGCGAGGTCAATGGAGGCCAAGGGCAAGTGGTGGACGTGGCCCTGTACGAGGCTATCTTCGCGATGATGGAAAGCATGGTGCCGGAGTTCGACGTGTTCGGCTTCATCCGCGAGCGCACCGGCAACATCATGCCCGGTATCACGCCCTCCTCCATCCACACCAGCGCCGACGGCAAGCATGTGCAGATCGGCGCCAATGGCGATGCCATTTTCAAGCGTTTCATGCAGGCCATCGGCCGCGACGACCTGGCCAATGACCCAAGCCTGGCCACCAACGACGGCCGAGACCTGCGCCGCGACGAGCTATATGGCGTCATCGACCGTTGGGTCAACAGCCTGCCACTGGAAGAGGTCATGCAGGCCCTCACCCAGGCCGAGGTGCCGGCCAGCCGCATCTATTCGGCCGAGGACATGTTCAGCGACCCGCAGTACCTGGCTCGCGAAATGTTCCTCCAGGCCAAATTGCCCGATGGCAAACCATTCAAGATGCCTGGCATCGTCCCCAAGCTTTCGGATACGCCGGGCTCCAGCGAGTGGGTCGGCCCGACCCTGGGCGAACACACCGAATCGGTGTTGACGCGTCTGGGCTACGACGCTGCTGCCATCAGTCGGCTGCGCGAAACCGGTGCAGTCTGATCGCCTACCGATGCGCGGCCTTGTCAGGCGCCTGCTCGGGCTGCTGATCATCCTGTGCGGGATGCTGCCGGCCCTGGGACAAGCCAAGGAGCGCCTGATCTGGCTGGTGCGCGATCTGCCGCCGTTCACCATCTTCGAAGGTGCGGGCAAAGGCCAGGGCGTCGTTGACAACCTGCTGCCCCGATTGATCGCGCAGATGCCCGAGTACGATCACAGCATCGTCAGGGTCAACCGTGCGCGGGGCATCCAGATGCTCCAGGAGCCCAGCTTTACCTGCGATCCGACACTGCTCTGGACGCCGGAGCGGGCCAAGTTCGTGCATTACTCCATCCCATCGCTGGGTGTGCTGAGCAGTGGAGTGGTGATACGCAAGCAGGACCAGGCGCTCCTGGCGCCGTTTCTAGACAACCAACAGGTCGACCTCAAGCGCCTGCTGGGCCAGACTCGTCTCAAGCTTGGCATCGTCGCCGAACGCAGCTATAGCGTTCAAATCGACGAAATCCTCCGCCAGCTACCCGACACAGCCTTGAGCCGCCATTACGGCAATGACGCTACCGCCAATTTGCTACAAATGCAGCGCTTGGGCCGACTGCAGCTGGTATTGGGCTACTGGCCGGAAATGCGCTATCTGATCCAAGCCCAAGGCAATAACCCCGACGAGTATGCCTTTCACCCGATCCAAGGTGTGAACCGCTATCAGTTTCTGCACGTGGGCTGCTCCGATACGCCCTTGGGGCGTGAAGCCATCAGTCATATCAATCGCCTGCTGCCTACCCTGCGTCGCGAGACATTGCCAGGATTCTATGCCCGCTGGCTGGCCCCTGAAGAGCACGAGCGGTACCTCGCCGACAGTCTGCACTTTTTCGATACCCAGGCCGACAGCCCCGAGGAACACTGAGCTGGGCGATTGGCTGTAAAAAAAGAAACCCCGGGCGCAGGAAGGAACGCCGGGGGTCGAACGAAAGTCAGGGGACTTTCAGGAGCAGTCTTCAGCACCGGAGCAAAGCACTGTCGACCTGCTCTTACCGATTCCGATGAAACCTTCAGACAAAGGTTCCGGAAAATGCGCGCTGATGCTGCAAGGCAGCGATCACACAAGGTTGCAGACGCCCTTCGGCGATCTGAAGGTCTCGGTGCAGGCCATCGACCAGGTCAATCAGCAAGCGCTGGTCCTCCAGCTGGCGCAGGCTGACCGAACGCCTAAGTGTCACATCACCCTGCTGATCGATCACACTGAGTTGGCGGTTGCCGCTGGCGTCTGTTTCGCCGAGCTGGGCGTGGTAGGGGGTCAAGGCATCGTTGAGCAGTTTGCAGATTCTTTCCATCCGGCGTACTCGCTGTTCGAGGAAGCTATCGGAACTGACCACCAGACGCCGTGCAAAGTTCGCTATGCCGCGCCGGTATCAGTGAGCATGCGCGGGGTACATGACAGTTTGAATATGCCCCTCGGACCCTTGATGGATACGCTCCAACGCCCGTTGCAGGCTCGGCATCACCAATGGCCAGGACAGCTCGCCGACAACCCGAACACCCTGGCGCCGGGCCTCACGAACCAGGCCTTCGCCATGGTCGGTTGATTGTCCGACGAACAATAACGCACAAGGCCGCTGCGCCTGCGCCACCTGCCGGAGCAGGGTTCGGCCACAATGCACCGGCAAGCCATGATCGAGGATCAGCAGATCAACGACGCCCCGCTGGGACAGGCAGCCCTTTGCCTCGGCCAGGTCCTGGGCCACACGCACATTGAAGACGCCTTGGGCATTGCAGGCCTGGTGCAGCGAGATATCGTGGGAAGGTCGTGCGTGAATCAGTACGTTGAGCCAATGCATGAACCGCTCCTGGAGTAGCACTACGCCCTTGTGGATAGGCGAGCCACTCTAAAAGGCCCCATGCAGCGGCAGGAATAGGAAATTACTTAAGCTTCTGAAGAAAGATCTGACTCATCACTGGGGGGATGAGTAGGACGCCGCCCGGGGCCACTGCGCGCCCCCGGGCGGGTTGAGTCTTAGAGCGGTTTGCCGCGGTTGCCGTGCTGGGCGACGAAGGCCTGAACGGCCTTCAGGTCGTTGGCCAGGACTGTGCAACGCTCGTCACGGCTGAACAGGTCACTCAGGTGCGCGGGTAGCTCGAGGGCTTTGCCGACGCCTGCCTTTTCCACCGCGTCCGGGAACTTGACCGGATGCGCGGTACCCAGGACGACCATCGGCGTATCCAGGCTGCGACGGCACTCACGGGCGGCCTTGACCCCAATCGCAGTGTGCGGATCGAGCACCTCGCCGGTACTGGCAAACACTTCGGCGATGGTCTCGCAGGTCTGCTCGTCAGTCACGGCCAGCGAATCGAACAGCTTGCGCGCTTCGGTCCAGCGGTCCTGTTCGACGCTGAAGCCTCCGCCCTGCTTGAAGCGCTCCATCAGCTCGGCGATGGCGGCACCACTGCGCCCGTGCAGGTCGAACAGCAAGCGCTCGAAGTTGGAGGAGACCATGATGTCCATCGAGGGCGACAGGGTCGGATGCAGGGTGTCCTTGACGTACTGATTGCCGCTCATGAAGCGGTGCAGGATGTCGTTGCGGTTGGTCGCCACGATCAGTTGGCTGATCGGCAGGCCCATGTTGCGCGCCAGGTAACCGGCAAAGATGTCGCCGAAGTTGCCGGTCGGGACCGAGAAGGCCACCGAGCGGGCTGGGCCGCCCAGCTGCAGCGCTGCATGGAAGTAGTAGACGATCTGGGCCATGATCCGCGCCCAGTTGATCGAGTTCACGGCGACCAGGCGGGTGCCCTTGAGGAACGACTGGTCGGCGAAGCTGGCCTTGACCATTTCCTGGCAGTCGTCGAAGTTGCCTTCGATGGCGATGTTGTGGATGTTGTCGCCGAAGATGGTCGTCATCTGGCGACGCTGCACTTCCGAGACACGCTGGTGAGGATGCAGGATGAAGATGTCGACGTTGTCGCAGCGGCGGCAACCTTCGATGGCGGCGGAGCCGGTGTCACCGCTGGTGGCCCCGATGATCACCACGCGCTCGCCGCGCTTGGCCAGGACGTGGTCGAGCAGGCGGCCGAGCAGTTGCAGGGCGAAGTCCTTGAACGCCAGGGTCGGGCCGTGGAACAGCTCCATCACCCACTCGTTGCCCGCCAACTGGCGCAGCGGCGCGACGGCGGCATGGGCGAACTCGCCGTAGGTTTCTTCGAGGATCTTCTTGAAATCGGCGTCAGCGATGCTGCCATCGACGAACGGGCGCATCACCCGGAAAGCCAGCTCGTGATACGGCAGGCCAGCCCAGGAAGCGATCTCTTCCTGGGTGAAGCGTGGCAGGTTCTCCGGCACGTACAGACCGCCATCGCTGGCGAGGCCCGCCAGCAGGACGTCTTCGAAATTCAGGGCCGGTGCCTGGCCGCGGGTACTGATATAGCGCATGGGTGCAAACCTTCGGTTCTGGGCGCGGGCCGCCATCGCGGCCCGCCACTGACATTAATTGAGCTGTTCGACGCGGATGCGCACGACCTTGCCGACCACGTCCTGCAGAGCTTCGAGGGCGACGATGGCGTCGTTGATGCGCTGCTCCACCACGCGGTGGGTCAGGAGGATCATCGGCACCAGGCCGTCCTGCTCCTCGGCTTCCTTCTGCATGATCGACTCGATGTTGATGCCACGCTCGGAGAGGATGCTCGCCACCTGGGCCAGTACGCCTGGATGGTCCTTGGCCTGGATGCGCAGGTAGTAGGCGCTTTCACAGGCTTCGATCGGCAGGATCGGATGAGCCGACAGCGAATCGGGCTGGAAGGCCAGGTGCGGCACGCGGTTTTCAGGATCGGAAGTCATGGCGCGGACCACATCGACCAGGTCGGCGACCACCGACGAGGCGGTCGGCTCCATGCCGGCACCGGCGCCGTAGTACAGGGTGGAGCCGGCAGCATCACCGTTGACCATGACAGCGTTCATCACGCCGTTGACGTTGGCGATCAGGCGATCATTGGGGATCAGGGTCGGGTGGACGCGCAGCTCGATGCCGGCGTCAGTGCTGCGGGCCACGCCCAGGTGCTTGATGCGATAGCCCAGGGCCTCGGCGTAGTTGACGTCGGCGGTGGTCAGCTGGGTGATGCCTTCGGTGTAGGCCTTGTCGAACTGCAGCGGAATGCCGAAGGCGATGGAAGCGAGGATGGTCAGCTTGTGGGCGGCATCGATGCCTTCGACGTCGAAGGTCGGGTCGGCTTCGGCGTAACCCAGGGCCTGGGCTTCGGCCAGTACGTCAGGGAAGGCACGGCCCTTGTCGCGCATCTCGGTGAGGATGAAGTTGCCGGTACCGTTGATGATGCCCGCCAGCCAGTTGATACGGTTGGCCGACAGGCCTTCGCGGATTGCCTTGATCACCGGGATGCCGCCGGCCACGGCCGCTTCGAAGGCGACAATGACGCCCTTCTCGCGGGCCTTGGCGAAGATCTCGTTGCCGTGCACGGCAATCAGCGCCTTGTTGGCGGTGACCACGTGCTTGCCGTTCTCGATGGCCTTGAGGACCAGATCACGGGCGATGGTGTAGCCACCGATCAGTTCGATGACGATGTCGATCTCAGGGTTGCTCGCGACTTCGAACACATCAGCGGTAATGGGGGTACCGGTAATCTGGCAGTTCGGGTTCTGCGAGCGCATGGCGATCTGTGCCACTTCAATACCGCGCCCGGCACGGCGGGCAATCTCCTCGGCGTTGCGCTGAAGTACATTGAAGGTTCCGCCACCGACGGTCCCCAACCCACAGATGCCTACTTTGACCGGTTTCACTGTGAACTCCCCATTGAACGGCCGGCGCCTGCGCCGACCGTGAAACATGCCGTCTCCCCATGGCGACGGCGTAGTGATTGAATTACTTGGCGGCCTTTGCGTCGCTGGCCAGGGCCAGCTTGGCGACCTGCGGTGCCGGCTGGTAGCCCGGAATCACCTGGCCGCTCTGCAGGACGATCGCCGGCGTGCCATTGACACCGATCGACTGCCCCAGCTCGAACTGCTTGCTGACCGGGTTGGCGCACTTGGCGGCCTTGATTTCCTTGCCGTCGATCATCTTGTCCAGCGCCGCGCGGCGGTCGCTGGAGCACCAGACGGCCTGCAACTGCTCGTCACCCGGCGAGCCGAGGCCCTGGCGCGGGAAGGCGACATAGCGCACTTCGATACCGCGGCGATTGAGCTCAGGGACTTCGGCGTGCAGCTTGTGGCAATACGGGCAGGTGGTGTCGGTAAACACGGTGATGTGCGACTTGGTCTCGCCCTTGGCAGGATAAACCACCATTTCGGCGGCTGGAATGCCGTTGATGAGCTTGGCGATGCCCTGGCGCTCAGTCTTCTCGGTGAGGTTGACTGGCTTGCCATCCTGGATCTGGTACAGGTACCCCTGCATCACGAACTGGCCATCGCCACTGGCGTACAGCACACGACCACCTTGCAGCTTGACTTCATACAGGCCGTTGACCGGGCTGCTGGCGACGCTTTCGACCGGCACTTCCAGCGCGAGGGTCTTGAGGGTGTTGCGGATGGCCTGCTCGGCACCGGCGCTGGCATCGGTGGCCGCAGCGACGGCAAAGGTACTGGCCAACGCCAGGGCGGCGGCGGCGAAAATCTGGGTCACGCGCATGGGGTACTCCTGAAGGCGGACGGGGCCGGAGGATGTCGATCCGCGGCAAAAACGCGGCGAGCGGACGGCCCTTGGTGCAAACCGTCCAAGCCTACCACAACAGGCTGGCGCTAAATGCCCCCTCAACCTCCATAGGTCGGAACATGAAAATGATTCATCCACGCGGATGGTGCTGGGCGTGCAGTTGCTGCAAACGCGCCTTGGCCACATGGGTGTAGATCTGGGTAGTGGACAAGTCACTGTGCCCCAGCAGCATCTGCACCACCCGCAGGTCGGCCCCGTGATTGAGCAAGTGCGTGGCGAAGGCGTGGCGCAGGGTATGGGGCGACAGGGGCTTGTCGATCCCGGCGACCCGCGCCTGGTGCTTGATGCGGTGCCAGAAGGTCTGGCGGGTCATCTGCTCGCCACGCTGGCTGGGGAACAGCACATCGCTGGGACGCCCGTTCAACAGCTCATTGCGACCATCGCGCAGGTAGCGCTCGATCCACAGCACCGCCTCTTCGCCCATCGGCACCAGGCGTTCCTTGCTGCCCTTGCCCATCACCCGCAGAACCCCCTGTCGCAGGTTGACCTGATCGAGGGTCAGGCTGACCAGTTCGGTCACCCGCAGGCCACAGGCGTAGAGCACTTCGAGCATGGCTCGGTCGCGCTGACCGATGGCTTCGGCCAGGTCCGGCGCCTGCAACAAGGCCTCGACATCATCCTCCGACAAGGATTTGGGCAACGGCCGTCCCAATAGCGGCATTTCCACTTGCAGGGTCGGATCGACGCCTACGAGCTTTTCTCGCAGCAAATAACGAAAGAAGCCACGCAAACCCGAGAGAAAGCGTGCCGTGGAGCGCGGCTTGTAGCCTTGCTCCAGGCGCCAGGCCAGATGGTCCAGGATCAGGTCACGCCCGGCGTCAGGCAGCGCCACGTCGTGCTCCTGCAGCCAACCATTGAATAGCGCCAGGTCGCTGCGATAGGAGGCGCGGGTATTGTCGGACAGGCCTTTTTCCAGCCAGAGGGCATCAAGAAACTGGTCGATCAGGGGATGGTCGAGAGCGGGCATGAAAACTCGGTGGCAAACGGTGCAATGACGCTTAGTCTTTCATAACAACGTTGGCATAGGGAGTCCATATGAGCGAACAGCAGATTCTTCTGAGTTTCGGTGGCATCGGCGCAGCCGCTCTTGCCTGCCAATGGCTGGCCTGGCGCCTGAAACTGCCAGCGATACTCTTTCTGCTGCTGTGCGGCATTCTGGCCGGACCTGTGCTGGGCTGGCTATCGCCGCAGCAATTGTTCGGCCCGCTGCTGATGCCACTGGTGTCCCTGGCTGTGGCCCTGATCCTGTTCGAGGGCAGCCTGACCCTGCATTTGTCCCAATGGCGCGAGATCGGTAGCGTGGTGCATCGACTGGTGACAGTGGGCGCCTTGAGCACCTGGCTGGTGATCGCTCTCGCCACCCACTGGCTACTGGGCTTCGAGTGGCCCCTGGCGATCCTCTTCGGCACCCTCACCCTGGTGACAGGCCCGACCGTGATCGTGCCAATGCTGCGGGTGGTGCGCCCCAAGACCGCGATCGCCAACATCCTGCGCTGGGAGGGGATCGTCATCGATCCGATCGGTGCGCTGCTGGCCGTGGTGGTCTACAGCTTCATCATCGCCCGCACCGACGGCGACGGGCTGAGTCAGAGCCTGGTGACCTTTGCTGGCGTGATCTTCTGCGGCAGCGCCTTGGGCGCCGCGGGCGGTTGGCTGCTGGGCCAGATCATGCGCGCGCAATGGCTGCCAGAGTACCTGCACAACCTGGCGTCGCTGGCAGCGGTACTGGGCATCTTCATCGCCGCCAACCAGATCGTCCATGAGTCGGGTCTGCTGGCCGTGACGGTCATGGGCATGTGGTTGGCCAACATGCCCGGTGTGGATGTGCGGCAGATCCTGCACTTCAAGGAAAACCTCAGCGTGCTGTTGATCTCCGGGCTGTTCATTCTGCTGGCCGCCCGCCTCGACCTGCATGCCCTGCTGGCACTGGGCCCGGCGGTGTTGGCATTGCTGCTGGTCATTCAGTTGCTGGCGCGGCCGCTCAATGTCTTGTTGTCCACCTGGGGCTCGAACCTGAACTGGCGCGAGCGGCTGCTGCTGGCCTGGATCGCGCCAAGAGGCATCGTCGCCGCAGCGGTTTCGGCGATCTTCGCCATTCGCCTGGATGAAGCCGGCCACGAGGGGGCGCTGTTGCTGGTGCCTTTGACCTTCGCGGTCATCATCGGCACAGTGGTGTTGCAAAGCGCCACCGCCAGACCACTGGCCCGCCTGCTCAAAGTGGCCGAACCCGCCCCCAGCGGCTTTCTCATCGTCGGCGCCAATCCACCGGCCCGCGCCATCGCAAAAGCCTTGCAGCAATTGGGCAGCCGGGTACTGCTGACCGATTCGAGCTGGGAGAACATCCGCGCCGCGCGCATGGATGGACTGCCGACCTACTTCGGTAACCCGGCCTCTCAGCACGCCGACGCCCACCTGGACCTGGTGGGCCTGGGCCATCTACTTGGCCTTTCCCCCGCCGGTGAGCTCAACGCCCTGGCCTGCGCACGCTTTCGCCATGACTTCGGCCACAATCGACTGTTTGTATTGGCCAGCGGCCTGGAAAAGCAGCGCAGTGACAAGCACCGTGCCAGCGAAGAGCATCGCGGCCAACTGCTCGGTTCAAGCACGATGACCTACGGGCAACTGGCCAATCGTCTGCATCAAGGCGCTGAGCTGTACAGCACCCACCTCACCGATGGTTTCAACTGGCAGGACTACCAAGCGCTGCACGGCGAGCGCGCAACCTTGCTTTTTGCCCGCGATGGCAACGGCTGGGTCCATGTCGCCAGCCCGGACGCCCCCCTCAAGCCCCAGCCAGGCTGGACACTGGTGGCGCTGGTGGAGGCCGACCTGGAAACTAGCACCCAGGCCGAGGTACAGACCGCGAATCAGTGAGCGGGGAGCACCGGTACCGGGCGCTTGTCTTCGTCGATGGCGACGAAGCTGAACACACCATGGATGGCCCGTTCGCGGCCATCCAAGTACATGTTCTCGACAAAGACATCCACCTGCACCTGCAAGCTGGTGTTGCCCACCTTGACCACCGTCCCCACCAACTCGACGATCGAGCCCGCAGGAATCGGGTGCTTGAAGTCGATACGGTCGGTCGACACGGTCACCAGCGGCAAACGACAGAATCGGGTGGCGGCGATGAACGAGACCTCGTCCATCCAGGCCAAGGCGGTGCCGCCGAACAGGGTGTTGTGGTGGTTGGTGGTGCTGGGGAAGACAGCCTTCGTCACGCGGGTCACCGACAGTTCGGTGCGGCGCTGGATTTCCTGATCTCGAGGGGTGGTCATGAAGTGCTCTTGTCGCAACGGCTTGAAAGCGGTGCCGTCTGATTCGCGGGTAGACCCGTTCCAAAGCATTGGCGTGATTGTGGGTTTACCCGCAAAAAGCCTGCACCGCCGATACAGAAATACAAAAAGCAAAAAAGCAGCCCGAAGGCTGCTTTTTTCCTCGCAAGGTGGCCTCGAAGGCCACCAGGCAAACGGCACTTAGGCCAGTTTTTCCTTGATGCGAGCGGCTTTGCCGGACAGGTCGCGCAGGTAGTACAGCTTGGCCTTACGCACGTCACCACGACGTTTCACGGACAGGCTGTCGATCTGCGGGCTGTAGGTCTGGAAGGTACGCTCTACGCCAACGCCGCTGGAGATCTTGCGCACGGTGAAAGCGCTGTTCAGACCGCGGTTGCGCTTGGCGATAACGACACCTTCGAACGCCTGCAGACGGGAACGGTCACCTTCCTTCACTTTAACCTGGACGACAATGGTGTCGCCTGGTGCGAAGGCTGGGATTTCCTTGTTCATCTGCTCGGCTTCGAGCTGCTGGATGATCTTGTTGGTCATGCTGTGCTCCTAAGGCGGATAACTTGATCCACCATCGATACGTTAACTATCGTCCCGCTCGCGGAGATATTCCTCGAGCAGCTTCTTCTCTTCTCCAGAAAGCGAGCGACTTTCCAGAAGATCGGCGCGTCGTTCGAAGGTCCTACCAAGGGACTGCTTCAACCGCCAACGCCGGATGTGTGCATGGTTGCCACTAAGCAACACGTCGGGAACGCGCTGATCCGCATACACCTCCGGTCGGGTGTAGTGCGGGCAGTCGAGCAGACCGTCGGTAAAGGAATCTTCCTCCGCCGAGTCCACATGCCCTAAAGCTCCGGGCAGCAGTCGCGTAACCGCATCGATCAGCACCATGGCCGGCAGCTCGCCACCGGAAAGCACATAGTCACCAATCGACCACTCTTCATCGACATGAGCCTCGATAAAACGCTCGTCGATGCCTTCGTAACGACCGGCGATCAGGATCAACGATTCCTGTTGCGCCAAGTCTTTGACCGCCTGCTGAGTCAGCTTGCGGCCTTGTGGCGAGAGGTAGATCACCTTCGCCGATGCTCCGGTCGCTTGCCTGGCACTGGCCAGGGCGTCTTCCAGAGGCTTGATCTTCATCACCATGCCCGGACCACCGCCAAACGGCCGATCATCCACCGTATGGTGACGATCAGTGGTGTAGTCCCGCGGGTTCCAGCAGGTCACTTGCAGCAACCCCTGTTTCACCGCGCGGCTGGTAATGCCGTACTCCGTGATGGCCGAGAACATCTCGGGGAACAACGTGACGACTTCTACTCGAAGGTTACCCATCGTTTAGAAATCCGCGTCCCACTCGACCCGCATCACGCCTGCTTCCAGGTCGACTGCCAGCACACATTGCTCCGTATAGGGCAACAGTCGCTCGCGATCATCCAGGCTGCCTGCGCAAGGCTTGACCACCATTACATCGTTCGCACCGGTCTCCAACAGGTGATCGATCTTGCCGAACAGGTGTTCGTCCTGATTGATGACCTTCAGACCTACCAACTGGTACCAGTAGTACTCGTCAGCGGCCAGGTTGGGCAAAAGGCTCCGCGGAATGCAGATTTCATAACCGCTCAGAAGACGAGCTTCATCACGATCATCGAGGCCTTTCAGTTTCACGACCAGGCCCTTTTGGGAGCCACGACCGTTGACCAGCTCGACCTGTTTTACCTTGCCTTCGTGCCGAAGCGTCCAGCGTGGATAATCCAACAGGTTTTCAATCGGATCGGTAAAGGAATACACCTTCACCTCGCCGCGAACGCCGTGAACCGAAAAAATCTTGCCGACGACAATGAGGGCGTCAGCGTTTTCTGGCGTCGCGTTCATACTGCTCAGGCAGCGGCCTTGGCAGCGTCCTTCAGCAGCTGAGCAACGCGCTCAGACGGCTGTGCGCCCTGGCTCAGCCAGTAGTTGACGCGTTCCTGATTGACCGACAGCTTGACTTCAGCGCCGGAAGCAACCGGGTTGAAGAAGCCAACGCGCTCAACGAAACGGCCGTCACGGGCGTTACGGCTGTTGGTCACGGTCAGGTGATAGAAAGGGCGCTTCTTGGAGCCGCCACGGGCAAGACGGATGGTTACCATGTGAACATCGTTCCTATAGTCGGTGCTGCAAATCTGAATGCCCAAATGGGCACAGGGTGCCCAAAAGGCCGCATATTCTCGGGGAATACACGGACATTTGCAAATGCCTTTTTCGGCGTGGGGCTACCACACCGTTCAGATCTGCCGGTTAAGCCGCGAATTTCGCGACATCGTTCCCGCCGGAGCGGGATTTCGGGAGGGCTGCCTTATAAAAGGCAACCTCCCAGAATCGAATTAGATCTTCGGCATGCCGCCACCTGGCAGCATCCCGCCCAGGCCACGCATCATCTTGGCCATGCCGCCCTTGGCGGAGAATTTCTTCATCATCTTCTGCATCTGCTTGTGCTGCTTGATCAGCCGACCGACATCCTGCACCTGGGTGCCAGAGCCGAGGGCGATGCGGCGTTTGCGCGAACCGCTGATGATTTCCGGGTCGCGACGCTCGGCAGGCGTCATGGAGTCGATGATCGCCTCCATCTGCTTGAACTGCTTCTCGGCTGCGCCCTGGGCATTGCCCATCTGCGACAGGTTGACCCCACCGATGCTCGGCAACTTGTCCATCAGGCCGCCCAAGCCGCCCATGTTCTTCATCTGCTGCAGCTGGTCGCGGAAGTCTTCGAGGTCGAACCCCTTGCCCTTCTTGAGCTTCTTGGCGAGCTTGTCGGCCTTGGCCTTGTCGATGTTCTGCTCGGCCTGCTCGATCAGGCTGAGCACGTCACCCATGCCCAGAATGCGCGAGGCAATGCGGTCTGGGTGGAAGGGCTCGAGCGCTTCGGTCTTCTCGCCCATACCGATGAACTTGATCGGCTTGCCGGTAATGGCGCGAACCGACAGGGCAGCACCGCCACGGGCATCACCGTCGACCTTGGTCAGCACCACGCCGGTCAGCGGCAGGGCGTCGCCGAAGGCCTTGGCGGTATTGGCGGCGTCCTGACCGGTCATGGCGTCGACCACGAACAGCGTCTCGACCGGCTTGACCGCGGCGTGCAGCGCCTTGATCTCGTCCATCATGTCGGCATCGATGTGCAGACGGCCGGCGGTGTCGACGATGACCACATCGATGTATTTGAGCTTGGCCTCGCGGATCGCTGCTTCAGCGATGGCCACAGGCTTCTGGCTGATGTCGGACGGGAAGAAGGTCACGCCGATATCGTTGGCCAGGGTTTCGAGCTGCTTGATCGCCGCCGGACGATAGACGTCGGCCGACACCACCATCACGCTCTTTTTCTTGCGCTCTTTAAGGAAGCGCGCCAGCTTGCCGGCGGTCGTGGTCTTACCTGCACCCTGCAAGCCCGCCATCAGCACCACGGCCGGTGGCGCGGCATTGAGCGCCAGGTCTTCGTTGGCCGCGCCCATCAGCCCTTCGAGTTCAGCCTGGACGATCTTCACGAACGCCTGGCCTGGGGTCAGGCTGCGCGACACCTCGGTGCCGACCGCACGCTCCTTGACGCTGTTGACGAAATCCTTGACCACCGGCAGGGCAACGTCGGCCTCGAGCAGGGCCATGCGCACTTCGCGCAACGTGTCCTTGATGTTGTCTTCGGTCAGCTTGGCCTTGCCGGTGACATGGCGCAGCGTCTGTGACAGGCGGTCGGTCAGGTTTTCGAACATGGTGATCCTTTCAGGCCCTAATGAAAGCCGAGGTTTTTCAGGCGCCCAGGTGAATATGTACACGCGCTGGACGCAGCAAGGCGGCGATTATAGCGAAGAGCGAGGGCGGCGCACACCTTGGTGCTGACCACCGGGGGCGATGGTGGTCTATTGGCGGGTAAACCACGCTCACCAGGATCACCGCCAGGCCTGTGTGTTGGTTTGCCCGTGAATGAGCCCGTACACGCAATCAAGGCGGTTACCCCACAGATCTTGCCCATGGGTCAGGCCCTACTGCTCTGCGGTCTTCCTAGAGCGGCGGGATCTATGCCAAACTCCGTCCCTTTAGGGCTTGCCTACCAGGACTTATGCTCTCTTCCCCCAGCCTCATCCCCAACCTGCTCGCCGCCGGGCTCTACATCGCCGCCGCCCTCTATCAAGGCAGTCGCCTGGCCCAGGGCAGCCGCGCCGACAAACGGCTACTCGGCCTACTCGGCGCCCTCGCGGTCATCGCCCAGGGCAGCGCCCTGTTCTTCCAGCTGATTACACCGCTGGGCCTGAGCCTCGATTTCTTCAGCGCCGCCAGCCTGATCGCCGTCGCGGTCATCTCGCTGACTTTGCTGGCCTGCCTGCGCATCCCGGTCGAGAACCTGCTGATGCTGCTGTTCCCACTCGGTGCGGTGACCGCCCTGCTGGCCCAGTTCGCCCCGCCCGGCACCGTACCGCTGGTCAACGAAGAGCCTGGGATCCTGGCGCATATCCTGCTCTCGATCCTGGCCTATGGCTTGTTCACCATCGCCGTGTTCCAGGCCCTGCTCCTGTTACTGCAGGACCATCAGCTCAAGCACAAGCACCCGTCCGGCCTGATCCGTAACTTCCCGCCTCTGCAAACCATGGAGAGCCTGTTGTTCGGCTTCCTCTGGGCAGGTTGGGGCCTGCTGTCGCTGTCGCTGGTGTCCGGCTGGCTGTTCCTGGACAACCTGTTCGCCCAGCACCTGGTGCACAAGACGCTGCTATCCTGTGTGGCCTGGGTGGTGTTCGGCCTGCTGCTGTGGGGGCGCACCCGCCTGGGCTGGCGCGGTCACAAAGCGATCCGCTGGACCCTCGCCGGTTTCTGCCTGCTGATGCTGGCCTATTTCGGCAGCAAGCTGGTACGTGAATTCATCCTGCATATCTGACGACCGCCCATGGACACCCTGCCGTACGCTCCGCTATTCGGCACCCTGGCACTGGCGCTGCTCTGGTCGGCGCTGTTTACCGCCGTCGATGCGGCCCGCCAGCAACTGAACGGCCATCAGCGCCCCGCTGACAGCGCCGAACCCGCCCTGCCCGCCCAAGCCGTGGTGCTCTGCGCCAGCCTGGGCAAGCTGCTGGTGCTGGGTCTGGCCTGCCTGATCGGCCAGCGCTACAACGGCGAACACGGTTTCTGGATGGCAGGCCTGGCCGCCACCCTCACGCTACTGGTCCTGGCCGAATACCTGCCCAGGCGCGCCGCCCGGCGCAACCCGCACGCCTTCCTCGGCGTGGGCAGCCTGCTCAGATGGCCTCTGGTCGCGCTGCAACCACTGGCATGCCTGCTCGACGGCTGCGCCAAGCTGATCCTTCGCCCATTGCGCGCACAACCTGCCGCCGTGGCGCTGCACCCACAGGAACACGACGATTTCGACGAAGGCGAGCCTTTCGACGCGCCACGCCATGGCCTGCTCGAAGGCCTGCAATCGCTGGACAAGATCACTGTCAACGACATCCTGGTGCCCCGCAACGAGGTGGACGGCATCAACCTGGACGACTCGCTCGAGCAGATCGCCGAACAACTGATCGTCAGCCGCCATACCCGCCTGCCGGTCTACCACAGCGATATCAACCAGGTCGAAGCCATCCTCAACACCAAGCTGATCAGCCACTTGCTGCCCCGTGGCGAGTTGACCCTCCAGGCGCTGCGCGCGGCCTGCTACGAACCCTACTTCGTTCCCGAAAGCACCCCACTGCAACGACAATTGCTGAACTTCCACAAGCAGCAGCGGCGCCTGGGCGTGGTGGTGGATGAATATGGCGAGGTCCAGGGCATCGTCACCCTGGAAGACATCCTCGAGGAGATCGTCGGCGAGTTCGAGGATGAGCAATCGCTCGAAAACCCGCACGTCCACCCCCTGGCCGATGGCCGCTTCGTGATCGAAGGCACGGCCTCGCTGCGCGAAATCAACCGCAGCCTGGGGTGGCACCTGCCCTGCGACGGCGGCCCGAAAACCCTCAACGGGCTGGTCACCGAGGCGCTGGAAAGCATTCCGGAAAGCGCCGTATGCCTGAAGATCGGCCGCTATCGCCTGGAAATCCTCGAAACAGAGGACAATTGCGCCAGCAAGGTACTGGTCTGGACCGTGACCCGATAGCTATACTCCAGTCACGCTTACCCAGCCCTGCCGTCCCGCCTGCTACCCGCTCCCGGCGCCATACGGCCGGTGCGCTCCACTGACACGCCCCGCGGTCCTGCTTCAACACCCAGAACAGCCCGCTCCCGTCCCTACCCTTGGGCTATCGTCGGTCGAGCGACTCACACTATGACGCTCCGGCGCCCGCACGCCCATGCCTGCCCGGCAGGGTGCGGCCCGCCCATAGGGAGCAATGACTGTCAGGGACCTACACGATGACTACCAGCAGTACCTGCGCCGACGCCTCGGCAGCCCCCGTCAATTCCCCCGCCCGCGTGGCCACCGCCAGCTTCATCGGCACCGCCATCGAGTTCTACGACTTCTATGTCTACGCCACTGCCGCCGCGCTGGTGATCGGCCCGGTGTTCTTCCCGTCGGGATCAGGCACCGCGCAGATGCTCGCGGCCTTTCTGACCTTCGGTATCGCCTTCCTCGCCCGCCCACTGGGCTCGGCCCTGTTCGGCCACTTCGGTGACCGTATCGGCCGTAAATCCACCCTGGTCGCCTCATTGCTGCTGATGGGCGTGTCGACGACCCTGATCGGTGTACTTCCCGGGTATGACAGCATCGGCGTCTGGGCGCCGATCATCCTTTGCCTGCTGCGCTTTGGCCAAGGCCTCGGCTTGGGCGGCGAATGGGGCGGCGCGGCGCTGCTGGCCACCGAAAACGCCCCCGAAGGCAAGCGCGCCTGGTTCGGCATGTTCCCGCAGTTGGGCCCCTCCATTGGCTTTTTGGCGGCCAATGGGCTGTTCCTGACCCTGGCATTGACGCTCAGCGACGAGCAGTTCCGTGACTGGGGCTGGCGCATTCCGTTCCTGCTCAGCGCCGCGCTGGTGATCGTCGGCCTGTACGTGCGCCTGAAGCTCGAGGAAAGCCCGGTGTTCGCCAAGGCCGTGGCACGCCATGAGCGGGTGAAGCTGCCGGTGGTGGATCTGTTCGCCAAGTACTGGCTGCCGACCCTGCTGGGCGCTGCGGCAATGGTGGTGTGCTACGCGCTGTTCTACATCTCCACGGTGTTCTCCCTGAGCTACGGAGTATCGACTCTGGGCTACAGCCGCGAAAGCTTCCTGGGCATGCTGTGCTTTGCCGTGGTCTTCATGGCCTTGGCGACGCCGCTGTCGGCCTGGCTGAGCGACCGCTACGGGCGCAAGCCGGTGCTGATCGTCGGCGGCCTGCTGGCGGTGGCATCAGGCTTTACCATGGAGCCGCTGCTGACCTCGGGTTCGACCACCGGCGTTGCGCTGTTCCTGGCCATCGAGCTGTTCCTGATGGGCGTGACTTTCGCGCCGATGGGGGCATTGTTGCCTGAGCTGTTCCCGACCCATGTGCGCTACACCGGCGCCTCGGCGGCCTACAACCTGGGCGGTATCGTCGGCGCCTCGGCGGCCCCGTTCTTCGCCCAGCAGTTGGTGAGCATGGGGGGATTGAGCTGGGTGGGCGGGTATGTGTCGGTGGCGGCGGTGATCAGCCTGATTGCCGTCTTGTGCCTGAAAGAAACACGTAACACGGCACTCTGATACCAGAGGCGGCCAGGCGGCCCATTCGCGGGTAAACCGCTCCTACAGATCGAGCGATTCCCTGTGGGAGGGGTTACCCGCGAACAGGCTGCCAGGCAGTCTTCGCGTCAGATCAGAACTCGACCTTGACCGCCTGCGAAGCGCGGGTCGCCTTGGCCCGCGCCGCTTCGATCGACTCGTCTCGCGCCAGGCATACGCCCATGCGACGCTGGCCGTTGATTTCCGGCTTGCCGAACAGGCGAATGGCAGTGTCCGGCTCGCTCAGGGCCGCGCCCAGATTGGCGAAGGAGGTCTGCTGCGACTGGCCTTCAGGCAAGATCACCGCCGAGGCCGACGGACCGAACTGACGCACCACCGGGATCGGCAGGCCCAGGATCGCACGGGCATGCAGGGCGAACTGCGAAAGGTCCTGGGAAATCAGGGTCACCAGCCCGGTATCGTGGGGGCGCGGCGAGACTTCGCTGAACCACACCTGATCGCCCTTGACGAACAGCTCCACGCCGAACAGGCCACGCCCACCCAGGGCATCGGTGACCGCCTGGGCCACCCGCTGGGACTCGGCCAAAGCCTTCGGGCTCATGGCCTGCGGCTGCCAGGACTCCTGATAGTCGCCCTTCTCCTGGCGGTGACCAACCGGCGCGAGGAAGGTGGTGCCGCCCACATGGCGCACGGTCAACAGGGTGATTTCATACTCGAAATCGATGAAGCCCTCGATGATCACCCGGCCCTTGCCAGCGCGGCCACCTTCTTGCGCGTAGTCCCAGGCCTTCTGCAGGTCTGCTTCGCTGCGCAGCAGGCTTTGCCCCTTGCCCGAGGAACTCATCACCGGCTTGACCACACAGGGGTAGCCCAGGTCGGCGACGGCCTTGGTGTAGTCATCGAAGGTATCGGCGAAGTGGTATGGCGAGGTCGGCAGGTCCAGCTCTTCGGCGGCCAGACGACGGATGCCTTCGCGGTTCATGGTCAGCTGGGTGGCGCGGGCGGTGGGGACGACATTGAAGCCTTCGTTCTCCAGCTCCACCAGGGTCGCGGTGGCGATGGCTTCGATTTCCGGGACGATGTAGTGCGGCTTCTCGGCTTCGATCACCGCACGCAGGGCAACGCCATCGAGCATGTTGATGACATGGCTGCGGTGTGCAACCTGCATGGCGGGGGCATTGGCATAGCGGTCCACGGCGATGACTTCGACACCCAGGCGCTGCAGCTCGATCACCACTTCCTTGCCCAGCTCGCCGCAGCCACACAGCAGTACACGGGTCGCGGTGGGCGACAATGGGGTTCCGATACGGGTCATTTCAGGTCCTCGAAGGCGTCCGGGGCCGCGCCAGGTTGGCTGCCGCCCGCTGAAAAAGGACCGATATTCTACACCTGGCGAAGCGTTCCGGGGCCGCCGCGACCCCCCTCACATCACCCCGCGACGACCTCGCGCCGGGCGCGCCAGGTCATGGCCAGCCATACGGCGGTGACCCCGGCGAACTTGGAAGCCAGGGCCGTGCCGATGACCGCCGGAGTCAGAGCGCCAATCATGCCGAAGAAGATGAAAGTGTCCACCGGAATGCTCAGGGCCGAGCTGAGCCACAGACGGTCACGCAGCGGCCGACGGGTGATGCTGAACACCAGCCAGTCGATCAGCTCGGACACGAAGAACGCAGTGGCACTGGCCAGGGCAATGGCGGGCTCCGAGGTGACATAGGACAGCACCAACGCCGCCAGCATGGCCAGCAGCGCGCCATGACCATAGCGGGTCTGCACCATGTCGCGCAGGATGAACACCAGACCGCCCCAGGCAGACCAGATCACATCCAGGTGCGGGGCACTGGAGAAGGCGTAGTTGATCAGCACTACGCTACTGATATAGGCAATGAGATAGAACATGGGATCACACGTTGGGCAAGCGACACAGAATACTTGATTTTCGAGTCAACTACAGCCCCGACCCGATGACCAACCCCGCCGCCACCGCCCGCTCATGGCACAGCACCAACACCTGACGGCGCTCGTCGTTGCTCATGCGCGACCACCGGGTGATCTCGCTCACCGTGCGCTGGCAGCCGACGCAGATATCCTGCTCGTCCAGCGCACAGACGTTGACGCACGGTGAGGCGACCGGGCGTTCGGCGTTGTGCATGTCAGTCATCCTGGAGCGCCAGCTCGCGCGCGTAGCGCTCGGCATTGTGCACATAATGCGCGGCGCTGGCTTCGAGCATGCGCTTTTGTGCCTCGGTCAGCTCGCGCACCACCTTGCCTGGCGAGCCCATGACCAATGAGCCATCCGGGATCTCCTTGCCCTCCGGGATCAGTGCGTTGGCGCCGATGATGCAATGCTTGCCGATGCGCACGTTGTTGAGGATCACGGCATTGATACCGATCAGGCTGTAGTCGCCCACCGTGCAACCATGGAGCATGGCGTTATGGCCGACGGTTACCCCCTTGCCGAGGGTCAGCGGCGAGCCCATGTCGGTATGCATCACCGTGCCATCCTGGACATTGCTGCCTTCGCCGATATCGATCAGTTCGTTGTCGCCGCGCAGCACCGCGCCGAACCAGACACTGGCCCCGGCCTGCAGGCGCACCTTGCCGATCAAGGTGGCGTTGGGGGCGGCCCAACTGGTGGGGTGGGTTTCGACCCGCAGGTCGCCCAGGCGGTATTTCATGTCTCGCTCCTCACGGTTGAAGGCAGATGGCGGAGTGGGCCCCGCTCAGATCTGGGTATAGCGCTCTGGGGGCTGGTGCAGGCTGATGCCGGCGTCGAACAGCACATTGACCAGTTCGACGATCATGATCGCCGACAACCCCCAGATCTTGTATTCGCCGTAGCGATAGGCCGGCACGTACCAGCTGCGCCCTTGGTAGTCGATACGGTGGGTGTGATCGCGCGGATCCTGGCGGAAGAACGCCAACGGAACCGTGAACACCGCGGCAATCTCGGCGTCGTTGGCACGGTACTCGACGTAATCGGGGATGATCCCGACGAATGGCGTCACTTTAAGGCCATGCAGGGAAATCACCGGGCTCAACGGACCGATGACCTCCACCAGACCAGGCGGCAAGCCGATTTCCTCCTCGGCCTCGCGCAGGGCGGTGAACACCAGGTCCGGGTCCTCTGGGTCGCGCCGCCCGCCAGGAAAAGCTACCTCGCCCCCATGGGTGGAAAGCCCCTTGGCCCGCAGGGTCAGCACCAGCTCGGGCTCTTCGCTGCGAGTGATGGGCAAGAGTACCGCCGCCTCGGGGAAACGTCGGTCGGTTTCCAGTGACGCGGGGGTGTGATTGCTCATTCGGCGAAGAAGCTCGTCCAGCATTGCACTCTCTCGATTCCAAGGCCTGCCCAGCATGATGCACCAAAGCCGCGAAGCACCCAAGCCCCGCCCGAGGGCGGCTTGCGCAGCGCAGGCCGGCCACGCCAAGATAGCTGTATCTATAAGGAACCACAGCATGAAATTCTGCAGCGCGTGCGGCCAGGCGGTCATTCAGCGAATCCCCGAAGGCGAAAGCCGCCTGCGGTATGTCTGCGATCATTGCCATACCGTCCATTACCAGAACCCCAATATCGTCGCCGGCGTGCTCCCCACCTGGGGCAGCCAGGTATTACTGTGCCGGCGGGCGATCGAGCCGCGCCGAGGGTTCTGGACCTTGCCTGCCGGCTTCATGGAAAACGGCGAAACCCTCGATGCAGCCGCCCGGCGCGAAACCGTCGAGGAAGCCTGCGCCCGGGTTGGCCAGATGAGCCTGTACCAGCTCTTCGACCTGCCGCACATCGACCAGGTGCATGTGTTCTTCCGCGCAGAGTTGGCCGACCTGGATTTTGCCGTGGGCGTGGAGAGCCTGGAGGTGCGATTGTTCGAGGAACATGAAATTCCCTGGGACGAGCTGGCTTTCCGCACCGTCGCACGCACACTAGAATGCTATTATCGCGACCGCGTCGGGCAGCACTACCCCGTAGGCCATGAGTACCTGCCACCGATGAACGTCTCGTCGTCCACCACTTAGCTTTCAGGGATACGGTTTCATGCGTTGGTTGCTCGCCCTTTTCTGCCTTTCCATTGCCTCGGTGTCCCAGGCCGCCTTCACCGAGACCATCATCCGCAAGCCTGTCGACCAATCCGCTGTCGCCAACCAGCCGCTGATCGACAAGGTCCTGGTGCTCAAGTCCGAACGCCGCCTGCAACTGATCAGCCGTGGCGAACCGCTCAAGACCTACCGTATCTCCCTGGGCAAACAGCCCAAAGGCAGCAAAGAGCGCGAAGGCGACAGCAAAACGCCCGAAGGTCTGTACTGGCTGGACTGGCGCAAGGTCAGCGACCGCTTCAACCTGGCCATGCACATTTCCTACCCCAACATCAGCGATGCCGCCCGCGCCCGCCGCGAGGGCGTGAGCCCAGGCGGCATGATCATGATCCATGGCACGCCGATCAACGACGACTACCCGGAGTGGTACTTCCACACCCTGGACTGGACCGAAGGCTGCATCGCCATGCGCAACAATGACATGCGCGAGGTCTGGGACATGGTCAAGGACGGGACCCTGATCGAGATCCGTCCCTAATTCCTACATTTCGATTGGTTTTGTAGGAAATTACACACATTAAACCCACACCCACCTGACGCCCAGTTGGGTACGGGACCGCATCCAAACGGTAAGTCGGATTCTTAGAATCCACGCAAAAAAGCACATACGTGCAGACCTTGCGGGGCTTCTCCATGCCGACTTCCTTGCGTCGCATCGCCAGGCACATGCTTGCCAGCCTGGCCCTTGCCTTGATCGCCCACCCACCGGCGTGGGCCAACGATCCCGCCACTTCACAACTGCGCGAGCAACAGCGCGCCCTGCAACTCCAAGAGCGACGACAACGCCTCGAGCGTTGGCAACGCCGCCGTCAGCCAGGCCCGGCACCGGACGACCCCACCCCAGCCCCTTCAGACTCACGCTGCTGGCCCACCCCCGGGTTACGCCTGAGCGGCAACCACGTGGTGCCGAGCCCGGACCTGGAAGCCACCCTGCGTCCCCTGTGGCGCCCTTGCCTGAGCGTCGACGACGTCAACAGGCTGCTCAGGTCCATCACCGACACCTACGTACAAGCCGGGTACCCGGCCAGCCGCCCTTACCTGGCGCGCCCGCCCCAGGCAGGCGTGCCCTTGGATATCGTCATCGTCGAAGGCTTCGTCGAGTCCATCGAGCTGGCCGACGCCAGCCTGCCCCTTTCCTTGCGAGGCGCCTTTCCCGACCTGCTCGGCCAGCCCTTGTACCTCCCCGCGCTCGAGCAGGGCCTGGACCAGCTCAACCGCCTGCGTGCCTATGACCTGAACGCCGACCTGCTACCCGGCGAGCTGCAAAGCGGCACCCGCGTGATCATCCAGCCGCGCCGCACCAGCTCTCGCTGGCACCTGGACAGCCGCCTGGACAACCGTGGCAGCGACCTGACCGGCCGACATCGCCTGAACCTTGGGTTGGGGCTGGACAGCCCGTTGGGCGTGAACGACGACCTGCGCCTGGGCCTGGTCTCGACGGTCTTCGATGCACCTGGCCAAAGCCAAGGTGCGAACCTGTACTACAGCGTGCCCTACGGCCCATGGAGCCTGGCCCTGAACGCCAGCTGGATGCGCTATCGCGCGCCCCTGCCACAACGGCGTCAGGTCAGCTCCGGCGAGAGCAATCTCCAGGGCTTGAGCGTGGAGCGCCTGCTCTGGCGCAACAACCAAGGGATGTTGAGCGCCCTCGCCCGGCTGGACCGCAAGCAACTGGTCAATCGCATTCAAGGCACCCCGATCGCGCAGCAGAGCCCGACCCTGACCACCTGGGAAGCCGGCCTCAACCTGCTGTGGCTCGAAGGGGGCCTGTGGAACACCTATGTGGGCGTATCCCAGAACCTGGACTGGTTTGGCGCCGAGCATCCACTGCAGACCCGCGAGCGTGGTGCGCAAGCGCATTGGCGCAAGTACCGCGCCAGCTTCGTGCATTTGCGCCAGGGCCCTGCGCAATGGCCATGGCGCTGGCAGAGCGAGTTGAACCTGCAATACAGCGAGCAACCGCTTCCGGCGATCGAGCAACTGCTGCTAAGCGACGATGCCGCCGTCCGCGGCTGGCGTCGGGACACGGTCGCCGGTGCCAGCGGCGTGGTCTGGCGCAATACCTTCAGCCAGCCCCTGCCCTTCTCCCGCGCACTGGAGATACGCCCTCACCTGGGCCTGGACCTGGGCTGGACCCGCTTCACCCCTGCCAGCGCGCCCCAGCGGATCGCAGGTGGCGCACTGGGTGTGGAGATCGGGCCTGCGACCCATCGCCTGCGCCTGGACTACCAACGAGCCCTGTACGCCAGCGAACGCAGTCGGCGCGCGCTGGAGCCTGGCATCTGGGTCCTGGAGTGGACCCTGAGCCTCTGATCACCACAACAATAGAGAAAAGTGACTATGACTACCCACACCCCATCGGTACGCCCGGATGTCTTGCGCTGGGCCATTTTCATCGCCCTGGTGACATGCTCCTGCGCGGTGGTCGCAGAAGGCCTGCAACCGACCCTCGGGCCCGGCGGTACGCCAGTCGTCAACAACGGCCACGGCGTTCCGGTGATCGACATCGTCGCCCCCAACGCCAGCGGCCTATCCCATAACCAGTTTCTCGACTACAACGTCGCCAAGCCCGGCGTGGTGCTCAACAACGCCTTGCAGCCTGGCCAATCACAACTGGCCGGCGCCCTGAGCGCCAACCCACAATTCCAGGGCCAGGCCGCATCGACCATCTTGAACGAAGTCGTCAGTCGCAACGCCTCCCTCATCGAGGGGCCGCAGGAGATCTTCGGGCGCGCCGCCGACTACATCCTGGCCAACCCCAACGGCATCACCCTCAACGGCGGCAGTTTCATCAACACCACACGCGCCGGTTTGCTGGTCGGCACGCCGGAAATCCAGGACCAACAGATCCGCTTTCTCGACACGCTGAACGCCAGCGGCACGTTGCAGGTGCTCGAAGGTGGGCAGGCCAACCGCGAGGCGGCCCTGGAGCTGATCGCTCCACGCATCGACCAACAGGGCCCGCTCGAAGCCCGTACTGACCTGACCCTGACCGCCGGGCGCAATCGCATCGATGCCCAGGACGGGCAGATCGTTCAACACCTGCCCAGCGCCCCGGCCAGCATCGATGCCAGCCTGTTCGGCGCCATGCGTGCCGGACGGATCCGGGTGGTGAGCACCGCCGAAGGCGCAGGCGTACGCGTGGGCCCGTCCCAGTTGGACGCCGACAATGGCATCAGCGTCCGTTCAGCAGGCGCCCTGCAGGTCAGCGGCAGCGCCGCCGAACGTGCCCGCCTGCGTACCGAGCAAGGGGACCTGGCGCTGACCGCCGCAGACGACCTGACGCTCGAAGCCGTCGAGGCCAAGGCTGGGCGTATCGAATTCACTGCCGGCAACAAACTGACCCTGGACGCCAAGACCCGGGAAAGCCTTCAACGCGATCACGAACAGTGGGACAAGAAGTTCCTGTTCGTCACCACCGAGACCTACAACCGCCAGCGCACCACCACCGATCGCCAGCAGCAGGGATCGCTGCTGCAAGCCGACGAGGGGATCGCATTGCGATCAGGCAATGACATGCACCTGGTGGCCGCGGATCTTCGCACCCCAGGCGAGCTGACGCTCGACAGCGCGGCCAAGCTCGATGTCGAAGCCGGCATCGACAGTCAACGGATCGAGGAGCAGGTGCGCCACCGCAAGCATCTGTGGCGCGGCGACAGCGATACCGAGCGCTACAAAGAGACTGCCAACGCCAGCCACCTGGAAGGCGGACGCGTGGTGATGACGGCCGGCGATACGCTCAAGGTGCAGGGCAGCCGCCTGCAAAGCCAGGGCGACACAGTGTTCAAGGCACGTCAGGTGAGCGTGACCACGACCACCCTGGAGGACACAGGCACGCAGCGCGACTATCGGGGGGATCTGGTCTCCGGGGCCTTCTTCGGCTCACGCGACGGCAACGAGCGCCAAGGCCAGACCGTGGCCGGCAGCGACCTCGAGGCAGGTGGCGATCTCAACATCATCGCCGACCAAGTCACGATCAAGGGCAGTCGCCTGAGCAGCCAGGGCGATTCGATCCTGTTCAGCGAAAAGGGCCTGCTGGCCATCGAGGCCGACCGCGACCGCATCACCACGACCGAACACGCGCGCGACAGCACGCTGTTTGGCCTGTTCGGCAGCGACCAGACACGCACCACACGCCAGGACCAAGTGATCGTCAGCGACCTGAACGCCACCAGCGACCTGCGTCTGGCCAGTGCCGAAGAGATGCGCCTTATCGGTGCCAAGGCCACGGCAGGCAAAGCGCTGCAGGTGCAGGCCAAGGGCGACCTGCTGATCGCCAGCGCGCAAGCCCAGACCCACAGCGAGACCCAGCAGCAACAGCGCGGCCTCACAGCCGGCGCCCGCCAGACCCAGGATGCCCAGGACGGCAAGGCGCAGTCGCGCCAGTTCGAAGCGAGCCTGGGCTACCAGGTAACCAACACCCAACAGCAGGTCGATCAGACAGTGCAGACACCCAGTGAACTCAAAGGGGCAACGGTGGCCCTCGACAGCGGCACTCATCTACAGGTCAACGGATCCAAGGTCCAGGCCACTGAGGGCGCGCTCACGGCCCAGGCCCCGAAGATCACTCTCGGCGCAACGCACGATACCTTGCGTTCGGCCACCGAAAAGACCCGCATCGAAGGCGGCCTCACGGTCTCGGGCGGCATCGATCGGCTGGGCAGCGCCACCACCGGCCAATATCGCCAGGACACCACCGTCGAAAACGACGGCACGGCCGTGCGCAGCGAACTGCTGGCCAAGGGCGACCTGACGCTCGCCACCACAACCCTTGCCAGCGACGCCGCCCGGGTGCAGGCAAGCGGGACCTTGCAGGTGCAGGCCGAGCAGATCGACAACCGGGCCGTTGAAGACCTAAAAGCGCGCAAACAGGACACCACTGGCTGGCGCGCCGGCCTTGGCGCCAGCCTGGAATACCGCGACCTGACCCGTCCAGTCGAACGCCTGGTCCAGGGTGAGGAGGCTGCGCGCTTTCAACAAGCCTCGATCGAAGATGCCCTGGCCGCGCCCAGCATCGGCGGCGACATGACCGTCGAGCACATCAAACGCCTGGAGAACCAGCGTCGTGGGTATGCCCAGGTCAGCGAGTTCTCCGGGGCCTCGGTCCAGGTCAATGCCGACCGGATCGAGGATCAAGGCACCCAATGGCGCGCCACGGCAGGTACGTTGAAAATCGACGCCGGACACCATCAGCTGAACGCAGCGGCCGATACCCAGACCGATACCCTCCAGCGCCTGGATGCAGGCGGCGACCTGCGCGTGGACACCAGTACCGGGCAAGACATCAATGCCCGCGCCGCAGGCAAGGGCGGCTCACTGGACAAAACACAGCACCTGCTCACCGCCCGCCCCGGCGCACTGATCGGCCAACAGGGCATCCAGATCCAGCTCACAGGCCAGGGCCTTTATGAAGGCACACACATAGACGCAGGCGACGGCGATCTCTCCCTGGAGAGTACCGGCAGCCTGACCTTGACGCCGGCCACCGACAGCACGACCGAGCAGACGCTCCAGCTCGCAGGCAATGCCTGGGCCAAGGGTGGCAATCGCCCCGGCAGCACCGGCGTCGAAGGGCGGGGCTATCTCGATCACGCGCGTGAACAACGTCGGTCGAGCACCGTCCAGGTCGCGCAGATCGACGCCAAAGGCGACGTCACCCTCAAAAGCGGCGGCGACCTGCTGCTCGAAGGCACCCGTATCGGCAGCCGCGAGGCGCCCACAGGAGAAGTGACCCTAGACAGTGACGGCCTGCTGCTGGTCAAGGCCGCCCGCAATACCCAAGAGGCGAGCGGCGGCAAACTGGGTGGCGGCGTGGAACTGGCCGCCAAGACGGGTAACAGCAAGGGAGGTGCCGTGGGCGGCCATTTCACCCACGGCAAACTGGACGAAGACGCCAGCCAAGCGGTCGATGCCCGTATCGATACCCGCGCAGCGGTGCACATGAGCAGTCGCGCCCGAGAGGATGTCGCGCTGCATGCGCAAGGTCTGCAGGTCTCGGCCACACAGCTCGATCTGCAGACACCCAATGGCGGTTTGCTGCTGGAGGCCTCAGACAATCGGGACAAGCGCAATAGCCTGGACATCACCGCAGGCGCAGGCCTGAACCTCAGCCGAGGCGAACTTGACAGCCGCGGCCTGTATGGCCGGATCAAGGTCGACCTCGATAAACGCGACAACCAGACCTGGAATGCCAATACCCTGCGCGCCGAGCGCATCAACCTGTACACCCAGGGCGATGCCCGCATCGAAGGCACCAGCCTCGAGACCGGGCGCATAGCGGGCACCGTCGGCGGCGATCTGTTGGTGACCAGCCGCAAGGACCGCATCGACACCTTGACTGTCGGGGCAGACGCACGCTTGAGCCAGGAGAAAAACCCGCAGAGCTATACCAACGCAGCCAAGGCCCTGGCAGGCCCGGCAGGTGGCAAAGTCGGCGAGAAGGCCGGATCCGCACTGAGCCAGGCCGAACCCGGCCTCTCCCCTACCTTCAAGCTGGACCTGTCCCATCAGCAACGCGACACCGTGGCCCACCAGGCCACCCTCAAGGGCAGCGACGGCATCACCCTCAAGGTCGGTGGCGATGCGAAGCTGGTGGGTGCGCGCGTGTTATCGGCCAATGGCCCCGTCGAGCTGGATGCCGCCTCGGTCACCCGTCAAACCTTGTCAGGTAGCGACTATCGCCGGGATGTCTCGATCGATGCCTCCAACTCGCCGGTCGACCTGGGGACGGCCATCGCCGAATTGACCAAGGACAAGGGCGCGGCCCAGGGCGACAACCCGCTGGATCTGGGGCTGGTGCGCACCAGTGGGCACAACCGCAATGAACAATGGGCCTCTCAGATCGAGCAGAAGCGCCGCTAGGCCTCATGGCGGCCAGGCCACGCTGGCCGCCACACATTCTGAAAACCAATCCAGGCCCTGGAGAACGGCTTATGGCCCTCCTTTCATGTTTTTGCCAAAAAATCGTCATACTTTGCGTTCTAAAGTCGCGGTCTTCCTTTAACTCAGCAATGCAAGGACACCCTGATGAGTCGAGAAAGCGGCGATAACCTTGACCGCAACCACAGCGGCAACCTGCCAATGGCCAGTGTCATGGACGCCTACCTGAGCCGGCGCAGTGTCATGCGCGGCAGTTTGGGTGCGGCCATCGCCCTGATTGCAGGGGCAGGCCTGTCTGGCTGCCTTGGCAGCGGCGCCAATCGAGGCACGCCCGCTCCGGCTCGTCCCGCAACGCCCAGGCTCAAACTGGGGTTCCAATCCATCCCCGGTTCGCGCACCGATGGCTGCGCCGTGGCTGCCGGCTACAGTGCCTATGTCCTGGCGCCCTGGGGCACACCACTGAACAGCAAGGCCACCCCCTGGAAACCCGACGGCAGCAACAGCTCCACGGACCAGGCCAACGCCATGGGCATGCACCACGACGGCATGCACTTCTTCCCCATCGGTGGGCGTTCCGACGATGGCCTGCTGGCAATCAACTTCGAATACATCGACCCCGCCGCGCTGCATCCGAACGGCCCGACCACCACTGCCAATGGCAAGCGCCCGGCCGAAGAAGTGCGCAAGGAGATCAACGCCCACGGCGCCGGTGTGGTGCGCCTGCGCAAGCTCAACGGGCGCTGGCAGGTGGTGGATAACGATCCGCTCAACCGCCGCTTCACCACCGCCTCGTTGATGGACATCGCCGGCCCTCTGCGCGGCAGCGATCACGTCAAGACCCGATTCTCGCCCGCCGGCACCCAATGCCGAGGCACCAACAACAACTGCGGCAATGGCTACACCCCTTGGGGCACCTACCTCACGTGCGAGGAAAACTGGCCTGGCATCTTCGTCAATAAAGGCACACGCCCTGCCGACCAAGTGCGCATCGGCGTCGCCACCTCGAGCGGCCAGTACGGTTGGGAAAGCGCCGCAGGTGACCGCAGCGAGGCCCATGACGAGTTCGCCCGTTTCGACATCACGCCACGCGGCGCCAGCGCCACCGACGACTACCGCAACGAAGCCAGCACCTATGGCTACATCATCGAGATCGACCCCTACGATGCCCGCACGCGAGCGGTCAAACGCACTGCGTTGGGCCGGTTCCGCCATGAGGGCTGTTGCCCTGGGCTGCCGGTCGCCGGCAAGCCGCTGGTCTGGTACATGGGCGACGACTCCAACAACGAGTACCTGTACAAGTTCGTCTCCGATGCCGTCTGGGATCCTGCCGACGCCACCCCCAGCGACCGACTGGCCACCGGCGCCAAGTACCTTGACCACGGCAAGCTCTATGTGGCGCGCTTCGATGCTGATGGCACCGGGCACTGGTTGCTGCTGGCACCCAGCACTGCCACGACCGCCAGCAGCACCCTGGGCGCGCTGTATGGCGACCTGGCCGGGATCATCCTCAACACCCGCGGGGCTGGCGATGCAGTGGGGGCAACGCCCATGGACCGTCCGGAGTGGACAGCCGTCAACCCACTCAATGGCGACGCCTATGTCACCTTGACCAACAACAGCGAGCGCACAGCCGCAAAAGTCGATGCCGCCAACCCACGCGGGCCGAACCGCCACGGCCATATCATCCGCTGGCATGACAGTGACGATCAGCGCAGCTTCACCTGGGACATCTTCGTCTTTGGTGGCAATGCCGACGGTGGTACCGACATCAATCGTTCGGGCCTGACCGAACTGAACCAGTTCGCCAGCCCCGACGGGATGAGCTTCGATAGCCGTGGTGTGCTGTGGTTCGAGACCGATAACGGCGAATCGAGCGTGACCCGCTATACCAACGACCAGTTGCTCGCGGTGATTCCCACCGACCTGGTGGATGCCAACGGCAGGCAGGTGCCGATCGATGCCCGCAACCAGGCAGACCTGCGCCGCTTCTTCGTGGGCCCGAACGGCTGCGAAGTGACCGGCATCACCTTCACGCCGGACAACAAGACCTTGTTCGTCAACATCCAGCACCCGGCCAACTGGCCGCACAGCGACATCGCCACCGAGGCCACGCCTACGGGCAGCCGCGTTCGGCCCCGGTCATCGACCGTGGTGATTCAGCGTAAGGATGGGGGAGAAATCGGCATCGCCTGATGCCATGAAAAGAAAGGGGCCGCTACGCAGCCCCTCTCGATATCACGCGCGGGTGATCAGAACTCGGCGAGGCGCCAGACCTCATAGGCTGGCGTCTCGTACGGGTGGCTCGCCTTGAGCGCGGCGACAACCTGGGCGACCAGTTCGTCAGCCACCACCAACTCGACCTTCCACTCCTCCACCTGCTCGACTTGACCGGTCTGCCCAAGGTACGGCTGGCTGCCGTCCAACGGCCGGAACTGGCCCAGGCCCTGCGTCTGCCAGGCGCAGTGGTCATAGTCGCCGATGCGTCCGCCGCCTGCGGCGAACACAGCGGCCTTGACCACTTCCACATGGCTCGGCGGCACGAAGAAGGCGAGCTTGTACACGCTTAGTTCACCCAGACGCGCGCATTGCGGAACATGCGCATCCAGGCACCGTCTTCCTGCCACTCGTCCGGACGCCAGGAGTTCTGCACGGCACGGAACACACGCTCAGGGTGCGGCATCATGATGGTCACGCGACCGTCGCGGCTGGTGAGACCGGTGATACCACGCGGCGAGCCGTTCGGGTTGGCCGGATAGGCCTCGGTGACCTTGCCGTGGTTGTCGACGAAGCGCAGGGCCACGCAACCAGACAGGTCGGCTTCCAGCAGGGCTTCTTCGCTGGCGAACTCGGCATGGCCTTCACCGTGGGCGATAGCGATCGGCATGTGCGAACCGGCCATGCCCTGCAGGAAGATCGAGTTGGACTTCTGCACCTCGACCATCGCCACGCGCGCCTCGAACTGCTCCGAGCGGTTGCGCACGAAGTGCGGCCAGTACTCGGTGCCCGGGATCAGCTCGTGCAGGTTGGACATCATCTGGCAACCGTTGCACACGCCCAGGGCGAAGCTGTCGTTGCGCTCGAAGAATGCCTGGAAGGCTTCACGGGCGCGGCTGTTGAACAGCGCTGACTTGGCCCAGCCCTCACCGGCGCCCAGTACGTCACCGTAGGAGAAGCCGCCGCAGGCCACCAGGCCCTTGAAGGCTTCGAAGTCGACGCGACCGGCGAGAATATCGCTCATGTGCACGTCGATGGCGGCAAAGCCTGCGCGGTCGAAGGCGGCAGCCATCTCGACCTGGCCGTTGACGCCCTGCTCACGCAGGATGGCCACTTGCGGGCGCACACCCTTCTTGATGTAGGGCGCAGCGATGTCGTCGTTGACATCGAAGCCCAGCTTGACCGACAGGCCTGGGTTCTCTTCTTCCAGCAGAACGTCGAATTCCTGATCGGCGCAGTCGGCGTTGTCGCGCAGACGCTGGATCTGGTAGCTGGTCTCGGCCCACTGACGCTGCAGCAGACGACGCTGGTCGTCGAACAGCACTTCGCCGTTCAGGCTGATGGACACTTCGCCGTTGTTGACCGGCTTGCCGATCACCGCGACGCAGTCGTCCAGGCCTGCGGCACTGAACTGTGCCAGCACGTCCGGGGTGGCGTCCTGGCGAACCTGGATCACCGCACCGAGCTCTTCGTTGAAGAGGATGGCCGGCACTTCACCGCGGCTGTCGGTCAGCGGGTCGAGGTGCAGGTCCAGGCCACAGTGGCCGGCAAAGGCCATTTCCAGCACGCTGACCAGCAGGCCGCCGTCGGAACGGTCGTGGTAGGCCAGCAGGTGGCCGTCGGCGTTCAGGCCCTGGATGACCGCGAAGAAGGCCTTGAGGTCTTCGGCATCATCGACGTCCGGCGCCTGGGCGCCGAGCTTGCCGAAGGTCTGTGCCAGGATCGAGGCGCCCATGCGGTTCTTGCCGCGGCCCAGGTCGATCAGGATCAGATCAGTCTCGCCCTTGTCCATGCGCAGTTGCGGGGTCAGGGTGTCACGGATGTCGACCACCGGGGCGAAGCCGCTGACGATCAGCGACATCGGGGCGGTGACGCTCTTCTCGACGCCGTCCTCGCTCCACTTGGTCTTCATCGACATGGAGTCCTTGCCGACCGGAATGGTCAGGCCCAACTCAGGGCACAGCTCCATGCCGACCGCCTTGACGGTGTCGTACAGACGCGCGTCTTCACCTGGGTGACCGGCTGCGGACATCCAGTTGGCCGACAGTTTGATGTCGGACAGCTTCTCGATACGGGCACCGGCCAGGTTGGTCAGCACCTCGCCGATGGCCATGCGACCGGAGGCCGGGGCATCGAGCAGTGCCAGCGGGGTGCGCTCGCCCATGGCCATGGCTTCACCGGTGTAGACGTCGAAGCTGGTGGCGGTGACGGCGCAGTCGGCCACCGGAACCTGCCACGGACCGACCATTTGGTCGCGGGCGACCAGGCCGGTGATGGTGCGATCACCGATGGTGATCAGGAAACTCTTGCTGGCGACAGCCGGGTGATGCAGGACGCGCTCGACGGCGTTGTCCAGATCCAGCGCGCTCGGGTCGAAGTCATCGCCCAGCTCGGCTTCGCGGGTGACCGACCGGTGCATGCGCGGCGGCTTGCCCAACAGCACGTCCAGCGGCATGTCCACCGGGGTGTTGTCGAAATGGCTGTCGGTGACGGTGAGGTGTTTTTCCTCGGTGGCTTCGCCAACCACGGCGAACGGGCAACGCTCGCGCTCGCAGATGGCCTTGAAGCGCTCGAAGTCCTCGGCGCTGACCGCCAGCACGTAACGCTCCTGGGACTCGTTGCTCCAGATCTCGTGCGGGGCCATGCCCGGCTCGTCGTTGGGCACGTTGCGCAGTTCGAAACGGCCACCACGACCACCGTCGTTGACCAGCTCGGGGAAGGCGTTGGAAATACCGCCGGCGCCAACGTCGTGAATGAAAGCGATCGGGTTCTTGTCGCCCAGCTGCCAGCAGCGGTCGATGACCTCCTGGCAACGGCGTTCCATTTCAGGGTTTTCGCGCTGTACCGAGGCGAAGTCCAGGTCCGCGGAGCTGGCGCCGGTGGCAACCGACGAAGCCGCGCCGCCGCCCAGGCCGATCAGCATGGCTGGGCCACCGAGCACGATCAGCTTGGCGCCGACCGTGATCTCGCCCTTCTGCACGTGATCTTCACGGATATTGCCCATGCCGCCAGCGAGCATGATCGGCTTGTGGTAGCCACGCACTTCTTCACCACGCGGGGTGTCGATGGCCTGCTCGAAGGTACGGAAGTAGCCGGTCAGGGCCGGACGGCCGAACTCGTTGTTGAACGCGGCGCCGCCCAGGGGGCCTTCGACCATGATATCGAGGGCGTCGACGATGCGGCCCGGCTTGCCATAGGCCTGCTCCCACGGCTGTTCGAAGCCCGGGATGCGCAGGTTGGAAACGGTGAAGCCGGTCAGGCCGGCCTTGGGCTTGGCGCCACGACCGGTCGCGCCTTCGTCGCGGATCTCGCCGCCGGAGCCGGTGGAGGCGCCGGAGAACGGGGCGATGGCGGTCGGGTGGTTGTGGGTCTCGACCTTCATCAGGATGTGCACCGGCTCCTGCACCGCGCCGTACTGACGGGTTTCAGGGTTCGGGAAGAAGCGGCCCGCCACGTTGCCTACGATGACCGAGGCGTTGTCCTTGTATGCGGACAGCACGCCTTCGCTGTGCATCTGGTAGGTGTTCTTGATCATGCCGAACAGGCTCTTTTCCTGAGCCTGGCCGTCGATGTCCCAACTGGCGTTGAAGATCTTGTGGCGGCAGTGTTCGGAGTTGGCCTGGGCGAACATCATCAGTTCGATGTCGTTCGGGTTGCGCTTGAGGCCCTGGAAGGCATTGACCAGGTAGTCGATCTCGTCTTCGGCCAGGGCCAGGCCCAGGTCGATGTTGGCCTGGGCCAGCGCGGCGCGGCCACCACCGAGGATGTCCACGGAGGTCATCGGCTTGGGCTGGGCATGGCTGAACAGGTCCGCGGCGTCTTCCAGACGGGCCAGCACGCGCTGGGTCATGCGGTCGTGCAGCTCGGCGGCGATCAGCGCGGCGTCGGCATCGGAGAGCTCACCGGCGACGTAGTAGGCGATACCGCGCTCCAGGCGCTGGATGCTCTGCAGGCCGCAGTTGTGAGCGATGTCGCTGGCCTTGCTGGCCCAGGGCGAAATGGTGCCCAGGCGCGGGACCACCAGGAACAGGCGACCGGCCGGCTCCTGGACCGGAACGCTCGGACCGTATTTGAGCAGACGCCCCAGCACCTGCTGCTGGTCGGCGGTCAGCTCGCCATCGACATCGGCGAAGTGGGCGAATTCGGCATACAAACCAGTAACAGCGGGGACTTTCTGGCTCAGTTGCTCGAGTAACTTACCGTGGCGGAAGGCAGAAAGGGCAGGAGCGCCGCGCAGGATCAACATCGTCGGGACAGCCTCAGGAAGGGGTGTGCTTAGAGGCCGTGCATTCTAGCCTAATTCGCAGACTTTCGGCACCCGCTCTAAGCCAATGCTGCCGGGCGGCGGAACCGGACTTCGGGGTCAGAAATGCAGCTTCGAGCTGCAAGCCTCGAGCACAAAGAAAATGCAGGCCGCCACGGTCTGCTTTTCGCTTATCGCTTGCCGCTTGAATCAACTAGCAGACCTGCCAACCATTGTCGAGATATGGCGGGGCCGGTCCTTTGCGTATACTGCAACCTATGTTCGCCCTCACTGCTTTGCGCCAGCGCTGCGCCAGATGGCTCTTCGCAACCGGACTCTTCCTGCTGCTCGGTGCCTGTGTTGAAAAACCCAGCACCCTCGAGCGCGTCAAGGAGGACGGTGTGCTGCGCGTGATAACCCGCAACAGTCCGGCCACCTATTTCCAGGACCGCAACGGTGAAACCGGCTTCGAATACGAGCTGGTCAAGCGTTTCGCCGACGACCTGGGCGTGAAGCTCGAGATCGAGACCGCCGACAGCCTCGATGAACTGTTCGACCAGTTGGGCAAGCCGTCCGGCCCGGTGCTGGCCGCCGCCGGGTTGGTCAGCAGCGAAAAACGCAAGACCCAGGCGAGATTCTCCCACCCCTATCTGGAGGTGACCCCGCAGGTCATCTACCGCAATGGCCGCTCACGCCCCACCAACGTCAAGGGGCTCATCGGCAAGAAGATCATGGTGCTCAAGGGCAGCAGCCACGCCGATCAACTGGCCGAACTGAAAAAGCAGAACCCTGCCCTGGAATACGAAGAGTCCGACGCGGTCGAGGTCGTTGACCTCCTGCGCATGGTCGATGAAGGTCAGATCGACCTGACCCTGGTGGATTCCAACGAACTGGCCATGAACCAGGTCTACTTCCCCAATGTCCGGGTGGCCTTCGACCTCGGCGATTCCCGCGATCAACGCTGGGCGGTCGCCGCTGGCGAGGACAACAGCCTGCTCAACGAGGTCAACGAGTTTCTCGACAAGTCGCAGAAGAACGGCACCCTTCAGCGCCTGAAGGATCGCTACTACGGCCATGTCGACGTCCTCGGCTATGTGGGCGCCTACACGTTCGCCCAGCACCTGCAGCAGCGCCTGCCCAAGTACGAGAAGCACTTTCGCGCCACCGCCAAGACCGAGCAGGTGGACTGGCGCCTGCTGGCCGCGATCGGTTATCAGGAGTCCATGTGGCAGCCGGAGGTCACCTCCAAGACCGGCGTACGCGGCCTGATGATGCTGACCCAACGCACTGCCCAGGCCATGGGCGTGTCCAATCGCCTGGACCCGAAACAGAGCATCCAGGGCGGTGCCAAGTACTTCATGGTGGTCAAGGACCAGCTCGACGAGAGCATCAAAGAGCCCGATCGCACCTGGTTCGCCCTGGCCGCCTACAACGTCGGCAGCGGCCACTTGGACGATGCCCGCATGCTGGCCAAGCGCGAAGGCCTGAACCCGAACAAATGGCTTGACGTGAAGAAGATGCTGCCGCGCCTGTCGCAAAAGCAGTGGTACCGCAAGACGCGCTACGGCTACGCCCGCGGCGGCGAGCCGGTGCACTTCGTGGCCAACATCCGCCGCTACTACGACATCCTCACCTGGGTGACCCAGCCGCAGCTCGAAGGCCAGGTGGCCGAAGGCAATCTGCACGTGCCGGGGGTCAACAAGGACAAGCCGGCCGAACAGCCATCACCGATGTAATCAAAAGCACACCGCAGTACCTGAGCGGCCTTGCACCGCGATCGGATGCGAAGCGGCCGTAAATCGGTGCCCCACACCGACCAGAGCATCACCCCTTGGCCCGTCTGGCCTTGAAGAAGTCGCTCAGGATCTGCCCACACGCCTCGGCCAGCACCCCTCCTTCGAACATCACCCGGTGGTTCAGGAAACCCTGGGTAAAGAACTGCCCTTGGCTCTGCACGATCCCGGCCTTGGGCTCCAGCGCGCCATAAACCACCCGGGCAATGCGCGAATGCACGATCAGCCCCGCACACATGCTGCATGGCTCCAACGTCACGTACAGCGTGCTGCCGGGCAGCCGGTAGTTGCTGGCGGCCTTCGCGGCAGCACGAATGGCCACCATTTCGGCGTGCGCACTGGGATCGCTGTCGGTGATCGGACGGTTGAAGCCCTGCCCGATGACCTGGCCATGCTGCACCAGCACCGCGCCAACCGGCACCTCGCCCATGGCCGCCCCCTGTGCGGCGAGGACCAGGGCCATTTGCATGAATTCCTGATCGCGGCTGCGATCGATGATTTGCGGACGCATCAGACCACCGCGATCGCGGCCATCAGGCCGGTTTCCATGTGATCGATCACATGGCAATGGAACATCCAGGTACCCGGGTTATCGGCCACCAGCGCCACCTGGGCACGTTCGTTCTTGCCCAGCAGGTAGGTGTCGGTGAACCAAGGCTCGACGATCTTCCGGCGATTTGAAGCGATCACCTTGAAACTCATGCCATGCAGGTGAATCGGGTGCTGGTACTGGGTCATGTTCTTGAATTCGAAGATGTAGCTCTTGCCCTTCTTGAGCGTGGCGATCGGGCGATCGGCACAAGTCTTGTCGGTGATGTCCCAAGCTTGGCCATTGATCTGCCACAGGCTTGGCGGTCGACCATTCTCGGTACCCACCGACACTTTGCCAGCCCATTCGAAATTGAAGTTGAGCTTCTCGGCATTCTCCATGTCCGGTTCGGCGATGGGATTGGCCGGCAGCGCCTTGGGCCAGTCGCCCGGCGCCTCGTTGCTGGCGACCGAACGCAAGGTCCCCAACCGCACGAAGCCGTCACGCAAGGAAACCTCCTCGCCCGCCTCGGGAATGCGGATCGCCAGGCAGATACGCATGCCTGGGCCGAGCCAGTAGTCGTCCTCCAGCACCCGCGGCGTGACGGGGTTGCCATCGAGTGCATACACCCGCGCCTCACAGTTGCCTTTGAGGTTGATGCGGTAGGTCCAGGTGTTGTCCAGGTTCAGCAGGCGTACCCGCACCACCTGGCCCGCCGGCAGTTCCGTGACCGAGTCGGCCTGGCCATTGATGGTGATCAAGCGCCCGGCCGTACCATTACGTGCAGCTTCGCGGGGAATGCTGAACGGCAACCAGGCGCCCTGCTCGTCCACATGCCAGTTTTTCAGGCTCAAGGTGCGCTCATGCCGGAAACCCGTAGGCTCGCGCTCCTCGACGATCAGCGGGCCGACCAAGCCACGCCCCAGCTCTTCAGAGCTGCTGACGTGCGGGTGATACCAGTAGCTGCCGGCATCGGGCACGCGGAACTTGTAGTCGAAGAACTCGCCTGGCTTGACCGGCAATTGCGAGACGAAGGGCACGCCGTCCATTTCCAGCGGCAGGCGAATGCCATGCCAGTGGATGGTCGTCTCCACCGGCAGGTGGTTGATGAAACGCACCCGCAGCCAGGTCCCCTGGCGCACCCGCAACTCAGTCCCTGGCGCCGATGGGCCAAAGGCCCAAGCCTCGGTCTTGAACCCCGGCACCAGCTCGACCTCCAGCGGGGCGGCGATCAGCTCATAGTCGTGTCCGGCGTTCTCGTCCTCGACTTTGCCCAGCCAGTAACGTGCCGCGCCCCCGGCGCCCAGACCAACCACCACCAGGCCGGTCAGGCCCTTGAGCATTTGTCGACGGGTAAAGGACATCGGTGCGGGTACCTCGTTTCTGCGCAATCAGTCTGCCAGCAGTGCTGGCAATGAAGGGCGAATACGATACACCCGCAATTGAGAAAGATTAAGTGAAGTCTTGTGCCGGCGGCTGGATCACCTTGTCGCAGCGTCGAACGCGCAGAAGGGCATCCAGCCGAAGCCCCCTCCTCAGTGGCTCGCCTGCACCGCCGTCGAAGTCCAGGAGTTCTCCGCCCCAGCACGGATTTTCAACCGTCTGCCGAAGGGGGCGTAGAAGTCGATAGCCGCATCTCGAAATTCGAGATACGTCAGAGAGCGCATCCCGGCTCTAGGCTTCAAGACATCGTCCAGCAGGTCGGCGTAATCCGGACGCAAGCGCTTGAGCGTGTCGAGGAACATTTGCGGACCACTGATTGCAAAGATCTTGCGCATATAGGGATTGGTCCCGTCAGCGCCGACTGTACGCGAACCTTCCAACTCACGTAGCGCGTCGATCTCATTAATCCAGCGTCGATAGGCCGCCTGCTGGATCTCCTGCAGGACAGGGTTCCCGGCGTGACTTGCAAAGTGGCTGTTGCCTGGGCCGTAAAAGCCCATTCTCGGTGACGAAACCGCCCCGCCCGTCAAAACGTCATCCGGGCCAGCGTTGAGCTCGGCCGCTTCAAACGACTCCACCATGACGTCGTCACAATCCATGTAGATGCCGCCGTATTCGTGAATCAGGCGATACCTCAAGATATCCGAGGCGGCCGCCAGGTTTTGCCCCTGGCCACTGCGAAAGTAACGATAAGGCACCACCGTCTCATCATCGGTGAGAAACCTGGAGAAAAAAGGCTCGTCCCCCAGCTCTGAAACCGCCATGTTGGGAAACTCAGCGAACGCTTGCTTCAATCGATCCAATTCACCGGTGAAGGCTGCGTTGTCGACGTCCAGATGCAAGGTGAACTTCAAGCTGGGATTTGCACGAATGTTCGCCTTCATCGTTTCAATCAATCCGGCCCTGGGCCCCTGCGCCCCCAACCAGATCTGATGAACTTCCCGGTTGATTGCCCGAGCTTCCTGCGAGATGCCTGGGATACGCGGAAAGGTGTAGATCTCATAACGTACGCCGTACCGAAGCGATGACCTGGCCGCTAGAAACGACTTCACACTGCCCTGCTTCCAGACGCCTTTATTGTTCAACCAGTGGACCTTCCCATCGTAGGATTTCCACCCCCCGATATCGGCATCGAAGGTGACACGCGTGCCCTTGGCGGTGTTCATGGCGTAGTACGTGTCTATCTGCTGTTCCTCTTCGAAGGCGGGACGTATTTCAATACCGTCCATGGGCACTTCGATCTGCACCGGAGGGTGTGCTCGCACTAAGGTGATGCCCGGTTTGACAACGTCCGGCATGGGCTCAGCTTCCGGCACGACGTCGATAAAACTCTCGCCACCGCGCAGGCCAGGTTTGACATCGATATCAGAGTAAAACCCCTTCAGTCGCTTGAGGTAAGGGCCTTCGATATTCGCCTCGTTTGCAGAAATGATTCTGTACTGCCCTGCGCGCTCGATACGTTCGACACGGTACAACTTGGCATGCACCCGCGCGTACCGCGTGATTGCGCCAGAGGCTTCGTCGGTTTCCTGATAGACAGCACCGAAATCATCCACCACCCATTTGCCGCCATCGCCCAGCGGCGCGTTGTACTCGAACTTGGCAAGTTCCTCACGCAATTGGGGTGACAGCGAGCGAAGGCCGTCAGGCTCGATACCAAAGGCTTTCACACGGTCAAAGGTTTGGGCGTGGAGCTTCGCACGCGCCTGCCTTTGCGCCTCCTCATGTTCGCGACGCACCCTTCGCTCATCGGTCGACTCACTGGCATGCTCTTCCCGCTGACTGGCAAGCTCTTGCTCCAGCTGTTCCGTGGTGGCGGCATTTTCCAGCTGTTGCTGGGGGGTGAGCGTACTTGCCTTTTGTCCGATTTCGTCCGCCGCGCCTGGAGCGACCGTCTCTCCTACCCGCGCCGCAGCGCCTGCCGACTTGGCAATCTCAAGGGTGGCTGGCACGGCGTTGAGAATGCCAAAGATGATGCGACGTTTGCCTTGCGCCTGATCCTCGACGGTACCGTTGGCGACTTCATCGGCTCCCAAGCCGATCAGCGCAGCAGACATCGCTGCTACAGGCAGCCAGAGAGCCGGTACTGCCATCGCGACAATACTCGTGACGGTCAAGGCAGTAGACAACACCTCCCCGGCGAGCGCTTGATTGTAAGCAGCACGGCTTCGAATCAGCCGCAAGGCATCGGACTGCAGGCGGCTTTTCAGATTGTTTTTGAAGTGCGTGAACGGCCAAGGACGAATAGCGGGGCCCAGGGTAATTTCATCGTGCGGATTCCAGCGGGAGTAATTGCCCACATGCCAAGAGGGAAAAGCCCCCAGCCCCAACAGCACGGTCTTGAGGCCCGACACGAATATCCCGTCCGGGTCGTCTTCAGCCTTGAAATGCCCTTCCAGGACCGTGCGCCGCTGAGTGAACCTGCACTGCAGGGCAAACCAGTCGCAAAACGCCGGCATGTCCTCAAAGCCGTGCAGCGGGGAGGAATTCCCGGGGATATACACCACTAGCCGGCCAGACTGTTCATCCTTGAAAACGACGATGTCGCTGGCTGTATAGCGATAAACCAGCAGTTCACGAATGCTGACGACCTGTTGATCCAGAGCACCTTGCTCGAAGACCTGGTAAGTCAGCGTTTCCCAAGCGCTGGATGCGGGCAGCCCCATAGCCTTGAGCACCATTTGCTTGTCACCGAGCGTCAGCGACCCTTCTTCATACTGGACAAAGGCGGCCCTTAGAATGGAGGCTTTGATCAGCAGGTTGTAGCCACGCTCGTGAGCGCGCCAGAAGTTCTTCAAATGCCTCTGGTATTTCGCCTGCAGATCCACCTGCCAGGCGAAGTGCTTGAATGACTTCGGGTCCAGGCGGACCTGGGTATCGCTTGAAAAGCGCTGAGGCGTGGTTTTGCGATAGATGGCTTCGTAGGCGAAACAATCATCCAGTGCAAGCGGCTCTTCGGCGATGACCGTGGGATAACCTTCGAGCCTGAAGTCCTCCAGTGTTCCAAGATGGCTGAAGAGGCTGCCATCACCCTGTTGCTGCCAATTGCGCATCAGAGCGTCGGTCAACGTCATGGACGATGCGATGTTCGCGCGTTGATCGCCCTGATCCCAGGCATCGATATACAAGGTGGTAATGAACAGCTCGTCTGGGTCGATATCCAACGCCAGCATTTGCAGCACATAGGCCTTGGCCACATCGTGGGCAAATTTGCGAGGCGACGGGTAGTCCACTGCCTGCTGACTCACAAAGTCCTTCAACAAAAAGGGCTCGCCCGCCTCGCGCCTGGAGGCTGTTACTTCGTTAGAGAAATCCTGAAAAATACGTCGTTCGGTCATTTCGGCAGTTCCTTCGCAAGGGGAGCCATAGCATGCGAAGTCTGCCGATTCTGAAAAATCCAACTATTTACCACCTGGCGAGAACTCGCCATCCACCGCGGCGCACCCAACAAAAAGCCCGCAGATATGCGGGCTTTTTGTTGGTGCTTCAGGTGCCAGGTTGCCCTGGCAGTCCGATCATTCCCACTCGATGGTGGCTGGCGGCTTGCTCGATACGTCGTAGGTGACGCGGGAGATGCCGTCGATTTCGTTGATGATACGGCCGCTGACAGTCTCCAGCAGCTCGTAAGGCAGGTGCGCCCAGCGAGCGGTCATGAAGTCCACGGTCTCGACGGCGCGCAGGGCGACGACCCAGGCGTAGCGACGGCCATCACCAACGACACCAACCGACTTGACCGGCTGGAACACCACGAATGCCTGGCTGGTCTTGTGGTACCAGTCGGCCTTGCGCAGCTCTTCGATGAAGATGTGGTCGGCGCGACGCAGGATGTCGGCGTATTCCTTCTTCACTTCACCCAGGATGCGCACGCCCAGGCCTGGGCCCGGGAACGGGTGGCGGTAGACCATGTCGTACGGCAGGCCCAGCTCCAGGCCGATCTTGCGCACTTCGTCCTTGAACAGCTCACGCAATGGCTCGACCAGCTTGAGGTTCATTTCCTCAGGCAGGCCACCGACGTTGTGGTGCGACTTGATCACGTGGGCCTTGCCGCTCTTGGCGCCAGCCGATTCGATCACGTCCGGGTAGATGGTGCCTTGGGCGAGGAACTGGATGTTTTCCAGCTTGCTGGCTTCGGCATCGAACACGTCGATGAAGGTGCGGCCGATGATCTTGCGCTTCTTCTCCGGGTCCGACTCGCCAGCCAGGTTGTCGAGGAACTGCTGCTCAGCATCGGCACGGATCACCTTGACGCCCATGTTCTCTTTGAACATGGCCATGACTTGGTCGCCTTCGTGCAAACGCAGCAGGCCGTTGTCGACGAAGACGCAGGTCAGTTGGTCGCCGATGGCGCGGTGCAGCAGCGCGGCGACCACCGAGGAGTCGACACCGCCGGACAGGCCCAGCAGCACGTTGGCCGAACCGACCTGCTCGCGAACCTGGGCGATGGCGTCTTCAACGATGTTGGACGGGGTCCACAGGGCTTCACAGCCGCAGATGTCCTGAACGAAGCGGGACAGGATGCGACCGCCCTGCTTGGTGTGGGTCACTTCCGGGTGGAACTGCACGCCGTAGTAGCCACGGGTGTCGTCGAACATGCCGGCGATCGGGCAGCTCGGGGTGCTGGCCAGCACGTGGAAGTTGCCTGGCATCTGGGTGACCTTGTCGCCGTGGCTCATCCACACGTCCAGGCCCAGTACGCCGTCATCATCGACGTGGTCTTCGATGCCGTCGAGCAGGCGGCTCTTGCCGACTACGTCAACGCGGGCATAGCCGAACTCGCGCAGGTCGGAACCTTCGACCTTGCCGCCCATCTGCTCGGCCATGGTCTGCATGCCGTAGCAGATGCCCAGCAGCGGAACGTTCAGGTCGAAGACCGCTTGCGGTGCGCGCGGGCTGTTGGCTTCGTGGACCGACTCGGGGCCGCCAGCGAGGATGATGCCGCGCGGATTGAATTCGCGGATCGCTTCATCGTCCATGTCGAACGGGTGCAGTTCGCAGTAGACACCGATCTCGCGCACGCGGCGGGCGATCAACTGGGTGTACTGGGAACCGAAATCGAGGATCAGGATGCGGTGAGCGTGAATGTCGAGGGCCATGACTCAATCTCGTCAGTGGAAATCGGAAACGACGCGGGGCTGTCGTGACAGCCCCGCTAACAGGTATTGCTGGAAGCCTCAGCCTACGCGGTAGTTAGGGGCTTCTTTGGTGATCTGCACGTCATGCACGTGGGACTCGGCCATGCCGGCACCGGTGATGCGCACGAACTCAGGCTTGGTGCGCATCTCTTCGATGGTCGCGCTGCCGGTGTAGCCCATGGAAGAACGCAGGCCACCCATCAGTTGGTGGATGATCGCAGCCAGGGCGCCCTTGTACGGCACACGGCCTTCGATGCCTTCCGGAACCAGCTTCTCGGCGCCGGCCGAGGAGTCCTGGAAGTAACGGTCCGAGGAGCCCTGGGCCTGTGCCATGGCGCCCAACGAGCCCATGCCGCGGTAAGCCTTGTAGGAGCGGCCCTGGAACAGCTCGACCTCACCCGGCGCCTCTTCGGTGCCGGCGAACATCGAACCCATCATGACGCAGGAGGCGCCAGCGACGATGGCCTTGGACAGGTCACCGGAGAAGCGGATGCCACCGTCGGCGATCAGCGGGACGCCAGTGCCTTCCAGAGCGGCGGCGACGTTGGCGATGGCGCTGATCTGCGGCACACCGACGCCGGCGACGATACGGGTGGTGCAAATAGAGCCTGGGCCGATACCGACCTTGACCGCGTCGGCGCCGGCTTCAGCCAGGGCCTTGGCAGCGGCGCCGGTGGCGATGTTGCCGCCGATCACCTGCACTTGCGGGTAGGTCTCCTTGACCCAGCGAACGCGATCGATCACGCCTTTGCTGTGGCCGTGGGCGGTGTCGACCACCACCACGTCAACGCCGGCGGCCACCAGGGCGGCAACGCGCTCGCCGGTGTCCTTGCCAGTACCGACCGCGGCGCCGACACGCAGGCGACCTTGGTCGTCCTTGCTGGCCAGCGGGTAGGCCTTGGCTTTTTCGATGTCCTTGACGGTCATCATGCCCTTGAGGCTGAACTTGTCGTCGACGATCAGGACTTTTTCCAGGCGGTGCTTGTGCAGCAGCTCGCGGACTTCGTTCTTGTTGGCGCCTTCACGCACAGTGACCAGACGCTCTTTGGGCGTCATCACTTCACGTACCTTGGCGTCCAGGCGGCTCTCGAAACGCACGTCACGGGAGGTGACGATACCGACCAGGTCGCCGTTCTCCAGCACCGGAACACCGGAGATGTTGTTCAGGCGGGTCAGGTCGAACAGGTCGCGTACGGTGGCGTCGGCGTCGATGGTGATCGGGTCCTTGACCACGCCGGCCTCGAACTTCTTGACCTTGCGCACTTCGGCAGCCTGCTGCTCGATGGTCATGTTCTTGTGGATGATGCCGATGCCGCCTTCCTGGGCCATGGCGATGGCCAGGCGCGCTTCGGTCACGGTATCCATGGCGGCGGAAACCAGAGGAATGTTCAGCTCGATGCCGCGGGTCAAACGGGTCTTGAGACTGACTTCATTGGGCAGTACCTCGGAATAGCCAGGTACAAGGAGGATATCGTCGAAGGTCAGGGCTTCTTGGCTGATACGCAGCATCGCGGGGGCTCCCGGGCGGGAAAAATGGAAGCGCGCCATTATACTCATCCACGGCGCGCCGCTCAATGCAAAATAAGGGCCTTCGGTCAGCCTTGCGGCAGTTTTACCTGCACCACCGCCACCGGCTGGTCCAGCCAGTCGGCGAAGCTGTCGAGGAAGGCCTGGGTGAACCCGGCCTCGCCCCAGTTGTTGAAGATGAAGCCCAGGTTGGAAAAGGCACACGGCTGCAGGAAGAGAAACCCGTTGATGTCGTCCTCGAAACCACACAGCGGGCATGTGAAGTTGTCGCTCACCCCAGGCATCCACTCCTCCAGGCTCTCGAACAGCGGCTCGCCGACTTCGCGCCGGCACTCTGGGCAGCCTGCCTCTTCGAGAAATCCTTCGGTGGGCGTATAGATGCAGCGCTTGAGCATCACCTCCAGGCCGTTGACCTGCTCACCGAAGGGGAGTCGTTCCGGGTGCAGCGCCACCTTGCGCGCGCCTTTGGCCAAGGCGTAGCCCATGCGATTGCCGGTGCGGCCACAGGTGCTGAGCTGCTCCTCGACGATCTTCTCGCGCACCAGCCAGCGCAGGATCGCCCGAGCGCGGGCTTCGTGAACCGGGACAGTGGAGAGTTTGGGAACGATGATGCTCTGGGTGTTCATGAACGAAACGGGCCTGCGGACTGCGGTAGTGATGAGATTCTACCGCTCAACCACCGAGGTAGCGACCGATCAGCGCCAGCCCGCTGGCCAGCACCAGCCAGGTGACCAAGCGCACGAAGGCCTCCCGGGACAGCTTCACGCTCAAGTGCCGACCTAGCCAGAGCCCGACGGCCATCACTGGTAGCAGGCATGCCGCAAGCCACAACAGATGGGCATCGGCATACGCCCCGGCGATGAGAAACAGCGACAGGCGCACCACCGTGCTACAACTGATCAGCGCACTCTGGGTCGCACGCGCCTGCTCGGTGGAGTCCAGCCGCGCATTGAGGTAGATCGCATAAAGAAAGCCCCCGCTGCCGAACAAGGCGCCGAACAGCCCGCCCGCCGTGCCCATCGGCACGGCCCAGACGCCTGCCAGCCGCGCGGGTCGCACTTTTATCGCCAGGCCATACACGGCATACCCCGTCACGAACAGCCCCATCAGCAGCAACAGAAGGTCTGACTTCAATTGCAGTAGGAAGACCACGCCCAAGGTGCAGCCCACCGCCATGCACGGCAGCAACCTCAACAGCTCGCTACGCGCCACCGCCCTGCGCGAGGGTAACCAGTTGCCGAAGGCTGCCACGAAATCCAGTAGCACCAGCAGCGGGATGATCCGCGACAACGGCATGAAATGAATCAGTATCGGCCCCGCCACCAAGGCCGTGCCGAAGCCGGCAATGCCAAAGACGATGTAGGCGATGCCAACCCCTAGCAGGATGGGCAACCAATCAAGACCGGAAAACGGCAGTTGGGCAAACATGGGCGTGATTCCTGACAAGACGCAGACAGGTTAGCCAGCCATGAGCCATGCCGACTAATATGCCTTTTCGCCCTCAGTCATCTCGAAAAGGCATGCCATGACCTCCATCCGCCAATTGCGCTACTTCGTGGAAATTGCCGAGAACGGCAGCTTCAGCGCGGCTGCCGAGCGGCTGTACATTGCCCAATCGGCCTTGAGCCGCCAGATCAAGGAACTGGAACAGCAGCTTGGCACGCCGCTGTTCGAGCGCACTGCCCGCCAGCCACGCTTGACCGCTGCCGGTCTGGCGTTTCTCGACCGCGCCCGGCACCTGCTGGCTGATCTGGACAAAGCCGAACGCCTGGCCCGGGAGATTGGCCAGGGCTTGCGCGGCAGCCTGCGCCTGAATCACTCCAGCACCGTTCCGTTGACCGGACGGCTGCTCGAGCGTCTGGCCGGCTATCTGGAGGCCAACCCCGGCGTTTCCCTGGAGATCGCTCAGCAATCGTCGGAAGCGCAGTTGGAAGACATCGCCCAAGGACGTCTGGAGATCGGCCTGCTTCGCCTGCCTGTATTGCGCCAACATCAGGACGTGGAGACCCATACCCTGTTCAGCGAACCCTTGCTGCTGGCCGTGGCGGCCGGCCATCCATTGGCAAACGCCACGCAGGTGGACCTGAAGCGATTGCGTGACGAGCGCTTTATCTCCATTCCCCATCGGCAGCGAGGGGGCTTGAGCTATCTGTCCGCTTCGTTGTGCATGAAGGCGGGGTTCTTTCCCCGCGCCGCACAGGTCGTTTCTCGCAAGACCACCCAACTGCAACTGATCCAGGCCGGTTTCGGGGTGGCGCTGTTGCCGGCCTGCATGCGCGACATTGCGCCGGTCTCGGTGCATTTCGTACCGCTGGATGAGCCTTGCCAGAGCACCGTGGCCCTGGCATGTCGACGAGATGCGGGGGACCTGGTGCGCCAGTTCGTCTCGGCGATGCAAGGCTCGAGCGCCAACACAGACAACCAGGCGTGATGTCCTTTATGATGCCCGCCATGATCAGAGACCCCTTCGAACGACTCGGCCTGGACCGCGAAGTCCTCACCGTCAGCCAGCTCAACGGCCGCGCCCGCGTGCTGCTCGAGGACGTGTTCCGCAGCGTCTGGGTGGAAGGCGAGATATCCAACCTCGCCCGCCCAGCCTCCGGGCACATGTATTTCACTCTCAAGGACAGCGGCGCCCAGGTGCGCTGCGCGCTGTTCCGGCAAAACGCCGCGCGTGTGCGCCAGGCCCTGCGCGATGGCCTGGCGGTAAGGGTGCGTGGCAAGGTCTCGCTGTTCGAAGGGCGCGGCGACTACCAACTGATCCTCGACACCGTCGAGCCCGCCGGTGATGGCGCCCTGCGCCTGGCCTTCGAAGCATTGAAGGAAAAGCTCGGCGCCGAAGGCCTGTTCAGCGCCGAACGCAAGCAGCCCCTGCCGGCTCACCCGCGTCGCATCGGCATCATCACCTCCCCCACCGGCGCGGTGATCCGCGACATTATCAGCGTATTCCGCCGCCGGGCCCCGCAGGTGGAACTGAACCTGATCCCCACCGCCGTACAGGGCCGGGAAGCCATCACCCAGATCGTGCGCGCCCTGCGCCTGGCCGACAGCATGGGCTTCGATGCGTTGATCCTGGCACGCGGCGGGGGCTCACTGGAGGACCTCTGGTGCTTCAACGAAGAGGACGTCGCGCGCGCCGTGGCCGCCTGCGTGACGCCCATCGTCAGCGCGGTGGGCCATGAAACCGACGTGTCGATCAGCGACTTCGTCGCCGACGTTCGCGCACCGACGCCGTCGGCGGCCGCCGAACTGCTGGCACCGGACAGCAGCGGCCTGCAGCAGCGCCTGGACGGCCTGCAGCGGCGCCTGTTACTGCGCATGAAAAACCGCCTGGCCCACGATCACCTGCGTCTGGATGGCCTGGCTCGCCGCCTGCGCCATCCCGGCGAGCGCCTACGCCAGCAGGCCCAGCGCCTGGACGACCTGGACATGCGCCTGCGCCGCGCCTTCATGCTCAACATGAACCAGCGCCACGAGCGCCTGGGCCGGCTCGACACACGCCTGGCCGCGCAACATCCGGGTCGCGCGCTCAAGCTGCTTGGCCAGCGCCTGGACAGCCTTGCCGAGCGCCTCCCACGGGCGATGCGTGAAATCCTCAAGGATCGTCGCCAACGCTTCCAGGCCCAGTTGCAGACGCTGCAAGTGGTCAGCCCCCTGGCGACCCTGGCCCGCGGCTACAGCATCCTGCTCGACGAGCGCGGCCAGGCCATCCGCAGCGCCGCCCAGACCCACAACGGCCAACGCCTGACCGCCCGCCTGAACGAAGGCGAGCTCAAGGTGCGGGTCGAGGACAACCACCAGACTCCGGTCACCCTTTCGCTACTGGACTGACACATGCCCCGCCTGCTTGCTCCTCTGCTTGCCCTCTCCCTGCTGTTGCTCGGCACCCACGCCCAGGCCAGCTACATCACCCGCCAACTGAACAAACCGGTGCCTGGCGGTGTGGCAGTGGTCGACCTGGGCCCATCGGCCTCGGCACCCAGCGCCCGCTTCGATGGCAAGCCGGTGCTGGTGGTGCAGGAGCAAGGCAACTGGCTGGCCATCGTCGGCATCCCACTGACGCAAAAGCCTGGGACCGCCGTGCTGTCCCAGGGCTCGCGCAGCCTCCCTTTCACCGTCGGCAGCAAGAAGTACCCCGAGCAGCACATCACCCTGAAGAACAAGCGCCAGGTCAATCCAGAGCCCTCCGACCTCAAGCGCATCGAGCGCGAGCTTGCCGAGCAGATCAAGGCCTATCGCAGCTTCAGCCCAGCTCTGCCGAGCAACCTGATCCTGGACAAACCGGTCAGCGGGCCACTGTCGAGCAAGTTCGGCGTGCGTCGCTTCTTCAACGGCGAGGAGCGCAATCCCCATGCGGGCCTGGACTTCGCCGTGCCAGCCGGCACGCCCATCAAGACCCCGGCCAATGGCAAGGTGATTCTGGTGGGCGACTACTTCTTCAATGGCCGTACTGTGTTCGTCGATCACGGCCAGGGCTTCATCAGCATGTTCTGCCACATGTCGAAGATCGACGTGAAACCTGGGCAGACGCTGCGCCGTGGCGAGGTGGTCGGCCGCGTGGGCGCCACGGGGCGGGCGACCGGGCCGCACATGCACTGGAATGTCAGCCTCAATGATGCGCGGGTGGACCCGGCGATCTTCATCGGGGCATTCCAGCCCTGAGGATCGGTGGAGTCTGTTTCGCGCGTACCCCTCCCACAGGACTGGCGCTGTCTTGGAAGCCTTCACAAAACCCTGCGGGCTCCGAGTTGCGCCATCGAAAAATACAGCGCAAAAATACCGAAGACATCTTCACATATGAGCCATAAAATCTCGCACAACCGCTTTTTTTAAGCATTCCTCTCAATTTTTTCCGAATGCTTGCCATCCCTCCAGCCACTGGTTAGGGTTGAGGCATGAAAACCTTCAGCACCCTCATCCTGCTCCGACAACATCGCAGCCTCTGCCTGGTCAGCGCCCGACTACCAGGCTGATCGTGTCGCCTCGCCTCCTCATCTCGTTATCGCTCGGCAGGCCCGATCTCGGCCGCACATAAAAGGATTGCTTCCATGACCATGCTCAAAGACCCTTCGAAGAAATACCGCGCCTTCCCGACCATCGACCTGCCTGACCGTACCTGGCCGTCGAAGACCATCACCCAGGCGCCGATCTGGTGCAGCTCCGACCTGCGTGACGGCAACCAGTCGCTGATCGAGCCGATGGATTCGGAGAAGAAGCTGCGTTTCTGGAAGACCTTGGTGCAGGTCGGCGTGAAGGAAATCGAAGCCTCGTTCCCTTCCGCTTCGCAAACCGACTTCGACTTCGTGCGTACCCTGATCGAAGACGGCCACATCCCGGACGACACCACCATCCAGGTGCTCACCCAGGCCCGTGAAGACTTGATCGCGCGTACTTTCGAATCCCTGCGCGGCGCCAAAAAAGCCATCGTTCACCTGTACAACGCCACTTCGCCGTCGTTCCGTCGCATCGTCTTCAACCAGGACAAGCAAGGTGTGAAGGACATCGCAGTGAACGCCGCCAAGCTGTTCGTCAAATATGCCGCGCAGCAGCCGGAAACCCAGTGGACGTTCCAGTACTCGCCGGAAACTTTCAGCGCAACCGAGATGGAGTTCGCCAAGGAAGTCTGCGACGCAGTGATCGAGGTATGGAACCCGACTCCTGAGCACAAGATCATCCTCAACCTGCCGGCCACCGTCGAAGTCTCGACGCCGAACGTCTATGCCGACCAGATCGAATGGTTCTGCCGCAACGTCAACCGCCGCGACAGCGTGATCATCAGCCTGCACTGCCACAACGACCGTGGCACCGGTATCGCCGCCACCGAGCTGGGCCTGATGGCCGGCGCCGACCGTGCCGAAGGCTGCCTGTTCGGCAACGGCGAGCGTACCGGTAACGTCGACCTGGTGACCTTGGCCCTGAACCTCTACACCCAGGGTATCGACCCTCTGCTGGACTTCTCCGACATCGACGGCGTACGCAAGGTCGTCGAGGAATGCAACCAGCTGCCTGTGCACCCTCGTCACCCGTACGTGGGCGACCTGGTTCACACCGCGTTCTCCGGCTCGCACCAGGACGCCATCCGCAAGGGCTTCGCCAAGCAGAAGGACGACACGCTCTGGGAAGTGCCGTACCTGCCGATCGACCCGGCCGACATCGGCCGCAGCTACGAGGCGGTGATCCGCGTCAACAGCCAATCCGGCAAAGGCGGCATCACCTACCTGCTCGAGCAGGAGTACGGCATCAGCCTGCCACGCCGCATGCAGATCGAGTTCAGCCAGGTGGTACAGGGCGAGACCGACCGTCTGGGCCTCGAGATGACCGCTCAGCAGATCTACAGCTTGCTGCACAAAGAGTACCTGCAAGCCAACACGCCGTACGCGCTGGTCAGCCATCGCCTGCAGGAAGAGAACGGCCACAGCGCCGTGGAAGTTGAAGTCGCCGGCGAAGGCGAAACCACCCTGCACTGGCGCGGCAAAGGCAACGGCGCGCTGGAAGCGCTGGTCGCCGGCTTGCCAGTCAGCGTGGAGATCATGGACTACAACGAACACGCGATCGGTGCCGGCACCAACGCCAAGGCCGCAGCCTACATCGAACTGCGTGTGGCCGGTGGTCGCCCGGTGCATGGTGTGGGGATCGACGAGAACATCACCACCGCCAGCTTCAAGGCACTGTTCAGCGCCCTGAACCGCTCGCTGAGCCAGCAGGAAGCCAAGGCGGCGTAAACTTCAGTCGTCCCTGAAAAGGGCCCGTATCCACCGATACGGGCCCTTTTTTTTCGCAAGATCGCTCGGCCACACACAGAAAGCACATAGCCATCACTTTGCTCAAAATGCTGGGTATACTCGCTCCATCTTCCACCGCTTCGATCAAGGATGACGGCCCGTGGACCCGTCCGCCATCACTCGATCACCGGCATACGGACCATGGACGCTGCTTCTGATGACTCCCGTCACCCTCATGGCACTGGCTGACCAAAATAGCCACGACTACTTGAGTCGTCTAATCGACTGCCTGCGCAGTTGCTCCCACCTGCACACAGAGCACCTGCAATTACAAGTACACATTCTCAGTGATCTGTACGACATCGCCGATGACAGCTTCGAAGCCTGTCAGATCCAGCACGCGCTCGAGCAACGTCAGCAGCGGCAAGATCAGTGCTATGCGCAACTGGAAAAGGCACGCCAAGACATTGCCGAATTGACCCAGACGCTGCGCGAACATCAAGCCAAACTGGACCAGGGTCTGCAACAGGCGCTAGGCGAATCCAGCCAGAGCCCCGCGATGCGTGAGTGCCAGTACGAACTGCAACAGGCTCGCAACGCACGCGAGCCCGTGAAGCGCGACCACCTGCTGCTCAGCCAGGAGTGCACGCAGAAGCTTGCGACCTATGTCCGCCATCCGCTGTATCGGTACCTGCGCCAGCAAGGCTTTGCCAGCCCGACCTATCGACGCAACGCACTGAACCGGCTTCTGGACGAGTGGCTCGCCAAGCACTGCAATTTCAGCCAGAACCTGCGCAATGAACAGTTGCTCAACGCCATGCAACAACACAGCGCCGCACAACTGGCCGAGCATGACAAACACATAGGCGCGCTGGAGCAGCGCTTTGAGGATTTACGCAAGGCATTGAGTCAACAGCCCGCCCAGGCCAAGCAAGTGCAACGCATCGAAGCGCTGGCCGATCAGGTCATCGCTTGCTGGATCCAAGCCGAGCCCCTTCATCTCGAAGCCTTTCGGTATGCGCGGTGCGAGGACGAGGACGGCCAGGATGCCCTGCGCTGGCTGAAATACGAACTCAAGGCCGACTCGCTGGAGGAGGCACTTGCGCAATGGGCAGCCATCGGCTCGCCCCAGCCCGAGCGCTATAGCCGGGAATTGCTCGCACTGCGCCAGCGACTGGACCTCGCCACCGAACAGATCAACAAGGCATTGGATGCCCTTCGACACGCCGAGGCACTGGAGTTCGCCTTGCGCGCCAGCATGAGCCCATTCGCTTGCACGTGCGGCGCCCAGTCCAAGGAACCCGTACGGTGCACCTGTCATCTGCTGTTGCCCACAGGCGAGCGCTATGCGCCGCGCCCGGACTATGCGTCACTGATCGACAGCTACATGAATCGCACGTTGCTGCTGGGTTCCCTGATCAATACGATCAAGGCCGCACGCCTGGCACCGGCCACAGCACCGGAACACAGCGTCAGCGGCACCCTCTCCCCAGCCCCACAACTCATGCAAGGACACCCATGAGCCAATATCTGGAACGAGCCCTCAATGGCCTGCAACAACTCGGTATCAGCTTCGGCCAGCCCGCCGCTCAGCCCACCCCGGTGTTAGTGCTGCTGGATAAAGTCGCGCATTACGACAACGACCGTGTCACGGCCATCGCCGCTGTATTGCAGCAAGCCACCCTGTTCAACCAGATCGTGCGCGAGCAGATCGAGGGGATGGACATCGCCAACCGCTACCTGGACATCACCGAAAGCTTCACCTCGATCCGCGAAGACGCCGCGAACATGGCCTCGTGGATGGACGATGGTCGCCTGGACACCCTCGAACGCCTGAAACTGGGTTGGATGAACATGGCCCGCGGCTCGATTCCCAGCCGTTTCGGCGACATTCGCAAGCACTACCTGGAGGTGAGCAAGGCCGCCAGCGACCAGATCACACGGGAAAACCTCATCCTGGAAGCCTATATGGATTTCCGCCTGGCGATGAAGACCGCCGAGGTCGAGGCCCAGCAGGTGCTGGCCATCGCCGCCCAGGCGCTCAAGGCGCGCACCCAGGCCCTGGATGCGGCCAGCGCCCAGGTGACCGCAGCCGAGCAGCAGGACCCCGCCCGGCGCGCGGCGCTGGAACTGGCCCGCGACGAAGCCGTGCGCGCACTGCAAAACGAAGACAAGAGCTACCAGATCATCAAGGACATCGCCGATGACCTGAGGGTTGGCTACAACACCGCCGAAATGGTCTTCGCCCGTATCAGCCAAGTCCACGTGGTCAAGGAACGCCAGTACCAACGCATGGTTTCGTTCTTCTCCACCAACGAAGTGGTGCTGACCAGCCTGGCCGTTTCGTTCACCGCCAACCAGGGCATGAACGAGGCCACCCACACGCTCAATGCCACCACCGATGGCATCAGCAAGGGGCTCGAAGCCCTTGGCCAACTGGGCAACCAACAGCTGGACGCCGCGCTCAAGGCCAGCTATGGCTCGACCGTCCGCGTCGATTCGGTACGCGCCCTGGCCCAGGCCACCCTGGACTTCCAGAATGACATGAAAGGCCTGACCGACACCTACCGTGCCGAATCCAGCAAGGCTGCACAGGAAATCGCCAACGCCGTGGAAGACGCCAAGCGTGCCTTCTCCGCCCTGCTGACCAAAGCCGCGCAATGAGCAACGGCACATTCCGCGAACAGATGGGGGCCATGGCCCTGGTCGACGAGCTACGCCTTCAGCAACGCCAGATGCAGGAACACCTGGACCTGCCGCGGCGCCGCGAGGAAGTCGCCGAACGCATCCGTGGCTACTATCAACGCCAGGGCATCGCCTGTGATGACGCGCTGATCGAACAAGGCGTGCACGAGTTCTTCGCCCGCCGCCTGGTGTTCGAAGCGCCCGCGCTGAGCTGGCCGCGCCGATTGCTGGCCGGACTTCTCCTGCGCCGCGCGCTGATAGCGTGGTTACTGGTAGGCGTTGCCCTGCTCGGCGGCACGCTGCTGGCGACCAAGCAGCGCCCATCTCCGGCGCCCTCCCAACCGAGCAAAGCCAGCGTCGCCAACGCCAGCAATGGCCTGGCGGTGCCCGCGCCACAGTGGTCGTCAAAAGCGGAACGGGCCGCCTACCAGGCACGCCTGGAGCAATACACGCAGCTGATGGCCCGTATCGAAGCCATGCCGCTGTCGAGCGACACGCGCGCCAGGCTGATGCCGTATGCCCTTTCAACCGGCCCGGTGGTAACCAACCATCCACCGGCCGCATCCAGCAAAGCGCTTCGCGAATTGCAGTTGTTCACAGACTTCGTCGAGTCGAAACTGCAACTGGTGATTCCCGACGGCACGGACGAGGTGTCCGGTTACGAACGCTGCCTGATGGGCGACACGTGCCGGCGAGGCAGTAAAGACGGCAAGGCATGGTTCCTGGTCTTCCAAGGGCACGACCCTCAGGGGCGGGTGGTGACAATGCCGGTGCTCAGCAACGGCTTAACCACCTTCACCGACACCGTGGGCGTGCAGGTCAGCCGTGCGCAATACCTCAAGTCACGCAAAAGCAAGAGAACCACGGGCCACATCGACAAGCCGATCTTCGGCAAGAAGGACGCTTACAGCCTTGGCCGAGGTTTTGACGCTCGCATCATTCCCGGTGGCAGATTCGACAATCCATCCGAAGACCCACAGTCCATCACCGCCCGCTTCTGACCCGGACCGACCGCAGGCACGTGCGGAGCCTCTATTGAGGACCGCGCCCCCGGGCAGCGCTCACACATCGTCTTCATGGCAGGCAAAAAAGGGGCGCCAATTCGGCGCCCCACAAGCGTTGTAGCACACAACAAATCAGGTTCAGTCCAGCAGCGCCATCGCCTCGGCACTGCAAGCCTCGATCCGCGCCCAGTCGCCGTTCTTGATCCAGCTGCTGTCGAGCATCCAGGTCCCGCCCACGCACATCACGTTGGGCTGGGCCATGTAGTTGCGCACGTTGGCCGGGTTGACGCCACCGGTGGGGCAGAAGCGGATGTCGCCGAACGGGCCGGCGAAGGCTTTGATCGCCGCTACGCCGCCGCTGATTTCGGCGGGGAACAGTTTGAAGCGACGGTAGCCCAGGGCGTAGCCCATCATGATTTCAGACGGCGTACTGATGCCGGGCAGCAGCGGGATGTCGCTTTCGACGCCCGCCTGGAGGATGTCCTGAGTTACCCCAGGGGTCACCACGAACTGTGCGCCAGCGGCTTCGACGGCAGTGAACATGGTGCGATCCAGGACGGTGCCGGCACCGACGCACAGCTCCGGGCGCTGCTCACGCAGCACGCGAATGGCCTTGAGGCCATGCTCGGAACGCAGGGTCACCTCCAGGGTGCGGATGCCACCGGCGGCCAGGGCGTCGGCCAGGGGCAGGATGTCTTGCTCACGGGCGATGGTGATCACCGGCAGAATCCGCGCCTTAGCGCAGATCGCGTCGATCCGGGCGGCTTTCTCGGCCATCGAGAGCAGAGGCTGTTGGCGTTCGAGCGTGGTCATGAGAGTGGATCCTTGGCTCATGGGCACCAGTAGATGTCCAGGGGGTCGTGAAGAAAGGCGCGAATCGGCATTTCGGTTGGGTCAGCGGCCGCCAATGCGGCGCGCAGGGTAGCGAGTTTGCCCGAGCCTTGCACAGACAGGGCGGTGAAGCCGGCGCTGGCCAACAGGGCACGGGTCATGCTCAGGCGCTGGCGCGGCACACTCGGTGCCAACATCGGCAGGCAGCGGCGGGCGCTGCGCACATCCAGGCCTTCATCCAGATTGGGGCTGGCCGGGAACAACGAGGCCGTATGACCGTCATCGCCCATGCCCAACACCAGCACATCGATCGCAGGCAGCGCAGCCAGGGCTTGGTCAGCCAGGACAGCGGCGGCCTCGAGATTCTCGGCGTAGTGATACAGGCCCACGAAGCGGGCCTTGGCAGCCGGCCCCTTGAACAGGTGACGTGCGAGCAAGCCGGCGTTGCTGTCGGCGTGCGCGACCGGCACCCAGCGCTCGTCGGCCAGGCTGACCGTGACGTTCGACCAGTCCAGCGCTTCGCCTGCGAGCTTCTCCAGGAACGGCACCGGGCTGCGGCCACCCGACAGCACCAGACACGCCGCGCCTTTGCGGGCAATGGCCTGACGCAGCTTTTCGGCCACGTCATGGGCCAGCGTCGCCGCCAAGGCTTTGCTGTCAGCCAGCGAATGCATCGTTACGCTTGCCGGCAGTTGCAGTTCAGATATCGCCATACCACGCCCTCCCGTCACGTGTGATCAGTGCGATGGAGCTCATCGGCCCCCAGGACCCCGCCGCGTAGGGCTTGGGTGCATCGCCGGCGTTCTTCCAGCCGGCGATCAACTGGTCGCACCAGGTCCAGGCATATTCGATTTCATCTTTGCGCACGAACAGGTTCTGGTTGCCGCGCATCACTTCCAGCAACAGACGCTCGTAGGCATCCGGGATACGCGTACTGCGCCAGGTATCGGAAAAATTCAGCTGCAAGGGCCCGCTGCGCAGTTGCATGCCTTTGTCCAGGCCTTGCTCCTTGGTCATCACCCGCAAAGAAATGCCTTCGTCCGGTTGCAGGCGGATGATCAGTTTGTTACCGATCTGCAAACGCTGCTCGGGGGCAAAGATGTAGTGCGGTGTTTCCTTGAAGTGGATGACGATCTGCGACAGCTTTTGCGGCATGCGCTTGCCGGTACGCAGGTAGAACGGCACACCAGACCAACGCCAGTTGCGGATGTCCGCGCGCAGGGCGACGAATGTCTCGGTATCACTCTGGGCGTTGGCGTTGTCTTCTTCCAGGTAGCCTGGCACCGGCGCGCCATCGCTGTAGCCAGCAATGTACTGCCCGCGTACCACACGGGTGCTCAGGGCCTCGCCAGTGATCGGCGCCAGGGCCTTGAGCACCTTGACCTTCTCGTCGCGAATGCTGTCGGCGGACAGGTCGCTCGGCGGGTCCATGGCGATCAGGCAGAGCAACTGCAGCAGATGGTTCTGGATCATGTCGCGCAACTGCCCGGCCTTGTCGAAGTAGCCCCAGCGCCCCTCGATCCCCACTTTCTCGGCCACGGTGATTTCCACGTGGGAGATGGAGTTCTGGTTCCACTGGGTTTCGAACAAGCTGTTGGCAAAGCGCAGGGCAATGAGGTTCTGCACCGTCTCCTTGCCCAGGTAGTGGTCGATGCGATAGACCCGGTTCTCCGGGAAGAACCGCGCCACCGCATCGTTGACCCGACGGGACGACTCCAGGTCATGACCGATGGGCTTTTCCAGCACGACGCGAGTACGGGCGGCCAGGCCGGCTTTGTCCAGGTTCTCGCAGATCGCGCCGTACACCGAGGCGGGAGTGGCGAAATAGGCAATCAATGGCAGGTCTGCTGCGACCTGCTCGGCCAGCGTCTGGTAGCCGTCGGCCTGGAGAAAATCCAGGCGCAGATAGTTCAGACGGCCGAGGAAGCGCCCCAGCACGCCGGGTTCGATGTCAGCCTCTGGCACGAAGCGGCGCAGGTGCGCCTCGATGGTCGCCAGATGCTGCTCGCCGTCACCGGCTTCACGAGCCAGGGCCAGCAGGCGTGAATCGGCATGCAGCAAGCCGGCTCGGTCGAGCTGATAGAGCGCGGGAAACAGCTTGCGCAGTGCCAGGTCGCCCAGGGCGCCAAACAAGGCAAAGGTGCAAGGTTCTACACTGATCGCAGCCATGATGTTGGTTCTTTCCTAAAGTTGGCCTAGGAATATCGTTTTCAACCGCGGTTTTCAAGGGGTAATGTAGTAAAAACCACAACATTACCGACAACTGTGACAGACAAGTGGTACGGCAACCTCGCCGACAGTACGATAGACACCGTGCAAAAAGCCCGCTGTTCCCTCAGCCGGCTGTCTTCCCGACCCAAGGACATACCATGGACCGCGTGAGAAACCTCCTGGAACAGATCCAGGGACGCCTCGACGAGCTGAACAAGGCCGAACGCAAAGTCGCCGAAGTCATCCTGCTCAACCCGCAACAAGCTACCCGATTCAGCATTGCCGCGCTGGCCCAGGCCGCCAAGGTCAGCGAGCCGACGGTCAACCGCTTCTGCCGCTCCTTCGGTGTCAGCGGCTACCCCGAACTCAAGCTGCAACTGGCCCAGAGCCTGGCCAGCGGCGCCGCTTACGTCAGCCGTGCGGTGGAAGCCGACGACGACCCAGCCGCCTACACCCAGAAAATCTTCGGCAGCGCCATCGCCTCGCTCGACAGCGCCTGCCAGGCACTCGACCCACACCAGGTCAGCCGCGCCGTGGACATGATGATCCAGGCCCGGCAGATCCACTTCTTCGGCCTGGGCGCCTCGGCCCCCGTGGCCCTTGACGCCCAGCACAAGTTCTTCCGCTTCAACCTCGCGGTGTCGGCCCATGCCGACGTGCTCATGCAGCGCATGCTGGCTTCGGTCGCCCACACCGGCGATCTGTTCGTGATCATCTCCTACACCGGTCGCACCCGCGAACTGGTGGAGGTGGCCCGCGTGGCGCGTGAAAACGGCGCCTCGGTGCTTGGCCTGACCGCCGCTGGCTCGCCCCTGGCCAAGGCCTGCAGCCTGAGCCTGAACATCCCGTTGCCGGAAGACACCGACATCTACATGCCGATGACCTCGCGGATCATCCAACTCACCGTGCTCGATGTGCTGGCCACCGGCATGACCCTGCGCCGCGGCGTGGATTTCCAGCCGCACCTGCGCAAGATCAAGGAAAGCCTCAACGCCAGCCGCTACCCGATCGAGGACGACGAGCTCAACTGAGCCGGTGCGCCTGCAGGCTCAGATGAGCCTGCTGCCCCGGCGCCAGGCTCAGGCCCTCGCCACTGCCACTGGCGATCTCGACGCAGACGAACCGCTGACACTCCCGTCCGCTGACGCCCACCAAGGGGCGCTTGCCGGGGTGCCAGACCACGGTGTCATCGGAATCGCCACTGTCGATGCACAGCTCACGCTCCCAGGCGGGATCCTGCAACTGCACCCGGGGCGTACCCGGGTAGACCTTCTGGCAGCCGCCCTTGACCTTGAGCGCACCGTCCTCGCGGCAGGCCTGGCGATTGAGGCGGTCGTAGCCTTCGATGTCCTCAAGCCCAGACAGCGCTATCTCCGAGACGTCACTGATACGCCAATAGGCCAGCAGCGCATGGCTCAACTGGCACGGTTCGCTGTCTTGGTGCTCGGTGGTCAAGCTCAGTTCCATACCACTGCCCAATCGCGCGCGCAGGTCCACTTGCCAGTCGCACAGCTGCAGGCGCCAAGTCAAGGTCACGCCCTCTTCGTCCTCCTGGCTCTCGACCAGCTTCCAGTCGAGCAGGCGCGCCCAGCCATGGGACGGCCACAGGTCTTCGCTGGGATGACGCCCATACCAGGGCCAGCACACCGGTACGCCACCTCGGATCGCCCCAGCCAGCGGCCACTGTTCGGCGCACCACAACCAAGGCCGTTCACCGGCAGGCTGAAAATGCACCAGTTGCGCCCCCTGGCGACTGAATACCGCCTGGCAACGGGGGTGATCGATGATCAACACATCGCGCTGCTGATAACGCTCCCACTCGAACGTCGGCCTGGGCCTCTGCGCGCAAAAGAAGCGATGTAGCGGATGTTCGGGCATGGTTCCAAGCTCTTGTTGTTTGAGATAGCGCTGTCTCGGCGCGGGCTTCATTTCCACTGAGCTCCAGTGGAAATGAAGTGGCCGGGAATGGATGGCGTAAATTTACAACAATTTTTCTCAGAATGACGACTGAATCTTCAATCCCGCGACCAGCGCGTTGTCGACCTCATCCACCGCGCCTGGGCTCTTGATGTACTGCAGGTTGGGCCGCACGGTCAGCCAATTGGTGACATGAAAGCCATAGTAGAGCTCGGCGTTGTACTCGGTGCGCTGCAGCGGCACGAAGCCTGGATTGTCGTAGTCGTCGATGCCGCTGGCGGCGTTGAGCTGCTCGGCGCGCTTCTTGACGTCGTCATTGACGTGGATCCGCGCGATGCCAAAACCAATGTCGTCCTTGGGCCGGGCATCGAAGGGGCCTTTGTAGACCATGCCCACTTGCTGGTAGTTGTCGATGACGTTGGTGGCCTTGTCATGCACGGTGAAGTTGGCGAACAGGCTCAGGCCCCGGTTGACGTCACCGTTGTGCGCCGTCACCTGCTGCTGGGCCACGACCCACCAGCCGTGCTTGCTGGACTGGGATTTGAAGTCGTTGCCGGTGATGCCTTGGGGTTGGCCGTTGACGTCCTCATAGACATCGTCGGCGTTGGCGGTGCTGTAGTAGTAGCCCAACCGGTACTCGCCCGGCAGGCCGTTGACCTTGGGCGACCAGACCATCTCCACCGGCAGGATCGCACCTTTGGTGCCGCTGCCGCTGAGCTTGAAGCCGTTGCCGGTCTCAAGGTTCGACGGATTCTGTTCGAAGGCCCCCACCTGCACGAAGAATTCCGGGTTGATGTTGTACTTGACCCGCAGCGCCCATTGGCTGACCGGCCAGTTGTACCAGATGCCACCGACCCAGTTGCCCACCTGGGAGCCGCAGAAGGCCAGGTTCTGGAAGTCGCACGGGAAGCTGTTGAAGTCCTCGCCCTCGCCGAAGCGGCCGAATTTCACGTCCAGGGCGCCATCGAAGTATTTCTGCTTGATCCACATCTGGGTCAAGCGCCAGGTCTGGCCCCGCCCCCAGACCTCCTGGACCGAGCTCAACTGCCCAGCGCGTGGGTCGCTGATGCGGTCGTTGGACAAGTTACGACCGCTGCGCTCGGTGATGGCCAGCTTGAACTCGGCGTCATGCCAGCCCAGGATCTTCTCAAGGTCCAGATGCGCGCCCAGGGCGAACTGGTCGCTGTAGCGGGCGGTCTTGTCGTCGTTGTAGCCGCCGTGCAGGTTCCCGGCCACCTCGCCGACATAGTCGAGGGTGAAGTCGTAGCCTTTTTCCAGCAGCTCGGTGCGGGTACCGCCCCAATCGCCGGTCATCCATTTCGAATCCGCCGAGAAGGCCTCGGCCGCGTGCGCCCCGCCGCTGCCAACGAGGGTCAGCATGGCCAGCGAGCCCAGCGTCCTGATGCGTTTGCGATGGTCCATCCCTTGTTCCTCACTTTTCTTGTTATTGAAGGTTTAGATGACTCAGCGCCCTTTGAAGCGCGCAACATTGCCTGTGGCGATCTGCTCGGGCGCGACCTGCCCCAGGCGCTCGCCACTGGCGGCGTCGAACAGCAGCACCCGCGCGGGGTCGAACTGCAGATTCAGACTGTCCCCCACACGGCAGGCGACATCCGGCGCCAAACGGCAGCACACCTTGACTTGATTGAGGGTGACGAACACCAACAGGTCCGGCCCGGTGGGCTCGGTCACCTGCACCTCGGCGCGAATGCCATGCACGCCATCGCCCTCTCCCACGCCAATCTGCTCGGGGCGAATGCCCAGCAGCACCTCGCCCCCTTCAAGCTCATCCGACAGGCCAGCCACAGGTAGCTCGCAACGGGCCTGCCCACTGTCGAGCAACGCCACCAGGCGTCCTTGCTGTTTCGTCAGGCGCGCCGGAATGAAGTTCATTGGCGGTGAGCCGATGAAGCTGGCGACGAACTGATTGGCCGGGTCGTTGTAGATCTGCTGGGGCGTGCCGAACTGCTGGATGACGCCGTCCTTCATCACCGCCACTTTGTCACCGAGGGTCATGGCCTCGATCTGGTCATGGGTGACGTACACGGTGGTGGTCTTCAAGCGTTGGTGCATCAGTTTGATCTCGGTGCGCATCTCCACCCGCAGCTTGGCATCGAGGTTCGACAACGGCTCGTCGAACAGGTAGATCTTCGGCCGCCGCGCCAAGGCCCGGCCCATGGCCACCCGCTGCTGCTGACCGCCAGAAAGCTGGCCTGGCTTACGCGTGAGCAGATGCTCGATCTGCAGCAGCTTGGCCACCCGCGCCACCTCCTCGTCGATCGCCGCCTGAGGCATCTTGCGAATCTTCAAGCCGAAGGCGATGTTGTCGCGCACGTTCATGGTCGGGTACAGCGCATAGGACTGAAACACCATGGCGATGTCCCGATCCTTGGGGCTCATGCCACTGATGTCGGCGCCATCGACCAGGATTTCGCCGCCGCTGATGTCCTCCAGCCCGGCGATGCAGTTCATCAAGGTCGACTTGCCGCACCCGGAGGGGCCGACCAGGATCAGGAACTCGCCAGACTCGATGCCCAGATCGATGGCCTTGAGGGTATCCGGCAGGCCGCTGCCGTAGCGCTTGTTGACGTTGCGAAGTTCGAGCCGTGCCATGTGTCACCCCTTGACCGCGCCGGCGGTCAGGCCGCGCAGGAAATATTTGCCGGCCAGCACATAGACCAGCAGGGTCGGAAGCCCCGCGATCATCGCCGCCGCCATGTCGACGTTGTATTCCTTGACCCCGGTGCTGGTGTTGACCAGGTTGTTCAGGGCCACGGTGATGGGCTGGGCGTCGCCGCTGGCGAACACCACGCCGAAGAGAAAGTCGTTCCAGATCTGGGTGAACTGCCAGATCAGGCAGACCATGATGATCGGCACCGACATCGGCAGCAGGATCCGCCCGAAGATGGTGAAGAACCCCGCCCCGTCCAGCCGCGCCGCGCGCACCAAGGCCTCGGGCACGCTGCAGTAGTAGTTGCGAAAGAACAGCGTGGTAAAGGCCAGCCCATACACGATGTGCACCAGCACCAGCCCCGTGGTGGTGCTGGCCAGCCCCAGCTTGCCGAGGGTGAACGAGGCCGGCAGCAGCACCGTCTGGAACGGCAGGAAGCAACCGAACAGCAACAGGCCGAAGAACAGCTGCGAGCCTCTAAAGCGCCACATCGACAGCACATAACCGTTCAAGGCGCCCACCAAGGTGGAGATGAGCACGGCCGGTACGGTGATCTTCACCGAGTTCCAGAAGTAGCCACCGACCGTGTCCCAGGCCTTGATCCAGCCGATCCCGGTGACTACTTCCGGCCAGCTCAGCAGGTTGCCGGCGCGGATGTCCTCCGGCGATTTGAAGCTGGTCAGCAGCATCACCACCAGGGGTATCAGGTACAGCGCACAGGCGATCAGCAACGTGGCATGGATGGCCAGGCGGCTGGGGGCAAACCAACGCGGACTAGTCATGGCGCTTGGTCCTCAGTTCCGAATACAAGTAGGGCACCAGGATCGCCAGGATGGCGCCGAGCATGAGGATCGCGCTGGCCGACCCCATGCCCATCTGCCCACGGCTGAAGGTGAAGTTGTACATGAACATCGCCGGCAGGTCGGAGGCGTAGCCCGGGCCGCCAGCGGTCATCGCTGCCACCAGGTCGAAGCTCTTGATGGCGATGTGCGCAAGGATCATCAAGGCACTGAAGAACACCGGCCGCAGGCTTGGCAGCACGATGCGCAGGTAGATCTTCGGCAGGCTCGCGCCATCGACCTGGGCGGCGCGGATGATCGAGGGGTCGACCCCACGCAGGCCCGCCAGGAACAACGCCATGACAAAGCCTGAGGCCTGCCACACCGCGGCGATCACCAGGCAATAGACCACCCGGTCCGGGTCCACCAGCCAGTCGAAGCGAAAGCCTTCCCAGCCCCAGTCGCGCAGCAGTTTGTCCAGGCCAAGGCCAGGGTTGAGCAGCCATTTCCAGGCGGTGCCGGTGACGATCATCGACAGCGCCATCGGGTATAGGTAGATCGTGCGGATGACGCCTTCACGGCGGATGCGCTGGTCGAGCAGCACCGCCAGCAATACCCCCACCACAAGGCTGATGGCGATGAACAGGCCGCCGAACACCAGCAGGTTCTTGCTGGCGACCCACCAGCGGTCGTTGGCCAGCAGCTTGAGGTACTGGCTCAGCCCGGCCCACTGATAGCTGGGCATGAAGCTGGAGCGGGTGAAGGACAGCACGAAGGTCCAGAGGATGTAGCCATAGAAGCCCACCAGGACTATCAGCATGCTGGGCGCCAGCACCAGTTTCGGGAGCCAGCGTTGCAGGGCGTCCAGGGGAGAGGCCCGCAGGGTTGCGATTGCTGTGTTCATGTGAGGTACCGGAGAACCTGCATCGAGCGCGAGTCCTGTGGAGCGGGAGGCGTCGAACCGCCGCAAACACCGGCGAAGCGGGTGCCATGCACCGTGTCGCATGCTTCGCGGGTGAGCCCGCTCCCACAGGGGCCTGTAACGTCAGGGAGAGGCGGCAGTACTACTGCGCTGCCTTGATCGCTGCGCCCAGTTGCTTGGCCGCCTTGGCAGGGTCTGCCTTGGGGTCGTTGAGGAAGTTGGTGACCACATCGAAGATGGCCCCCTGCACCGCCAGTGACGAGGCCATGTTGTGCGCCATGCTCGGTTGCAGCCCCTGGCCTTTCTCGGCCTCCTGGAAGTCCTTCTGCGACTGCTGGGTGCAGGCGTCGAACGCACTCATGTCCATGCCCTGGCGCACCGGCAGCGAGCCCTTGGCCTGGTTGAAGGCGGTCTGGAAGGCCGGCTCCAACGCGACCTTGGCCAGGTCGTTCTGGGCCTTGATGTCGCTCTCGTTCTTGAGCTTGAACATCGCCAGGGAGTCGATGTTGTAGGTGAAGCTGCCCTGGGTGCCGGGGAATGGCACGCACTGGTAGTCCTTGCCGGCCACCTTGTGGGCGGCGGTCCATTCGCTCTTGGCCCAGTCGCCCATGATCTGCATCCCGGCCTTGCCGTTGATGACTTCGGCGGCCGCAATGTTCCAGTCGCGGCCGGCGCGGTTGGCGTCCATGTAGGTGCCCAGGCGCTGCAAGGTCTTGAAGGTCTCGACCATCTTGTCGCCGGTGAGCGTCTGCTCGTCCAGCTCGACGAAGGCCTTGTGGTAACCCTCCGGGCCCAGGATGCTCAGGACCAGGCTTTCGAACACCGTGCTGTCCTGCCAGGGCTGGCCACCATGGGCCAGCGGCTGAAAGCCTGCGGCCTTGAGCTTGTCGGCGGCGACGAACAGCTCATCGAGCGTACGCGGCACTTTGGCGCCCGCCTTCTCGAACACCACTGGGTTGACCCACAGCCAGTTGACCCGGTGGATGTTCACCGGAACGGCCACATAGTGGTCATCGTACTTCCAGATGTGCGTGAGCTTGGCCGGCAGCAGTGTGTCCCACTGGTTGGCGTTGGCCACCTCGTCGAGTTCGGCGAGCAGACCCAAAGCGCCCCACTCCTGGATGTCGGGGCCCTTGATCTGCGCGGCGGCAGGTGGGTTACCCGCCACGGCGCGGCTCTTGAGCACGGTCATGGCGGCGGCGCCACCACCACCGGCCACGGCATTGTCCTTCCAGGTGAAACCGTCTTTTTCGACCTGCTGCTTGAGGGTATTGACGGCGGCGGCCTCGCCGCCGGAGGTCCACCAATGCAGGACTTCGACAGTCCCGTTATCGGCGGCCAAGGCCGTCAGCGGCAGGCATGAGGCGAGGGAAACGACAGCGGCGAGGCGAGTGATCACATTCATCGTGGAGAACCTTTCTTGTTGTTATGCGAAGGCAAGTCATGGGTGCTTGCGCTTGCCTTGGAGTCTAAACAGCCGGCAAAGGCCGCCAGGTAACGAAGGGATGCGCGAATGTCACCAAGCGGTGACATTCGCCACTCAATCGATGCTGCGCGGCAGGCTCAAGGTGACCCGCAAGCCGCCCTGGCGCAGGTTCAGCAAGCTGACCTCTCCGCCATGGCTGTGGGCGATATTGCGCGCGATGCCTAGCCCCAGCCCGTAGCCCTGCTGCTGACCGGCCAGCCGGAAATGCGGCTCGAACACCTGTTCCAGGCGTTGTTCCGGCACCCCAGGCCCTTGGTCATCCACTTGCAGGACAAACCCCGTGGCGCTGTCGAGAATGCGCAGATGCGCCCGCTCGCCATACTTGATGGCATTGTCGATCAGGTTGCCGATGCACCGGCGCAGGGCCAGGGGCTTGCCCGCATACGGCGCCAGGGCACGCCCTTCGAGGGTGATGCGGCCGTCGCCCAGGTAAGGCTCGGCGAGTATCTCCAGCACTTGGTTGAGGTCCACCGGCTCGATGTTCTCGTGGATGTCGGTGTCTTTCACGCACTGCAACGCCCCTTTGACCAGCAGCTCCAATTCATCGAGGTCACGGCTGAACTTGGCCTGCATTTGCTCGTCCTCGAGCAGTTCGACCCGCAGGCGCAAGCGCGTGATGGGCGTGCGCAGGTCGTGGGACACCGCACTGAACAGCTGCGCACGCTCGGTCAGGTAGCGGCTGATGCGCTCGCGCATGCTGTTGAATGCCCGCCCCACTTCAGCCACCTCACTGCCGCCGCCTTCGGTCACCGGCGCGACATCGGCCCCCAGGGACATCTCCCGCGCCGCCCGCGCCAGGCGCTTGAGCGGGCGGCTCTGCCAGTGCACGAGCAAACCGATGAACAGCAACAACAAGGCGGTGGTCAACGCGATGAAGCCGATCTGCTGACGCGGCAGGCGCTCGGCCTCAAGGCTGGTGTAGGGCTCTGGCAGCAGCGAGGCGATGTACAACCACTCGCCTTCGTCCAGGCGGATCTGGGTGACCAGCACCGGCGGGTTGAGCGGTTCCAGGGTGAGGGAATAATGCGCCCAGGAGCGCGGCAGCTCGTCGAGCTTCAAGCCGCTGTTGAAAATGCGCAGCTCCTGGGGGCTGACGAATTCCACGGAGATTTCCATCTGCGGCCCCAACCGCTCGTGCAGCACCGACTGGAACACGTCGATCACCGCCTGCTTGCGTGGCGTGATCGGCAGCACGGGCATGTCCAGCGGCTTGTCGTTGAGCGAGACGAAAAACCGCGTGCCGCCCATGCTGCGCAACTGGTCCAGGACCATGGGCCGATAGGCGACCGGCAACGAACGGAAGTAACTGACGCTGGCGCTCATCGAATGGGCCAGGCTGCGGGCACTGGCCTGCAGGCCCTGGAGCTGGCTGGCGCGCAACTGGGAGACCCAGATCAGGCTAGACAGCCCTTGGGCCAACAGCACCACCAGCAACGTCAACGACAGCATGCGCCCGAGCAGTGAGCGCGGCAGCAGGCGCCAGCGCCGCTCAGCAGGCAGGGCAGACATGGGCCGCCAGCAGGTAACCACTGCCGCGCACAGTGCGGATCAACCGTGGCGGTTTGTCGGTGTCCCGCAGGCGTTGGCGCAGGCGGCTGACCGCCATGTCGACGATGCGGTCCAGCGGCATCGGCTCACGGCCTCGGGTGGCATTACCGATGGTGTCGCGATCGAGGATCTGCTGCGGATGGTCAAGAAACAGCTTGAGCAGGGCGAAGTCGGCGCCGGAGAGAATCACCTCTTCGCCATCGCGATGGAACAAGCGATGACTGATGGTATCCAGGCGCCATTCGTCGAAGGCCAGCACCGCCTGGCTGGGTGCCGCCTGACCGAACTCGGCGCGGCGCAGCAACGCCTTGATCCGCGCTTGCAACTCACGGGGGCTGAACGGTTTGCCCAGGTAGTCGTCGGCGCCCAGTTCCAGACCAATGACCCGGTCGGTCTCGTCGGAGCTGGCGGTCAGCATGATGATCGGCACCCGCGCCAGACGCGGGTGCTGGCGCACCCAGCGACACAGGCTGAAGCCATCCTCATCAGGCAGCATCACATCGAGAATCGCCAGGTCACAGGGCACGGACTCCAGCGCCTGGCGAAAGCCCCTGCCATCGGCCTCGGCATGCACCTGGAAGCCCGAGCGGCTCAGGTAGGTCTGCAGCAGTTCACGGATTTCCTGGTCGTCGTCGACCATCAGGATCGATTTACCGGCGGTGGTCACTGAACCTTCCTCTGGTGGTGATAACGGATGGGCACCCAGGGCCCGGCGATCAATGATCCAACGCCTGCTGCAGCGCCACCCCTGCCCCCAGCAAGCCGGAGAACTCCGCCGTCACCAGCCACACCGGCACCCCTTCGAAATAGCCGCTCATGCAGCCCTTGTCGGCAAAGCTCGTGGCAAAACCGCTCTGCAGAAACAGCTCGGCAAAGCGCGGAATCACGCCGCCGACAATATAGACCCCACCCCGTGCCCCCAGGGTCAGGACATTGTTACCGGCCACACGCCCAAGGAAACGGCAGAACTGCTCGACCACCGCCAGGGCTCGCGGCTCGCCGCCCAGCGCGGCATCGGTGATGTGCGCGGGCGTCTTGTGCCGGGGTACGTCGCCATCGAGCGCGCACATTGCCTGGTACAAGCGCACCAGCCCGCCGCCGCTCAATACCGTCTCGGCGCTGACATGACCGATCTGCCGATGGATCTGCTGATGGATCGCCGTCTCGCGCTCGTTGCCCACCGGCAGGTCGACATGCCCGCCCTCCCCTGGCAAGGCCAGCCAGTGCTGGTTGTCCAGGCGCAACAGGCTGCCTACGCCCAGGCCGGTGCCGGGGCCGATGACCAGGGCCGGGCGCGCAGGGTCGGCGGCGCCCGGACACACCTGGCGATACTCGCCAGGCTGCAGACGCGTCATGCCCAGGGCCATGGCGCTGAAGTCGTTGATCAACAGCAGGTGCTCGACCTGCAAGGCTTGGCAGAAAGCGCGGCGGCTCAGCCGCCAGTGATTGTTGGTGAAGCGGAACGCATCGCCGCTTACCGGTCCGGCGACCGCCAGGCACACCGCCGCCAGCCCACCATGGGCAATGCCTTGCCCCGTCAGATAAGCCTCGATGGCCTGCTCAGGGCTCGTGTAGTCGGCAGTCGCCAGGACTTGCACCGCCTGTAACTGGTTGTCGTGCCACAGGGCAAAGCGGGCGTTGGTGCCGCCGATATCGCCAACCAGCAGTGCTTTCATTTCAGTCGCTCCAGGGCCGAGGTGAAGGCGCTGGCACCCTGCTCGGCTGGGCTGAACGCCACACGCATGAAGCCAAACAGCTCGCGTCCCATGCCCAGGTCATTGCCCTGGGGAGGCGCCGGCTGGTCACGGGTGGCCAGTTCCTCGGCCGATACCATCAGTTGCAACGTGCCCTCGATGCCATCGACCCGCACGATATCGCCATCGCGCACCCGCGCCAGCGGCCCCCCGTCGTAGGCCTCGGGGCACACGTGGATGGCTGCCGGGATCTTGCCCGAGGCGCCGGACATCCGCCCGTCGGTGACCAGCGCCACCTTGTAGCCACGGTCCTGCAGCACGCCCAGGAAGGGGGTCAGCTTGTGCAGCTCGGGCATGCCGTTGCAACGCGGCCCCTGGAAGCGCACCACTGCGACGAAGTCCCGCTCCAGCTCGCCGGCCTTGAACGCATCGGCCAGAGACTGCTGGTCATGGAACACCCGGGCCGGCGCTTCCACCACCTGATGCTCGGGCGCTACCGCCGACACCTTCATGACGCCACGCCCGAGGTTGCCGTTCATCACTCGCAAGCCGCCTTCGGCCGAGAACGGTCGCGCCACCGGGCGCAGGATGCTCTCGTCCAGGCTCTGGCGCGGCCCTTCACGCCAGACCAGCTTGCCCTCCTCGAGGAACGGCTCCTGGGTGTAGCGGCGCAGGCCGTGGCCAGCCACGGTATTGACGTCCTCGTGCAGGAGCCCGGCATCGAGCAGTTCACGAATGAGGAAGGCCATGCCACCCGCTGCCTGGAAGTGGTTGATGTCGGCCTTGCCGTTGGGATAGACGTGGGACAGGGTCGGCACCACCTCGGAAAGGTCCGCCATGTCCTGCCAGGTCAGCTGGATGCCGGCAGCCTGGGCGATGGCCGGGATGTGCAGGGTATGGTTGGTGGAGCCGCCGGTGGCATGCAGGGCGACGATCGAGTTGACCAGCGCCTTCTCATCGACGATCTCGCCCAGGGGCATGAAACTGCCGCTGGCCTTGGTCATGCGCGTGACCTGCTGCGCCGCCTCGGCGGTCAGGGCGTCACGCAACGGCGTGTACGGATTGACGAACGAAGCCCCCGGCAGGTGCAGCCCCATGACTTCCATCACCAGTTGGTTGGTGTTGGCCGTGCCATAGAAGGTACAGGTGCCGGGGCTGTGATAGGACTTCATCTCCGACTCCAGCAGCTCTTCGCGACTGGCCTTGCCTTCGGCGTAGCGCTGGCGCACGTCGGCCTTTTCCTTGTTGGAGATGCCCGAAGGCATCGGGCCGCCGGGGACGAAGATGGTCGGCAGATGACCAAAGCGCAGAGCACCCATCATCAGGCCCGGCACGATCTTGTCGCAGATGCCGAGCATCAATGCGGCGTCGAACATGTTGTGGGACAGGGCGATGGCGGTGGACATGGCGATCACTTCACGGCTGGCGATGGCCAGCTCCATACCTGGCTCGCCCTGGGTGACGCCATCGCACATGGCCGGTACGCCACCGGCGAACTGGCCGACCGAGCCGATCTCGCGCAGCGCCTGTTTGATCTGTTCCGGGAAGTGCTGGTACGGCTGGTGCGCCGACAGCATGTCGTTGTAGGCCGAGACGATGGCCACGTTGGCGGCGTTCATCATCCGCAGGCTGTGTTTGTCCTCGGCGCCGCAGCCGGCCACGCCGTGGGCGAAGTTGGCACATTGCAGGCTGGCGCGCATGGGGCCATCGCTGGCCGCGCCGCGAATCAGCTCCAGGTAGCGTTCACGGGTGGCACGGCTGCGTTCGACCAACCGTGCGGTGACCTCAAGGATGCGCGGATGCATGTACTGGACTCCAGGCTGACTGTAAGGGTGGCGTCGATGGGCATTTCCCCTTCAAACGATTGCGGCCTAGGCTCAAGGGAAGGGGGCCTGACGCGATCTGGGGGTGGTCTGCCCGACCACTCGTTGTAGGTTTAACAAAATACTGCCATCAAAAAGGCTTGTTTTCTATCCAGCAGTGAATAATCTTGTAATTCCAATAACAAAACCGTTTCAGTGAAGTGACCTTTTTGCCACAAGCTTCACTCGGACTGCCAGAGGTAATGCCATGACCCTTCGCATCGCCATCAATGGATTTGGCCGCATCGGACGCAACGTCCTGCGCGCACTCTATACCCAAGGCTACCGCCAGGACCTGCAGGTCGTCGCCATCAACGACCTGGGCGACAGTGCAATGAACGCCCACCTGCTCAAGTACGACAGCGTGCACGGCACGTTCGATGCACAAGTGGAGTCCGACCAGGAGAGCCTGACGGTCAATGGCGACCGTATCGCGGTCAGTGCCATCCGCAATCCTGCGGAGCTACCCTGGAAGGCCGAAGCGGTGGACGTGGTGTTCGAATGCACGGGCTTGTTCACCGACCGCGCCAAGGCTGCCGCCCACCTGAGCGCCGGTGCGGGCAAGGTGATCATCTCGGCGCCCGCCAAGGGCGCTGACGCCACGGTGGTGTATGGGGTCAACCACGACACCCTGCGCGCCTCGCACCAGATCATCTCCAATGCCTCCTGCACCACCAACTGCCTGGCGCCGATCGCCCAGGTGCTGCACCGCGAGTTCGGCATCGAGCAAGGGCTGATGACCACCATCCACGCCTACACCAACGATCAGGTGCTCACCGACGTCTACCACACCGACCCCTACCGCGCACGCTCGGCCACCCAATCGATGATCCCGAGCAAGACCGGCGCCGCCGAGGCCGTGGGCCTGGTGCTGCCGGAGCTGGCCGGCAAGCTCACCGGCATGGCGGTGCGGGTGCCGGTGATCAATGTGTCGCTGGTGGACCTGACCGTCAACCTCAAGCGCGAAGCCCGCGCCGAGGAGGTCAACCAACTGTTCCTCGAAGCCAGCCGACATTCGCGCATCCTGGGCTACAACGCCCTGCCGCTGGTCTCCTGCGACTTCAACCACAACCCGCTGTCGTCGATTTTCGATGCCAACCACACCCGCGCCAATGGCCGGATGCTCAAGGTGCTGGCGTGGTACGACAACGAATGGGGCTTCTCCAACCGCATGCTCGACAACTGCCTGGCGCTGTGCAACGCGAATTGATCGGGCAGCCCATCGCAGGCTTTGTCAGTTCGTTTTTAGGACGGGTGAAGCCTGCCATGGGCCCCGGTGCCTCTGCCGCAAGGTCGCCGCACAGCGATACTTACCCATTCTTTACTTCGATGAGACTTGACCAATACAACAGATGATAAGCATTATCATTTGCCTTTCATCGGTCAGGTTTCCTCGTGAGTCAGTCCCGGTTCAACACAGTGTTCCTCACCCAGCGCCTCCCTTTGCTGCGCACCTTGCAGCGCATGGTGGGCAACCCCAGCACGGCCGAGGACCTGCTCCAGGAGACCTACCTGCGGGTCACCCGTGCCCTGGGCGAACGCCCCATCGAGCACCTGGAACCGTTCGTGTTCCAGACCGCGCGCAACCTCGCGCTCGATCACCTGCGCGCCCGCCGGGTGCAGGCCCGCACGCTGGTGGACGATGTTCCTGACGAGGTGCTGCACAATGTCGCCGCGCCGACCAGCAGCAGCGAAGATGCCGCCCATGCGGAGCAATTGCTCGAGCACCTGAGCGTCAGCCTTGACCAACTCACCCCACGCCAGCAGCGCATCTTCATCCTCAGCCGCCTGCAGGGCGCCAGCTACCTGGAGATCGCCGAGCAATTGCAGGTATCGGCCAGCACGGTACAGAAGGAGCTGAAACTGATCATGGCCATCTGCATGGGCGTGGCCGACCGCCTCAAGTGAGCCGACCATCCGCCGGCCGGCAAAGGCAAAGCCCTTGCCACGCTCCCTCGCAGCCATGATCATTCGCGAAAAACCCACAGCAAGGATTCTCCGTGACAGACAGCCCCGCTCCTCGCCCGTCACCCGACGCGCCTGATGCCCGTGCGCGTGCCATGGACGAAGCGTTGGACTGGCTGGTACGTCTGCAATGCGCCAGCGAGCAAGACACCCGGGATTTCGAAGCCTGGCTGGGCGCCGCCGCGGAAAACGCCGAAGCCTACGTCGAAGCCGAAGCCCTGTGGAACGGCGCGCCGCTGCATCAGGCCGCGGTGCAATTGAATCACCGTCGCCGCACCACGTTGGGCGGTCGTCTGCGTACCCATTGGAAACCCTTGGCCACTGCCGCCGTGCTGCTGGTCGGGCTGTTCACTTTCGGCAACCTGCCCATGCGCCTGCAGGCCGACCACCTGACCGTGGTCGGCGAACGCCAACGCCTGCAACTGGACGACGGCGCCCGGGTGTTGCTCAACACCAACTCAGCGCTCGCCAACGACCTGCGTGACGGCCGTCCGGTCGCACGCCTGTTGCAGGGCGAGGCGTACTTCCAGGTACCCGGCAACAGCCCTGCTCCGCTGGAACTGGAAGCAGGCCCGCTGCGCGCGCAGGCACAAGACACCGACTTCGCCGTGCGCTACCTCGATGGCGAAGCGCAAGTCAGGGTGCAGCGGGGCGATATCGACCTGCAAAGCGCCCGCGACCAGCGCATCCGGCTGTCGGCCGGCGACAGCATCAGCGTCGGTCCGCAGGGATTCGGCCAGCGCCAGCGCCGGGACATGCACAAGGACCTGGCCTGGGTCGAAGGCCGCCTGGTGTTCGAGAACTGCCCGCTCAGCCAAGTGCTGGCCGAGGTTCGCCGCTACTACCCTGGCTGGATCATCAGCCGCAACCCACAGCTCGAACAGGTAGCGGTAACCGGCAACTACCGCCTGGACCAACCCCTGGAAACCCTGCGCGCCCTGGCCCACATCACCTCCGCGCAGTTGCACGAGTATCCGGCTCTGGTGATCCTCAACTGACGCCCTGAAGTTTTTTTACGCGATCGCGCCCAGCCGTCCGTCTCGTTATAGCCAATGCAACTGATTCTTGTTTGAAAACAAGAACGGTCATCACCTATAACAGTTCGCGCGTCAGGGAGCGCCTTCGATGTCCACAGGTCCAACTCGCCCGTCCCCCCCTTCTCGCCGCATGGGGCAATTGTCCCTGCTGACCCTGGCCCTGCTCGCCAGCGGCGCCTGTAGCTTGCCCACCCTGGCCGCAGAGCCGGCCAAGGCCAGTAGCCCACGCCTGGGCGACTACCGCTTTGCCATCGAGCAGCAGCCATTGGTTTCGGCGATCAACGCGTTCAGCCAAGTCACCGGCTGGCAGGTTGGCTTCAGCGCCGAACTGGCCGAAGGCGTATCGTCGCCAGGTGTACGGGGCTCGCTGCCAGCGGAGGCCGCCCTGCGCCGCCTGCTGCAAGGCACGGGGTTGAGCCTGCGCAAGATCGGCAATGCCAATGTGGTGCTGGAACGCCAGCAGGCCGGTAATACCATCGCCCTGCAGCAACTGACCGTCAGCGCCACCCGCAGTGCCCAGGACGTCAGCCAGGTACCGAGCACCGTGAGCGTGCAGACCCGCGAGCAACTCGATCGCCAGAACGTCAACGACATCAAGGAGCTGGTCCGTTACGAGCCGGGCGTCTCCGTCGGCGGCGTCGGCCAGCGCAGCGGCCTGAACGGCTACAACATCCGTGGCATCGATGGCGAGCGGATCCTCACCCAGGTCGACGGCGTCTCGGTTCCGGATGGTTTCTTCTACGGCCCCTACGCCCAGACCCAGCGCAACTACGTCGACCCCGAGATCGTCAAGCGCGTGGAGATCCTCCGCGGCCCAGCCTCAGTGCTCTATGGCAGCAATGCCATCGGCGGGGCGGTGAGCTACTTCACCCTCGATCCGGACGACATCATCAAACCCGGCAAGGACGTGGGCGCCCGCCTGAAGACCGGCTACAGCTCGGCCGATGAAAGCTGGCTGACCTCCGCCACCGTCGCCGGCCGCCAAGGCGACTTCGACAGCTTGCTGCACCTGAGCCAGCGCAACGGTCACGAGACCGAATCCTACGGCGAGCACGGCGGCACAGGCCTTGACCGTACCAAAGCCAACCCCGAGGACGTGCGCACCACCAACGTACTGGCCAAGCTGGGCTGGAACTACGCCGACGATGCGCGATTGGGCTTTACCTATGAGCGCTACAAGGACGATCGCGACCAGAATGTACTGAGCGCCGTGGGTGGGCCGTTCATCCCCGGCATGGGCGCTTCGAACCTGTATCGCGCTCGCGGTACCGACGACACCATCACCCGTGAGCGCTTCGGCATCAACCATGAGTTCGGCCTCGACAGCGCACTGGCCGATCACCTGAAATGGAGCTTGAACTACCAGATCGCCAAGACCGATCAACGCACCGAGGAGCTGTACTTCGCCCGCGGCCGTGAAGTGCTCCGTGATCGCCAGACGACCTACAAGGACCGCCAATGGGTGCTGGATGCACAGCTCGACAAAGCCTTCACGGTTGGCGCCACCGACCATCTGCTGACCTACGGCACAACGCTCAAGCAGGAAAAAGTCACCGGTGCTCGTAGCGGCACTGGCGTCTGCCTGAATGTAGGGGGCACCTGCACAGCCATCGGCCAGATCAGTCCTGCCGACAGCCTGGCCCGGGTCAGCGACTTCCCCGACCCGACCATCAACACCTACAGCCTGTTCGCCCAGGACGAGATCCGTTGGAACAACTGGACCTTCCTGCCAGGCGCGCGCTACGACTACACCCAGCTCAAGCCGCACCTGACCGATGAGTTCCTGGCCACCCTGCCGACCTCGGGCAACACCATCGTCAGCGACAAACAGAAGAACTGGCACCGCGTTTCACCCAAGCTGGGCGTGACCTATGCCTTCAACGACCATTACACCTGGTACGGGCAGTACGCCGAAGGCTTCCGCACGCCGACAGCCAAGGCGTTGTATGGCCGCTTCGAGAACCCGGCCGGCGGCTATGTGGTCCAGCCGAATCCGAATCTTGAGCCGGAAAAGAGCAAAAGCTATGAAACCGGCCTGCGCGGCAACTTCGATGCGGGCAACTTCGATGTCGCCGTCTTCTATAACAAGTACCGCGACTTCATCAATGAAGACGCCCTGCTCAACGGCGACGATGCGCTCGATTTCCAGGCGCAGAACATCAAGCACGCGACCATCAAAGGCGCCGAGGTCAGGGGTCGCTTGAACCTTGATCACTTTGGTGCGCCGCAGGGCCTGTACACACAAGGCTCGGTGGCCTATGCCTATGGCCGCAACGACGATACCGGCCAACCGCTGAACAGCGTCAACCCACTCACCGGCGTGTTTGGCCTAGGGTATGAACAGGACAGCTATGGCGGCCTTTTGAGCTGGACACTGGTCAAGCGCAAGAACCGCGTCGACGACACCACGTTCTTCTCCCCCGATGGCAGCACTTCGCGCTGGCGTACCCCCGGCTATGGCGTGCTCGACCTGAGTGGCTTCTACAAGATCACCGACGACCTGACCGTCAATGCCGGCCTGTACAACCTGACCGACAAGAAGTACTGGCAGTGGGATGACGTACGCAGCTACGCCACCGTCGGTCGGAACGGCCAGAGCGAAGCCGCCGTCACCCAGCCGGCCAACCTCGACCGTCTGACTGCACCAGGGCGCAACTTCGCCATCAATTTGATCTGGGATATCTGAACACGCGCCATAACCGGGGCCGCTTCACGGCCCTTTCGCCACGCAAGGCCGCTCCTGCAGCAACCACGCTGTAGGAGCGGCCTTGTGCCGCGATCGGCTGCAAAGCAGCCGTAGACCCGGCCACCACGGTATACCTGATGCACCGAAGCGGCAGGTTTTACAGCCGCTTCGCGCCTGATCGCGGCACAAGGCCGCTCCTACAGCGACAGCACCATACGTGTAGGAACAGGCTTGCGTCGTGAAAGGGGCGCGCTCCCAGTCATTCCGTCGTCGCACATTTTTTACTGCCGAACCCGATCTGATTCGTCTCGTCTAGAGCCCTCATATCCCAAGGACCCGCCATGACCGCCATCCCAACCCTGCGCTCCCAACGCCTGAACCAGGCCACCCATGCGCCGCACACCGAGCTGGACGCCTTGGTCAAATCGCACAAGCCCTTCGACAGCCGCGAAAGCTTCACCCGTTTCGTGGTCGCCCAATACCTGTTCCAGTCCGAACTGCAGGCCCTGTACAACGACCCGCAACTGATCGCCATCGTGCCGGACCTGCCCCAGCGCTGCCGCGCCGAGCAGGCGCGCCTGGACCTGGCTGACCTGGACACCGACATCCCCGCCCCGTTGCCCGGCACGTTGCAACACCCAAGCCTGGGGCAGGCCTTGGGCTGGATCTTCGTCTCCGAAGGCTCCAAACTGGGCGCCGCGTTCCTGATCAAGCGTGCCGTGGCGCTGGAGCTGTCCGACAGCTTCGGTGCCCGTCATCTGGGCGAGCCGGCCGGTGGCCGTGCCGAAGGCTGGAAGCAGTTCACCCGAATCCTCGACAGCCTCGAGCTGTCGGCCGAGGAGGATGCCGCCGCCGAACGTGGCGCAGTCGCCGCCTTCGAGCGCTTCACCGAACTGCTCAAGCATGCCTATGCCGCGGATGCCGCATTGGCCTGACAAGCTTCAACCGGCCACCACTTGGATGGCCGGACCGTTTTTTCGCAGTGAGACCATGACCCGACCCGCCCGCTCGAAACTCGCCCGCCTGCTTTACGCGATCCTGGCCTATGTCAGCTTGGGTATCGGCCTGGTCGCGATCGTCATCCCTGGCCTGCCGACCACCGAATTCATTCTCCTGGCCGCCTGGGCCGCGACCCGCAGCTCACCGCGCCTGAGCGCATGGCTGGAGCAACATCGGTTGTTCGGGCCGATCCTGTACAACTGGCGCAATGGCAAGGTGATCCAGCGTCGCGCCAAGGTCAGCGCCACGCTCAGCATGCTGCTGTGCGCGGGGCTGATGCTGACGTTCTTCGAGCATCGCTGGCCGGTGTTCCTTGCCATTGGTGGCATGGCCTTGGGCAACCTGTGGATCTGGTCACGGCCGGAGCGACCTGTCCCGCCCTGCCCCTCACAAGCTCAACACCCCTGAATACAAGCCATAGGCCGCCAGCCCCGCGCCAGCCAGAACCGCCGCGAAGATCAACTTCTCCCAACCGGTGAACAGCGGCTTGCCCTGCTCATGCTTGGCCCGCGCGAACAGGATGACGCCTGGCGCATAGAGCAGCGCCGACAGCAGCAGGTACTTGAGCCCGCCGGCATACAACAACCAGACGGCGTAGACCAGCGCCACCAGGGCGACCACCAGGTCCTTGCGACGCAGCTGCGGCTGGTCGGCATAACCTTCGCCACGAAGAGCCAGCAACACCGCGTAGGCCGCCGACCAGAAGTACGGCACCAGGATCATCGACGACGCCAGGTAAATCAGGCTGGTGTAGGTGCCCGCCGAGAACAATGTGATCAGCAGGAAGCCCTGGATCATCACGTTGGTCAGCCACAGGGCATTGGCCGGCACATGATTGGCGTTCTCCCGCGCCAGAAAACGCGGCATGGTCTGGTCCCGCGCCGTGGCGAATAGGATCTCTGCGCACAGCAGCGCCCAGGACAACAGCGCACCCAGCAGTGATATCGCCAGGCCAATGCTGATCAACAAAGCCCCCCAGGGCCCGACGATGTGCTCCAGCACCGAGGCCAGCGAGGGGTTCTGCAGATTGGCCAGCTCAGGCTGTGTCATCACCCCCAACGACAGCACGTTGACCAGTACCAACAGCGCCAGCACCCCGAGAAAGCCGATCACCGTGGCCTTGCCCACGTCCGAGCGATGCAGTGCCCGCCCCGAATACACACTGGCGCCTTCGATGCCGATGAACACGAATACGGTCACCAGCATCATGTTGCGCACTTGATCCAGTACGTTGCCGAACTTGGGATTGCTCAGGCCCCAGATGTCGCGGGTGAAGATATCGGCCCGGAACGCGAATGCGGCAATGACAATGAAGATCAGCAGCGGCACCACCTTGGCCACGGTGGTCACCTGGTTGATGAAGGCCGCTTCCTTGATGCCGCGCAGCACCAGGAAATGCACCGCCCACAGCAGCAACGACGCACACGCGATGGCCACCGGCGTGTTGCCCTCGCCAAACACCGGGTAATAAAAGCCCAGGGTGCTGAACAACAGCACGAAATAACCCACGTTGCCCAGCCATGCACTGATCCAGTAGCCCCAGGCCGAGGAAAAGCCCATGTACTCGCCAAAACCGGCCTTGGCATAGGCATACACCCCCGAATCCAGTTCCGGCTTGCGGTTGGCCAGGGTCTGGAACACGAAGGCCAGTGCCAGCATCCCCACGGCGGTGATGCCCCAGCCGATCAGCACCGCGCCCACATCGGCCCGCGCCGCCATGTTCTGCGGCAACGAAAAGATCCCGCCGCCGATCATCGAGCCGACCACCAGCGCGATCAACGCACCCAAGCGCAGCTTCTGTCCCGGTTCACTCATAGGGCTCCCCTTTGGGCTGTTGTCATACGCATGAAACACCATGTTGATTCTTATAAAGCAGCAGCCAACTTATATTAGACCAAGCGATCAAGGCTAAAGCGTTAATAACGAGTCCGTCTATATACTTGGCATTAATACTGCGTCTTCCATGAGGCAGGTCAGTGACAAATATAGTGAAGACGGAATTTTCACGAAAATTTGCTTATTGCCCAAAAGCGGCTAGCTTGAAACCTCGCAGGCCACACGGAGTTTTTGCTCTAGAAGGACATGGAGGTGCCAGCGCACAAGGCCTGCAGTAGAAGCTGTCGGCACTCTCCAGGAGTCACGTGTGAAGGAATTTTCCTACTTCACATCGCCATGAACTGACCCATGTCAGCACATGGTACAGGCGTCGGATTTACTCTGAGGTCAACTTTCTCCTGGCATGGAGTTGTTAAATGTCTGATTCTCCCGGAAAACTAAAACTGGGTGCACTTGTTGCACTTGTCGTCGGTTCCATGATTGGCGGCGGGATCTTCTCGTTACCGCAAAACATGGCCGCCAGCGCCGGTGTCGGCGCTGTATTGATCGGCTGGGCCATCACGGCGGTGGGCATGTTGACCCTCGCCTTCGTGTTCCAGACCCTGGCCAACCGCAAACCGGATCTGGACGGCGGGGTGTATGCCTACGCCAAGGCCGGGTTCGGTGACTACATGGGCTTTTCCTCAGCCTGGGGCTACTGGATCAGCGCATGGCTGGGCAACGTCGGCTACTTCGTGCTGTTGTTCAGCACCTTGGGCTACTTCTTCCCGATCTTCGGCGAGGGCAACACGCCGGCTGCGGTGATCGGCGCCTCGGTCCTGCTGTGGGCGGTGCACTTCCTGGTGCTGCGCGGCATCAAGGAAGCGGCGTTCATCAACCTGGTCACCACCGTGGCCAAGGTCGTGCCGCTGGCGCTGTTCGCGCTGATCTGCCTGTTCGCCTTCAAGCTGGACATCTTCACCGCCGACATCTGGGGCGAAGGCTCCCCTGATCTGGGCAGTGTGATGGACCAGGTGCGCAACATGATGCTGGTCACCGTATGGGTGTTCATCGGCATCGAAGGCGCGAGCATCTTCTCCTCCCGGGCGGAAAAACGCTCCGACGTGGGCAAGGCCACGGTCATCGGCTTCGTCACCGTGCTGCTGTTCCTGGTACTGGTCAACGTGCTGTCGCTGGGCGTGATGACCCAACCGGAACTGGCCAAGCTGCAGAACCCATCGATGGCCGCTGTGCTCGAGCACGTGGTCGGTCACTGGGGCGCGGTACTGATCAGCGTCGGTCTGATCATCTCGCTGCTCGGCGCCCTGCTGTCCTGGGTACTGCTGTGCGCCGAGATCATGTTCGCTGCGGCCAAGGACCACACCATGCCGGAGTTCCTGCGCCGCGAGAACGCCAACCATGTACCGGCCAACGCCCTGTGGCTGACCAACGCCATGGTGCAGATCTTCCTGATCATCACCCTGTTCTCCAACAGCACCTACCTGTCGCTGATCTACCTCGCCACCTCGATGATCCTGGTGCCCTACCTGTGGTCGGCGGCCTATGCGGTGCTGCTGGCGGTACGCAGTGAAACCTACGAGCAGGCCCTGGCCGAACGGCAGAAAGACCTGATCATCGGCGGCATCGCCCTGTTGTACGCCATCTGGCTGCTGTATGCCGGCGGCGTGAAATACCTGCTGCTCTCGGCCCTGCTCTACGCCCCTGGCGCGATCCTGTTCGCCAAGGCCAAGCGCGAGGTCGGCCAACCGGTCTTCACCTCGATTGAAAAACTGATCTTCGCCGCTGTCGTGGTGGGCGCCCTGGTGGCCGCCTACGGACTCTACGACGGCTTCCTGACGCTTTGATCCACGTCTTCGCATTCTTGGAGGAATGAACATGTCCACGGAAAAACAGAAGTACGGTGTCCACTCCGAAGCCGGCAAACTGCGCAAAGTGATGGTTTGCGCCCCAGGCCTTGCACACAAGCGCCTGACCCCGAGCAACTGCGACGAACTGCTGTTCGATGACGTGATCTGGGTCGACCAGGCCAAGCGCGACCACTTCGATTTCGTCACCAAGATGCGCGAGCGCGGTGTGGATGTGCTGGAGATGCACAACCTGCTCACCGACATCGTGCAGATCCCTGAGGCCCTCAAATGGATCCTCGATCGCAAGATCACCCCTGACACTGTCGGTGTCGGCCTGACCAACGAAGTGCGCAGCTGGCTGGAAGGCCTTGAGCCACGTCGCCTGGCGGAGTTCCTGATCGGCGGCGTAGCCGGCCAGGACCTGCCCGAAAGCGAAGGCGCCAGCGTGGTCAAGATGTACAACGACTACCTGGGCCACTCCAGCTTCATCCTGCCGCCGCTGCCCAACACCCAGTTCACCCGCGACACCACGTGCTGGATCTACGGCGGTGTGACCCTCAACCCCATGTACTGGCCGGCGCGACGCCAGGAAACCCTGCTGACCACCGCCATCTACAAGTTCCACCCCGAGTTCACCAAGGCCGACTTCCAGGTCTGGTATGGCGACCCGGACAAAGACCACGGCCAGGCCACCCTCGAAGGCGGCGACGTGATGCCGATCGGCAAGGGCATCGTGTTGATCGGCATGGGCGAACGCACCTCGCGTCAGGCCATCGGTCAACTGGCGCAGAACCTGTTCGCCAAGGGCGCGGTGGAGAAAGTCATCGTCGCCGGGCTGCCGAAATCCCGCGCAGCCATGCACCTGGACACCGTGTTCAGCTTCTGCGACCGCGACCTGGTCACGGTCTTCCCGGAGGTGGTGCGCGAGATCGTGCCGTTCATCATTCGCCCAGACGAAAGCAAGCCCTACGGCATGGACGTGCGCCGCGAGAACAAGTCGTTCATCGAAGTGGTCGGCGAGCAGCTGGGCGTCAAGCTGCGGGTGGTCGAGACTGGTGGCAACAGCTTCGCCGCCGAACGCGAACAGTGGGATGACGGCAACAACGTGGTGGCAGTCGAGCCTGGCGTGGTCATCGGCTACGACCGCAACACCTACACCAATACCCTGCTGCGCAAAGCCGGGATTGAAGTCATCACCATCAGCGCCGGCGAGCTGGGCCGGGGCCGTGGCGGCGGTCACTGCATGACCTGCCCGATCGTGCGCGACCCAATCGACTACTAACGACCATTCCCCGGCCGTCCTCACAAGGCGACGGCCGGGCCGCCCCGAATTCAAGGAGAACCGTCATGGCGTTCAATATTCACAACCGCAACCTGCTCAGCCTCGAACACCACACTACCCGTGAGCTCAAGTACCTGCTGGACCTGTCCCGCGACCTCAAGCGCGCCAAATACACCGGCACCGAGCAGCAGCACCTCAAAGGCAACAACATCGCCCTGATCTTCGAAAAGACCTCGACCCGCACCCGCTGCGCCTTCGAAGTCGCCGCCTATGACCAAGGCGCCAACGTCACCTACATCGACCCGAACTCCTCGCAGATCGGCCACAAAGAGAGCATGAAGGACACCGCCCGCGTGCTCGGCCGCATGTACGACGCCATCGAGTACCGGGGTTTCAAACAGGAAATCGTCGAGGAGCTGGCCAAGTTCGCCGGCGTGCCGGTGTTCAACGGCCTCACCGACGAATATCACCCGACCCAGATGATCGCCGACGTGCTGACCATGCGTGAGCACAGCGACAAGCCTATGCACGACATCAGCTATGCCTACCTGGGCGACGCCCGCAACAACATGGGCAACTCGCTGCTGCTGATCGGCGCCAAGCTCGGCATGGACGTACGCATCGCCGCGCCCAAGGAGCTGTGGCCCCATGACGACCTCGTGCAGCGCTGCAAGCAGTACGCCGAGGAAAGCGGCGCGCGCATCACCCTGACCGAGGACGCCAAGGCTGCCGTCAAGGACGTCGACTTCATCCACACCGACGTCTGGGTGTCGATGGGCGAGCCGGTCGAAGCCTGGGGCGAGCGCATCAAGCTGCTGCTGCCCTATCAGGTGAACAAGGAGCTGATGAAAGCCACCGGCAACCCACGCACCAAGTTCATGCACTGCCTGCCGGCGTTCCACAACTCCGAGACCAAGGTCGGCAAGCAGATCGCCGAACAGTACCCGCACCTGGCCAACGGCATCGAAGTCACCGATGACGTGTTCGAGTCGCCGGCGTGCATCGCCTTCGAGCAGGCGGAAAACCGCATGCACACGATCAAGGCGATCCTGGTGTCGACCCTGGCTGACCTGTAAAGGCTGACTCGGCAAGCCGGATCCCTGTAGGAGCGGATTTACCCGCGAATGCGTCAGTAGCACCAGCCGCGTTGCATGGGCTGACGCTTTCGCGGGTAAACCCGCTCCCACAAGGGGCGGCGATACCGGTCGAGAGCAGCGCACCCTTCTTTCGCTTAAAGGACACTCACCATGCGTATCGTTGTTGCATTGGGCGGCAACGCCCTGCTGCGTCGCGGCGAGCCCATGACCGCTGAGAACCAGCGCGCCAATATCCGCACCGCCACCGAGCAGATCGCCAAGATCCATCCTGGCAACGAACTGGTCATCGCCCACGGCAACGGCCCGCAAGTCGGCCTGCTGTCGCTGCAGGGCCTGTCCTACAAACCCGACGAGGCCTATCCGCTGGATGTGCTGGGTGCCGAGACCGAAGGCATGATCGGGTACATGATCGAACAGGAACTGGGCAACCTGCTGGCCTTCGAAGTACCGTTCGCCACCTTGCTGACCCAGGTGGAAGTGGACGCCAACGACCCGGCCTTCCAGGACCCGACCAAATTCATCGGCCCGGTCTACAGCAAGGAAGAGGCCGAGCGCCTGGCCAAGGAGAAAGGCTGGGTGGTCAAGGCCGACGGCGACAAGTACCGCCGTGTCGTGGCCAGCCCCAAACCCAAGCGCATCTTCGAAATCCGCCCGATCAAGTGGCTGCTGGAAAAGAGCAGCATCGTGATCTGCGCAGGCGGGGGCGGCATCCCCACCATGTACGATGAAAACCGCAAGCTCAAAGGCATCGAGGCCGTCATCGACAAGGACCTGTGCTCGGCTTTGCTGGCCGAACAGCTGGACGCCGACCTGCTGGTGATCGCCACCGACGTCAACGCCGCGTACATCGATTTCAACAAGCCGACCCAGAAAGCCATCGCTCAGGCCCACCCCGACGAACTGGAACGCCTAGGCTTTGCCGCCGGCTCCATGGGGCCCAAGGTGCAAGCGGCCTGCGACTTCGCCCGCCACACCGGCAAGGTGGCTGTGATCGGCTCGCTGTCGGACATCGAAGAGATCGTCAAGGGCACCGCCGGCACCCGCGTTTCCACCGCCAAGCCAGGTATCAGCTACCGTTGAATGCAGTAGGCGGGCGTTCGACGCCCGCTGTTTTCGACCTTCCAGAGGAGCGTGCCAATGGCCCAATACCACCCCGGTCATGTCCACATCGAGCGCACGGCGCTGAACAAGAATGACCACAGCTATGACTTGAACATCGAATACGAGGCCGCATCGGACCCCAGGGAAGGCAGAGGCATCCAGTTCCACATGCACGGCATCATCGAGGGCAAGACGGTCGAGGAAAAATTCTTCCTGGCCAAGGACCAGGTGCTGCCCAGTTTTCTCATGCAGCTGTCCCGTCGGGCCCAGTCCTACCTGGCGCCGCCCAAGAAGTTCGAGAACCTCGGTTCGCCGCACAAGATCTACGACTGGATGTTCAAGGACATTCGCGAAAAACTGGACGTGAAATCGGGCGACCCGATCAAGCCTGAACATCTGGAGTGACTTCGATATCCGGGGGCTGCTGCGCAGCCCTCCGCGGGACAAGCCCGCTCCTACAACGCCCGCGCAGTCCTTGCAGGAGCGGGCTTGTCCTGCGATGGGGCGCGCAGCGGCCCCTTTGAGGCATACTAGCGCCCTCCCCCGGCCGCAGCCCGCTCAACTCCATGCGCATCCACGTCAGCTTCATCGACCGCGTCGGCATCACCCAGGAAGTCCTGGCCCTGCTCGGTGCCCGCAACCTCAACCTGGACGCCGTGGAGATGGTGCCGCCGAACGTCTACATCGACGCCCCCACCCTCAGCCCCGCCGTGCTCGAGGAGCTCCACGACGCGCTGTTCGAAGTCCAGGGCGTGCAATCGGTCGAAGTAGTCGACATCCTGCCCGGCCAACGCCGCCACCTGCAGCTCGACGCCCTGCTCGCCGCCATGAGCGACCCGGTGCTGGCGGTGGACAGCGCGGGCAAGGTACTGCTGGCCAACCCGGCGTTGATCGCCCTGTGCGGGCGCGAGTCGGCCGGGCGCTCGGTGGGCGAGCTGTTCAATGATCCGGGGCTGCTGCAGACCCTGCTGGACAACAACTTCCACCTGCCGATGCGCGAGATGCAGCTCAACGGCCAGAGCCTGCTGCTCGATGCCACGCCGATCACCCATGCCGGGGGCCTGCTGACGCTCTATCCGCCCAACCGCATGGGCGAGCGCCTGTCGGCCCTGCACCATGACCATGCCGAAGGTTTCGATGCCCTGCTCGGCGACTCCCCGGCGATCCGCACCCTCAAGGCCCGCGCCCTGCGCGTCGCGGCCCTTGACGCGCCACTGCTGGTGCACGGCGAGACCGGCACCGGCAAGGAGCTGGTGGCCCGTGCCTGCCACGCCATCAGCAGTCGCCATGCCGCGCCTTTCTTGGCCCTGAACTGTGCGGCCCTGCCCGAGAGCCTGGCCGAAAGCGAGCTGTTCGGCTATGCCCCTGGGGCGTTCACCGGCGCACAGCGCGGGGGTAAACCGGGGCTGATGGAACTGGCCAACCAGGGCACGGTGTTCCTGGACGAGATTGGCGAAATGTCACCTTATCTTCAGGCCAAGCTGCTGCGTTTTCTAAGTGACGGCAGCTTTCGCAGGGTCGGCGGAGACCGGGAAATCAAAGTGGACGTGCGCATCATCAGCGCCACCCACCGCGACCTGGAGCGCATGGTGGCCGAGGGAAGCTTTCGTGAGGATCTGTTCTACCGCCTCAACGTACTCAACCTGCAGGTTCCCCCTCTACGCGAACGTGGCCAGGACATCCTGCTGCTGGCGCACTTCTTCATGCAGCAGGCCTGCACGCAGATCCAACGACCGCCGTGCCGCCTGGCCCCGGCCACCCATTCGGCGCTGCTGGCCAACCCCTGGCCCGGCAATGTGCGCCAACTGCAGAACGTGATCTTCCGCGCCGCGGCCATCAGCGAACAGAGCCTGGTGGACATCGACGATCTGGACATTGCCGGCACCGCCGTGGCCCGTGGCCAGGACGGCGAAGTGGCCAGCCTCGAGCAGGCAGTGCAGGCCTTCGAACGCGATCTGCTGCAGCGCCTGTACCTGAGCTATCCCTCCACCCGCCAATTGGCCAGCCGCCTGCAAACCTCCCACACCGCGATTGCCCAACGACTGCGCAAATACGGGATTCCAAACAAGGCCTGAACACGACTTGCGCCACGCCCCAACAGCGCGTTGCCAACGCCGGGGTGGCGCATAGAACGACAAAAATAACCGCAATAAGCCGGTAACTTTCAGAATAAACCTACGTACTCGCGTAATGGTCGTCCCTAGAATGGCGCGCCCAAGTAAATATTCTTCTGAATTTACAAAGAGTACGCATCAAATGCTTGAGCTCGATTTCTATGGGACACTCGTCGCCGCCTCTTTGGTGCTGTTGCTAGGACGAGGCCTCGTTGCACGCATCACTTTTCTGCGCACCTACAATATTCCCGAACCTGTCGCCGGTGGTCTGTTGGTGGCCATGGTGCTATTGGGATTGCGCAGCTTCGACATCCAGGTCCAATTCGATACGTCACTGCAGACACCATTGATGCTGGCGTTCTTCGCCACCATCGGTTTGAGTGCCGATTTCGCCAGCCTGAAGACAGGTGGCCGTGTCGTCGGCATCTTCCTGTTGGTGGTCACCGGGTTGCTCGTGGTCCAGAACGCCATGGGCATCGGGCTTGCCACGGCGCTTGGGCTGGACCCGCTGATGGGCTTGCTGGCAGGTTCGATCACCTTGTCGGGCGGTCACGGTACAGGCGCTGCGTGGGGTGCGACCTTCAGCGAGAAGTTCGGCCTGGCCTCGGCTTCCGAACTGGCACTGGCCTCCGCGACGTTCGGCCTGGTCTTGGGCGGTTTGATTGGTGGTCCGGTCGCACGCCTCCTCATTGGCCGTGTTCAGACACCCGGCGTCGAACAAGAAACACCCCGTTTGCCACGGGGGTTCGAACAACCTAACAAAGAGCGCCTGATCACGCCCTTTTCCCTGATCGAGACCATCGCACTGATTTCGGTCAGCTTACTGGCCGGCTCCCTGTTGAATAAGTTTCTCCACGGAACGGCCTTCGAGTTACCGACCTTCGTGTGCGTCTTGTTCGTGGGTGTACTGCTACGAAACGGGCTTTCGATGTTTGGCTTGTATCAAGTATTCGAACGCGAAGTTTCGGTCATGGGCAATGTCAGCTTGTCGCTGTTTCTGGCCATTGCACTGATGTCGCTGAAGTTATGGGATCTGGCGGCCCTGGCATTGCCGTTCTTCATTCTCCTGGCCGCACAAGCATTGGTGATGGCCCTCTTTGCGATCTTCGTGACGTTCAGAATCATGGGCCGCAACTATGATGCCGCTGTTCTTGCCGCCGGCCATTGCGGTTTTGGCCTGGGCGCCACGCCCACGGCGATTGCCAACATGCAAGCGGTGACGCAACGCTTTGGACCGTCGCAGATCGCCTTTTTGGTGGTACCGATGGTGGGGGCATTCTTCATCGACATCATCAATGCCATCGTCATCAAACTGTACCTGGCACTGCCGTTCTTTGCGGCTGTGTGACGGCGAATGATGTATTCAGGTAGCCCTTGCCAAGGCGGCAATTTTTACGCTCTTTTTACGCCCGCCCCGGGCACTTGAAACGATACTGGCTGCGCTTGCTGCCTGAACGGTCGATGCCGGCATTACGCCTACGCGTAACGCCGGCATCGACCGTTCAGGCGTCAGGCAAGCGCGCAGCACAGGGAAGGCACGCGCTCTCGACCCGCCCGTCCAGAGAAGTCATCCGTGAGCCAGACCGCGACCACTGCACCTCATACCCTTCCCAGCAAAACCTCAGGCATCGGCATGCTCGTCGCCGCTGTCGGTGTGGTGTATGGCGACATCGGCACCAGCCCGCTGTACACCCTCAAAGAAGTCTTCTCAGGCCATTACGGCGTCCAGGCCAATGCAGCAGGCGTTCTCGGCGTGCTGTCGCTGGTGTTCTGGTCGTTGATCTGGGTTGTCTCGATCAAATACGTGTTGTTCGTCCTGCGGGCCGACAACCAAGGCGAAGGCGGCATCATGGCCCTGACGGCACTGGCGCACCGGGCCGCGGCGCCTTATGCGCGGCTGGGGCGGGTGCTGGTCTTGCTCGGTCTGTTCGGCGCCGCCTTGTTCTATGGCGACAGCATGATCACGCCGGCGATTTCCGTACTGTCGGCGGTCGAAGGGCTGCAACTGGCGTTCGATGGCATCGAGCATTGGGTGGTGCCGCTTTCGGTGGTGGTGCTGGTCGCGCTGTTCATGATCCAGCGACACGGCACCGCGCGGATCGGCATCCTGTTCGGGCCGATCATGGTGCTGTGGTTCGTGGTGCTCGGGGCGCTTGGCGTGCATGGCATCGTGCAGCGCCCCGAGGTGCTGCAGGCGCTCAACCCCAGCTGGGCGGTGCAGTTCTTCGTTGTCCACCCGGGCATGGGTATCGCCATTCTGGGTGCGGTGGTACTGGCGTTGACCGGCGCGGAGGCGCTCTACGCCGATATGGGGCACTTTGGCCGCAAACCCATCGCGCGGGCCTGGTTCCTGTTGGTGCTGCCGGGGTTGGTGCTGAACTACTTCGGTCAAGGCGCATTGATCCTGGGTAACCCTGAGGCCGTGCGCAACCCGTTCTATCTGCTGGCGCCCGGCTGGGGCTTGCTGCCAATGGTCGGGCTGGCCACACTCGCCACCATCATTGCCTCGCAAGCGGTGATTTCCGGCGCCTTCTCCCTCACCCGCCAGGCGATCCAGCTGGGCTATGTACCGCGCATGTTCGTCCAACACACCTCCAGCGAGGAACAAGGGCAGATCTACATCGGCATGGTGAACTGGGCACTGATGGTCGGCGTTGTGCTGCTGGTGATCGGATTCGAATCCTCCAGCGCCCTGGCCGCCGCGTATGGCGTGGCGGTAACCGGGACCATGCTGATCACTACGTTGCTGTCCTCGGCAGTAGTGCTGTTGCTGTGGAAAGCGCCACGTTGGCTGGCCGTTCCCTTGTTGCTGGGCTTCTTGCTGGTCGACAGCCTGTACTTTGCTGCCAATGCCCCGAAAATCCTGCAAGGCGGGGCCTTCCCGGTCATCGCCGGTGTTGCCCTGTTCGTGCTGATGACGACCTGGAAACGCGGCCGCCGGATCATCGTCGAGCGACTGGACGAAAGTGCCCTGCCGCTGGATCTGTTCATCGCCAGCCTGCAGTTCCAGCCTCCTCATCGGGTACAGGGCACGGCGGTGTTTCTCACTGCCAGGGCCGATGCGGTGCCCCACGCCCTACTGCACAACTTGCTGCACAACCAGGTCCTGCATGAGCAAGTGGTCCTGTTGACCGTAGTGTCCGAAGACGAGCCGCGTGTCAGCCCCAGCAAACGATTCGAGGTCGAGGCCTTCGGCGAAGGCTTCTTCCGCGTGACCCTGCACTTTGGCTTCATGGAAGAGCCGGACGTGCCGAGGGCACTGAGCCGATGCCAGCGCGATGACCTGGATTTCGGCCCCATGCGAACCACCTATTTCCTCAGCCGCGAGACGGTCATCGCGACCAAGCGAATCGGCATGGCGCGGTGGCGCGAACACCTGTTCGCCTTCTTGCTTAAAAACGCCAACAGCAACCTGAAGTACTTCAAGTTGCCGCTGAACAGGGTGATCGAGCTCGGTACACAGGTTGAAATGTGAGGTCATGGCATCAGGTGCGCAGCACGTGCACAGCCAACCCCGCCAAAGCACAGGCCAGCAGCACCTGTATGACCCCACGCTTGAAGCGAAACAGCGCGATGGCCGCCGCCAGGGCGATCAGTGCCGACGGCCAGTCGAACGCGCCACTGAAACCCTTTGGCCAAAGCACGTGGTAGCCGAAGAACAGCGCCAGATTCAAGATGACGCCCACCACCGCGGCGGTGATTCCAGTCAGCGGCGCCGTGAATTTCATCTCGTTGTGCGTCGACTCCACCACAGGGCCGCCGGCGAGAATGAACAGGAATGACGGCAAAAAGGTGAACCAAGTGACCAGGCTCGCGGCCACGGCCCCGGCCAGGAGCGGGTGCTCGACGCCAAACATCGGATACACGTACCCGCCGATGAAGCCGACAAAGGCAACCACCATGATCAGCGGGCCTGGCGTGGTTTCGCCCAACGCCAGTCCATCGATCATTTGTGTGGGCGAGAGCCAACCGTAGTGCCCCACGGCGCCTTGATAGACGTACGGCAGCACAGCATAGGCGCCACCAAACGTCATCAACGCGGCCTTGGTGAAGAACCAGCCCATCTGCGTGAGGGTCCCGCTCCAGCCAAACGAGAGCGTCAGCAATCCCATGGGCAGCGTCCAGAGCACGGCGCCGATCACCACCAGGCGCAACACATGCTTCCAGTGAAAACGCGCATGCTCAGGGGTGGGCGTATCGTCGTCGATCAACGCCGGTCCAAAGTGGCTCTTGGCCGCGCCATGCCCCCCTCCGATCACGAACTTGCTCGGCGCGAATCGCCCGCCCATGTAGCCGACGATCCCAGCCACCAGCACGATCAGCGGGAACGGCAGATTGAGCGCGAAGATGGCCACGAATGACGCCGCTGCCATGGCCCACAGCCAGCCGTTCTTCAGTGCGCGCGAGCCGATCCGGTGAGCCGCGTGCACGACGATCGCCGTCACCGCAGGCTTGATGCCGTAGAAGATCCCCGCCACCACCGGCACTTCACCGAAGGCGATATAGACCCAGGACAAACCGATCAGGATGAACAATGAAGGCAGCACGAACAGTGCGCCGGCGATCACCCCACCCCAGGAGCGGTGCATCAGCCAACCGATATAGGTGGCCAATTGCTGCGCCTCGGGGCCTGGCAACAACATGCAGTAGTTCAGCGCGTGCAAAAAGCGTTTCTCGCTGATCCAGCGCCGCCGCTCCACCAGTTCTTGGTGCATGATCGAGATCTGCCCAGCTGGCCCGCCAAAGCTGATGAACCCCAGCTTGAGCCAGAACAGAAAGGCTTCGAACAAGCCTATCGGCTGCCGGACAGCATGCGGCGCAGACCGTTCGCTGACGGCGCTGGGTCTATCGACCATTGGGGATTTCCTGGATTGAGCGCGTCGCCAGATCCCTCGGCGAGCTGCGCGCCGATCGGCTCGCCGCCGCTCTGAAGTCATCCATCGAGGCGTTTGAATGGTTGGATTACCTTAATCTGTAGCGGGCAAAAATCAACAGACAACACCCTCGCCACCACCAGTCGTATCGTTTTCGACACACCGTATCGAAATCACTACACGACGCCTCGATACCGTCTACGCAACGGTTTGATCCCACAAGCCTTTTCAATCGCAGAAACTGTGTAGCGATTTCATTACAGGCAAAGGACAAACGTCCCCGCCTATTTGAGCCCATGCCTTGATTTACAAGGCCCGAAACGACTTGGCCGCATTATTGCTAAGGGAATAGCAACCAAGAGCGCGGAATCACCGTGCCCATTTCCCTGCTTCGCGAGGATCCCCCATGAGCGAGTTGCGTTTCACCGAAGATCACGAATGGCTGCGCGTCGAAGCTGACGGCAGCGTCACCGTGGGCATCACCGCCTACGCCCAGAATGCCCTCGGCGATGTGGTTTTCGTGCAACTGCCGGAGCTGCAGCACTACGACAAAGGCGCCGAAGCCTCCACCGTGGAATCGGTGAAAGCCGCCAGCGGCGTGTACATGCCACTGGCCGGTGAAGTGGTCGCGGTCAACGACCAGCTCGACGCAAGCCCTGAACTGGTCAACGAAGACCCAATGGGCGAAGGCTGGTTCTTCCGCTTCATTCCCGCCGACGCCAGCGCCGTCAGCGGCCTGCTCGACCAAGGCGCCTATGATCGCCTGCTCAACGCCAACGACGACGCCTGAGGACTTGCCATGACCATCAACCTCAGCACCGCCAACGAATTCATCGCCCGCCACATCGGCCCACGCAGCGCCGATGAGCAGGCCATGCTCGCCGCCCTGGGCTTCGAGTCGCTGGAAGCCATGACCGCAGCGGTCATCCCTGACAGCATCAAAGGTACCAGCGTGCTCGGTGGCCACGACGGTCAGAGCGAGGCCGACGCCCTCGCCGACCTCAAAGCCATCGCCGGCAAGAACCAGCTGTTCAAGAGCTACATCGGCCAGGGCTACTACAACACCCACACCCCGGCACCGATCCTGCGCAACCTGCTGGAAAACCCGGCCTGGTACACCGCCTACACCCCCTACCAGCCAGAGATCTCCCAAGGTCGCCTGGAAGCGCTGCTCAACTTCCAGACCCTGATCAGCGACCTGACCGGCCTGCCGATCGCCAACGCCTCCCTGCTCGACGAAGCCACTGCCGCCGCCGAGGCCATGACCTTCTGTAAGCGCCTGTCGAAGAACAAGACCGGCCATGCCTTCTTCGCCTCCCGCCATTGCCACCCACAGACCCTCGATGTACTGCGCACCCGCGCCGAACCGCTGGGCATCGAAGTGGTCGTTGGCGACGAGCGTGAACTGACCGATGTCAGCAGCTTCTTCGGCGCCCTGCTGCAATACCCCGCCAGCAATGGCGACGTGTTCGACTACCGCGAACTGGTACAGCGCTTCCATGGCGCCAACGCCCTGGTGGCCGTAGCCGCCGACCTGCTGGCCCTGACCCTGCTCACCCCGCCCGGTGAATTCGACGCCGACGTGGCCATCGGCAGCGCCCAGCGCTTCGGTGTACCGCTGGGCTTCGGTGGCCCGCATGCCGCGTACTTCGCTACCCGCGATGCCTTCAAGCGCGACATGCCAGGACGCCTGGTGGGCGTTTCGATCGACCGTTTCGGCAAGACTGCCCTGCGTCTGGCCATGCAGACCCGCGAACAGCACATCCGCCGCGAGAAGGCCACCAGCAACATCTGCACCGCGCAGGTATTGCTGGCCAACATCGCCAGCATGTTCGCCGTGTACCACGGCCCGGCTGGCCTCAAGCGCATCGCCGAACGCACCCATGCCCTGACCGCCATCCTGGCCGCCGGCCTCGAGCAACTGGGCGTCAAGGTCGTCACCAGCGCTTACTTCGACACCCTGACCCTGGCCACCGGTGACGCTACCGCCCGCCTGCACGAGCAGGCCCGCGCCCAGCGCATCAACCTGCGCCAGATCGACGCCGCCCACTTGGGCCTGTCCCTGGACGAGACCAGCACCCAGGCCGACATCGAGGCCCTGTGGCAACTGTTCGCCGAAGGCAAGGCCGTGCCGGCCTTCGACAGCCTGGCGGCCAGCACCGTCTCGCGTCTGCCGGCCGCCCTGCTGCGCCAGTCGGCGATCCTCGAACACCCGGTGTTCAACCGTTATCACAGCGAAACCGAGCTGATGCGTTACCTGCGCCGCCTGGCCGACAAGGACCTGGCGCTGGACCGCAGCATGATCCCGCTGGGCTCGTGCACCATGAAGCTCAACGCCGCCAGCGAAATGATCCCGGTGACCTGGGCCGAGTTCGGCAACCTGCACCCGTTCGCACCGGCCGAGCAGAGCCAGGGCTACCTGCAGATGACCAGCGAGCTGGAAGCCATGCTCTGCGCCGCCACCGGCTATGACGCCGTGTCGCTGCAACCGAACGCCGGTTCCCAGGGCGAGTACGCAGGTCTCTTGGCGATCCGCGCCTATCACCGCAGCCGCGGCGAAGGCCATCGCGACATCTGCCTGATCCCCTCCTCGGCCCACGGCACCAACCCTGCCACCGCGCACATGGCCGGCATGCGCGTGGTGGTCACCGCCTGCGACGCGCGCGGCAACGTCGATGTCGAGGACTTGCGCGCCAAGGCCATCGAACACCGTGACCGCCTCGCCGCGATCATGATCACTTACCCATCGACCCACGGCGTGTTCGAGGAAGCGATCGGCGAAATCTGCGCGATCATCCACGACAACGGCGGCCAGGTGTACATCGACGGCGCCAACATGAACGCCATGGTGGGCCTGTGCGCCCCGGGCAAGTTTGGTGGCGACGTCTCGCACCTGAACCTGCACAAGACCTTCTGCATCCCTCACGGCGGTGGCGGCCCGGGCGTCGGCCCGATCGGTGTCAAGTCGCACCTGGCGCCGTTCCTACCAGGCCATGCGACCCTGGAAAACACCGAAGGCGCGGTCTGTGCCGCACCGTTCGGCAGCGCCAGCATCCTGCCAATCACCTGGATGTACATTCGCATGATGGGCGGCGCGGGCCTCAAGCGCGCCTCGCAGATGGCAATCCTCAATGCCAACTACATCGCCCGTCGCCTGGAAGAGCACTATCCTGTCCTCTATACCGGCGGCAATGGCCTGGTGGCGCACGAGTGCATCCTGGACCTGCGCCCGCTCAAGGACACCAGCGGTATCAGTGTCGACGACGTGGCCAAGCGCCTGATCGACTTCGGCTTCCACGCGCCGACCATGTCCTTCCCGGTGGCCGGCACCCTGATGATCGAACCGACCGAAAGCGAGTCCAAGGAAGAACTGGACCGCTTCTGTGACGCGATGATCCAGATCCGCGAGGAAATCCGCGCGGTCGAGAACGGCACCGTGGACAAGGACGACAACCCGCTGAAGAACGCTCCGCACACCGCGGCGGAGCTGGTCGGCGAGTGGACCCACGGCTACAGCCGTGAGCAGGCGGTGTACCCGCTGCCGAGCCTGGTGGAGGCCAAGTACTGGCCGCCAGTGGGCCGGGTCGACAACGTGTTCGGCGACCGCAACCTGGTCTGCGCGTGCCCGTCGATCGAGAGCTATCAGGACGTCTGATAGCCCTTCCCCCGCCACCTGGCTTGGGTGGCGGCCTCTGGGAACGGGTTTACCCGCTCCCAGAGGGCTCACCGTCCGCCCAATCAACCTGGCAGGAGGTCACCATGTCTTTGAGCGTCTTCGACCTGTTCAAGATCGGCATCGGCCCCTCCAGCTCTCACACGGTCGGCCCCATGCGGGCAGCCGCGCGCTTTGCCGAAGGGCTGCGCCGCGATGGCCTGCTGGCCCGCACCGACAGCGTCAAAGCCGAGCTGTATGGCTCGCTGGGCGCCACCGGCAAGGGCCATGGCAGCGACAAGGCCGTGCTGTTGGGCCTTGAAGGCGAGCATCCAGACACCATCGACACCGAATCGATTCCCGCACGTCTGCAGGCGATCCGCGACAGCGGTCGGTTGCGTCTGCTCGGTGAGCACGAGATCGGCTTCGTCGAAAAACAGCACCTGGCGATGATTCGCAAACCCCTGCCCTACCACCCCAACGGCATGATCTTCCGCGCCTTCGATGAAGCCGGATTGCAAATCCGTAGCCGGGAGTACTACTCGGTGGGCGGTGGTTTCGTGGTCGACGAGGACGCTGCCGGTCACGACCGGATCGTCGAGGACAGCACCGTACTGCCCTACCCGTTCCGCACGGCCAAGGAACTACTCGCCCATTGCAGCGAGCAGCACCTGTCGATCAGCCAGGTGATGCTGGCTAACGAAGCGGCCTGGCGCCCCGAGACCGAGACACGCGAAGGCCTGCTGCGTATCTGGCAGGTCATGCAAGACTGCGTCGAGGCCGGTTGCCGTCACGAAGGCATCCTGCCGGGCGGGCTGAAGGTCAAGCGACGGGCCCCGGCGCTGTACCGCCAGCTCAGCCGGCATCCCGAGGCCAGTCTGCGCGACGCGTTGTCGGTGCTCGACTGGGTCAACCTCTATGCCCTGGCGGTCAATGAAGAAAACGCCTACGGCGGACGGGTGGTCACCGCGCCCACCAACGGAGCGGCAGGTATCGTCCCGGCCGTCCTTCACTACTACATGCGCTTCGTTCCAGGGGCCAGCGAGGACGGGGTGGTGCGTTTTCTGCTCACCGCCGCCGCGATCGGCATCCTCTATAAGGAAAACGCCTCGATCTCCGGCGCCGAAGTTGGCTGCCAGGGGGAAGTCGGTGTGGCCTGCTCCATGGCAGCCGGCGCATTGTGCGAAGTGATGGGCGGTACCCCGCAGCAAGTGGAGAACGCCGCCGAAATCGGCATGGAACACAACCTCGGCCTGACCTGCGACCCAATCGGTGGGCTGGTCCAGGTGCCCTGCATCGAGCGCAACGCCATGGGCTCGGTCAAGGCGATCAATGCGGTACGCATGGCCTTGCGGGGCGACGGGCAGCACTACGTATCGCTCGACAAGGTCATCCGCACCATGCGCCAGACCGGCGCAGACATGAAAAGCAAATACAAGGAGACCGCCCGCGGCGGTCTGGCCGTCAACATCATCGAATGTTGACCCGAACAAAAAACGAGGAGTCACCGATGTCCGAAACACTGCAAAAGACCCCCTTGCACGCCCTGCACCTGGAACTGGGCGCACGCATGGTGCCGTTCGCCGGCTATGACATGCCGGTGCAGTACCCGCTGGGCGTGCTCAAGGAGCACCTGCACACCCGCGAGCAGGCTGGCCTGTTCGACGTCTCGCACATGGGCCAGATCCGTCTGCGCGGCAACGATGCGGCCAAGGCCCTGGAATCCCTGGTGCCAGTGGACATCATCGACCTGCCGGTGGGCATGCAGCGCTACGCGATGTTCACCAACGAGCAAGGCGGCATCCTCGACGATCTGATGGTCGCCAACCTGGGCGACGACGAACTCTTCCTGGTGGTCAACGCCGCCTGCAAGGATCAGGACCTGGCGCACCTGCAAAAGCACATCGGTACCCGCTGCCAGATCCAGCCGCTGTTCGAAGAACGCGCCCTGCTCGCCCTGCAAGGCCCGGCGGCGGTCAAGGTGCTCGAGCGCCTGGCGCCGGAAGTGGCCAGCATGACGTTCATGCAGTTCCGCCCCGTCACCCTGCTCGGTGCCGAATGCTATGTCAGCCGCTCGGGCTACACCGGTGAAGACGGCTACGAGATCTCGGTCCCGGTCGCCGATGCCGAAGCCTTGGCCCGCCGACTGCTGGCCGAGCCCGAAGTACAACCGATCGGCCTGGGCGCCCGTGACTCGCTGCGCCTGGAAGCCGGCCTGTGCCTGTATGGCCACGACATGAACACCACCACCACGCCAGTGGAAGCCAGCCTGCTGTGGGCCATCTCCAAGGTCCGCCGCGCCGATGGCGAGCGCGCCGGTGGTTTCCCTGGCGCCCATGCCATCTTCGAACAACAACGCCAAAGTGTTGCCCGCAAGCGTGTTGGCCTGCTGCCGCAGGAACGCACGCCGGTTCGCGAAGGCGCACAAATCGTCGATGCCGATGGCCAGCCGGTCGGCGAAGTCTGCAGCGGTGGTTTCGGACCGACCCTCGGCGCACCGGTCGCGATGGGTTATGTCGAGACCGAACATGCCGCGCTCGATACCGCATTGTTTGCTGTTGTGCGTGGCAAGCAGGTTGCCCTGAAGGTCAGCAAAATGCCTTTCGTTGCGCAACGTTACTATCGCGGTTGATTGCACTGGAGGCAGGTTCGTCATATTCGTTTTCGAACCTGCCCAATAACTTTTGAACATAGCGCCAGGCCAGGCGCCACGCCGTTTCCGACAAATTTGTCGGTTATCGGAAAAAGCCTGAATTCCGGCGGTCTGGAGGGCTTGTTTTTGTCGGCGGAGTTAGCGTAGAGTCACTGCACTGTGTTTGCATGGGTCGCAACAGTTCGTGACCTGGGCCAGTAGCTGAATCTGCTACAACCCGTTCGACGTCTCTTACTTTCCTGCAACCCAGCCCGGTAATCTTTTATATCGATAGATATGAAAGTAACTGTCATCAAAAATTAAGCTTCATAGGAAACAAGACAATGGCTGAGCGTCAGAACGGTACCGTCAAGTGGTTCAATGACGAGAAAGGTTACGGCTTCATCACCCCAGAAAGCGGTCCGGATCTGTTCGTGCACTTCCGTGCCATCGAAGGCAACGGCTTCAAGAGCCTGAAAGAAGGCCAGAAAGTCTCCTTCGAAGCCGTGCAAGGCCAAAAAGGCATGCAAGCTGACAAGGTTCAGGTCATCGCCTAAGCGAGATCCAGACTTCCAAAAGCCCCTGCCAAGTGCAGGGGCTTTTTTTTGCCCGTAGAATAGCGGCTTCGTCACACGGAGCGTCTTGCATGTCCAAGCCCCTGCTCACCCCTCAGGGTGACTTCCCCCCGGTCGGCCTGGGCCGTCGACTGGCCGCCATGTTCTATGACTTCCTGCTGTGTACCGCCCTGCTGATCGTGACGGCAGGCGCCTATAAGATGGTGCAGATGTGGATCATCGGCGAAGCGCGCATGCGCGAGCTGACCGAGGCTGGCGCCTTGGACGGCGATCCACTGTTATCGACCCTGCTGCTGTTCGCCCTGTTCGGCTTCTTCGCCAAGTTCTGGACTCACGGCGGTCAGACCCTGGGGATGCAAGTATGGGGTGTGCGAGTGCAGAACGCCGATGGCAGCGCGATCAGCCTGTGGCAGGCGCTGCTGCGCTTTGTCGTTTCCATCGCCTCCTGGCTGTGCCTGGGGCTCGGATTCTTCTGGGCGTTGGTCGACAAGCGCAAGCGTGGCTGGCATGACATCTATTCGGACACACAGCTGGTGCGGGTACCCAAGCGCAGGCCGTAATTCTCTGGGGCTGCTGCGCGACCCAGCGCAGGCTTCGCCAGCGCCTACAGGATCGCCACAATCCTGCCGGCCACAAAAAAGCCGACCCTAGGGTCGGCTTTTTCATGTCGCTCAGGCCATCAACCTGCCCGGCGCAACAACCACACGCCAGCCAGCGCACAGATGCCGGCCGGAATCACCACCGCCAGCAGCGGTGGGAAGCCGAACACCTGGCTGGAAGGGCCCAGCAGGTCCTGGCCAATACGGAATACGAAGCCCACCAGCACACCGGTGAACACACGCTGCCCAAGGGTCACGGAGCGTAGCGGGCCGAAGATGAAGGAGATCGCCATCAGCACCAGGGCCGCAGTCACCATCGGTTGCAGCACCTTGGTCCAGAATGCCAGCCAGTAGCGGGCGTTGTTCAGGCCCTGGTCGGACAAGTAGTGAATGTAGTCCCACAGGCCAGTGATCGACAGGGACTCAGGCGCCAGGATCACGGTGTTGAGCAGTTGCGGCGTTACCGACACGTCCCAGCGCTCCTGCGGCGCCTTCACCACCTCGGTGTGGTCGCCACGGAAGTAGGTGGTGGCGACATCGCTCAGGACCCAGTGGTCCTCGTTGTACTGCGCACGGCGTGCAAAGCTGGAAGTCACGATGTGACGCTCGGCGTCGAAGCGGTAGCGGGTCACCCCCAGCAGCAAGCCGTTGGGCTGCACCGAGTTGATGTGCACGAACTCTTCGCCCTGACGGTGCCACATGCCGCGCTTGGAGCTCTGCGCATCACCACCGCCCTGGGCCAGGGACCGCTCGGCCTGAGCCTTGTTTTCGGTGACAGGCGCCACGTATTCACCGATCAGCAGGCCGACCAGCATCAGCACCAGCATGGGCTTCATCACCGCCCAGACGATACGCCCGATGGACACGCCAGCGGCGCGCATGATGGTCAGCTCGCTGCTGCTGGCCAGACTGCCCAGGCCGATCAGGCAGCCGATCAGTGCAGCCATTGGCAACATCTCATACAACCGGCGCGGTGCGGTGAGCAATACGAAACTGCCAGCATCCATCACGGTGTAGGTATCGCTCAGGTCGCTCATCTCATCGATGAAGGCGAACAGCGAAGCCAGGCCCAGGATGATGCCCAGCACCGCCAGAATGGCCAGGAGCACGCTCTGGCCGATGTAGCGATCCAGCTTAGCCATGGGCCACCTCCGTACGACGGGCGGCACGCTTGAGCTGCATCGGCTCCCAGTACATCAGGCCCAGGCCGATCAGCAGGAACAGGCCATGAACCCACCACATGCCCAGGGCGATCGGGATCTTGCCCTTCTCCAGGGCGCCGCGTACGGAAATGAGCATCGTCAGGTAAGCCATGTAAAGAAGAATGGCCGGCAGCAGCTTGAGGAAGCGGCCCTGGCGCGGGTTGACCCGGGACAGCGGAACTGCCAGCAGTGTCACGATGAACACCAGCAGCGGCAGGGACAGGCGCCATTGCAGCTCAGCTTGCTCGCGCAGGGTGTTCTTGCCGAACAGTTCGGAAGTCGGGATGGCTTCACGCTCGGTCACTTCCTCGCTGACTTCCGGCTTGGGCAGCAACACGCCGTAGGTGTCGTACTTGATCGCGCGGTAGTCGGCCTGGCCGGGGTTACCGTCGTAGCGATAGCCGTTTTCGAGGATCAGGTAGCGGTTGCCGTCAGCCTGCACCTCCTGGTGGCCCTTCTCCGCGACCAGTACCGAAGGCGCACGGTCCTTGGTCTTGTCCTGGTTGAAGCGTTTCTCGGAGATGAACACACCGCTGAGATTGACGCGATCGTCCGACAGCTGCTCGGTATAGGTCACCCGAGAGCCGTCGCGCAGGGTCTGGAAACGCCCTGGCACCAGGGTGTCGAACTCGGTGAGGGCATCCTGCTGGTTGATGATCTGCTGCACCTGGGCAACGCCCTGGGGCGCCAGGCTCAGGCTCAGCCACGCCACCAACAGGGCGACCAGTGCGGCCGGCGCCATGGTCAAGGCCAGCAGGCGCTGCTGGCTCATGCCGGTGGCCGAGAGCACGGTCATCTCGCTTTCCAGATAAAGCCGGCCATAGGCCAGCAGGATGCCGAGGAACAGGCCCAAGGGCAGGATCAGCTGCAAGAAGCCCGGCAGACGGAAACCCATGATCAGGAACAGTACGCTCGGATCGAGCACACCCTGGGCGGCCTGGGCCAGGTACTTGATGAAGCGCCCGCTCATGATGATCACCAGCAGCACGGCGCTGACGGCGCTCAAGGTCACCAGGACCTCGCGGGACAGATAACGAAAGACGATCAAACCAGACACTCCTGGGTTGTCAGGGGCGCAGAGCCAAACAATGACTTGCCGGTTCGCCGACGGCGAACCTCCATATAAAGTGCGCGCATTATCCTGTGATTGACCGCGCCTGTCACTTGGCCGCGCATGACGGCACATGTCGGGGTTGTCATCGAGGTTCTCCCAGGCTCAAACTGGCAGCTTTTCAAGTGGCACGCGACCTTGCGGCCACGCCTGTTTCGAGCGCTTGCACGAGACTGCGCCAACTGACAGATCATTCGGGGACCCTGACATGGAACTGGTTGTAAAAAGTGTAGCCGCCGCCTCCTTGAAAACCGCCACCTTGGTGCTGGCCGTCGGTGAAGGGCGCAAGCTCGGCGACATCGCCAAGGCCGTCGACCAGGCCAGCAATGGCGCCATCAGCGCTGTGCTCAAGCGCGGCGACCTGGCCGGCAAGCCTGGCCAGACCCTGCTGCTGCACAGCCTGCCGGGCCTGAAGGCCGAACGCGTGCTGTTGGTCGGCAGCGGCAAGGAAGCCCTGGGCGATCGCAGCTGGCGCAAGCTGGTCGCCAGCGTCGCCGGTGTGCTCAAGGGACTGAACGGCAGCGACGCGGTGCTGGCCCTGGATGACGTCAGCGTCACCGGCCGCGACGCCCACTACGCCAAATACCGCCTGCTGGCCGAGACCCTGCTCGATGGCGAATACGTCTTCGACCGCTTCAAGAGCCAGAAGGCCGAACCCCGTGCCCTCAAGAAAGTCACCCTGCTGGCCGACAAAGCCGGCCTGGCCGAAGTCGAGCGCGCCGTAAAACACGCCAGCGCCATCGCCTCTGGCATGTCCTTCACCCGCGACCTGGGCAACCTGCCGCCAAACCTGTGCCACCCGACGTTCCTCGCCGAACAGGCCAAGGAGCTGGGCAAGGCTCACAAGAACCTCAAGGTCGAAGTACTGGACGAGAAAAAGATCAAGGACCTGGGCATGGGCGCGTTCTACGCCGTGGGCCAGGGCAGCGACCAGCCGCCACGGCTGATCGTGCTCAACTATCAGGGCGGCAAGAAGAGCGAAAAACCGTTCGTGCTGGTCGGCAAGGGGATCACCTTCGACACCGGCGGCATCAGCCTCAAGCCCGGTGCCGGCATGGATGAGATGAAGTACGACATGTGTGGCGCGGCCAGCGTGTTCGGCACCCTGCGTGCTGTCCTGCAGCTGCAACTGCCGATCAATCTGGTGTGCCTGCTGGCCTGCGCCGAGAACATGCCCAGCGGCGGCGCCACGCGCCCGGGCGACATCGTCACCACCATGAGCGGCCAGACCGTCGAGATCCTCAACACCGACGCCGAAGGCCGCCTGGTGCTGTGCGACACCCTGACCTACGCCGAGCGCTTCAAGCCCCAGGCCGTGATCGACATCGCCACCCTGACCGGCGCCTGCATCGTCGCCCTGGGCAGCCACACCTCGGGCCTGATGGGCAACAACGACGAACTGGTCGGCCAACTGCTCGATGCCGGCAAGCGCGCCGACGACCGTGCCTGGCAGTTGCCGCTGTTCGACGAGTACCAGGAACAGTTGGACAGCCCCTTCGCCGACATCGCCAACATCGGTGGCCCGAAGGCCGGCACCATTACCGCAGGTTGCTTCCTGTCGCGCTTCGCCAAGGCCTACAACTGGGCGCACTTGGACGTTGCCGGCACCGCGTGGATCAGCGGTGGCAAGGACAAAGGCGCCTCGGGCCGCCCGGTCCCGCTGCTGACCCAGTACCTGCTCGACCGCGCCAACGCGTGATGCCACAAGGCCGGTAGCGCTCGTGCGCTACCGGCCGGCAGACCGAACATGAGCAAAGTCGATTTCTACATCCTGCCCACCGATTCGTTGTCAGCTCGCCTGGATTTCGCCTGCAAGCTGTGCGAAAAGGCCTGGCGTCTGGGCCATCGGGTCTACCTGCACTGCCAGGACGCCGAGCAGCGCAATGCGCTGGACGAGCGCCTGTGGCACTTCAAGGGCGAAGCCTTCATTCCGCACGACCCTGCCGAGGCCAACGCCGAGGCTGCGGTAGCGCTGGGGCTGGGTGACGACGCCGGCGCCCACCGCGACCTGCTGATCAACCTGGGCGCCGACGTGCCGGGGTTCGTCGGCCAATTCGAGCGGGTAGCGGAGATCGTCGTCGAGGAGCCGGGCATTCGCCAGGCTGCGCGAGAACGATTCCGTTTCTACCGCGAACAGGGCTATGCTCTGCAAGACCACCGCTTACAGCGACTTTGACGACGATGGACAAGCACTCCTCCCTGCCCGATTCCGCTCATCTGCTCGACGACCTGGAGTCGATCCGACAGTTACTGGGCGATGCCGATCTGCAACCCCCACTGCTGACCGAAACGGTCGAGCAAATCCCCCTGCTGCTCGACGAGCCCGCCGGTAATACCTCGGCAGCAGCCGAGCCCCTGCCGGTCGAAGCCCCCGAGGACGATCCGCAGACCCGCCGCCAGGACACCCTGCTGCACCTGGAAGCCGACCTGCGCGCCGCCGCCCAACAGATCATGCAAGACGTGATCAACGACTTCACCCCGCACATCGAGAACGAGATCAAGCGCCGCCTCGACGCGCGCATGGAACGGCTGATCAAGCGCTCTGAATAACATCCCAGGCCTGCCCAGCGGTCCTTTCGCGGCACCAAGGCCGCTTCTAGAGGCGCCACGGTCCCTGTAGAAGCAGTCTTGTGCCGCGAAAAGGGCTGCAAAGCAGCCCCTGCCCCTGTCGCCTCGAACCCCCACCTTGGTTATACTTCTCGGCTTTCCCGAATTAATGCCATAGGGTCCCGCCGCGCATGGATAAGACCTACCAGCCGCACGCCATCGAAACTTCCTGGTACAACACCTGGGAGTCCGAGAACTATTTCGCCCCGCAAGGTGCAGGCGAGTCCTACACCATCATGATCCCGCCGCCGAACGTGACCGGTAGCCTGCACATGGGCCACGGCTTCAACAACGCGATCATGGACGCGCTGATCCGCTTCCGCCGCATGCAGGGCCGCAACACCCTGTGGCAGCCAGGCACCGACCACGCCGGTATCGCCACCCAGATGCTGGTGGAACGCCAGCTCGAGGCAAAAGGCCAGAACCGTCATGACCTGGGCCGCGAGAAGTTCCTGGAGAAGGTCTGGGAGTGGAAGGATCAGTCCGGCGGCAACATCAGCCGTCAAATCCGTCGCCTGGGCTCGTCGGTAGATTGGACCCGCGAGCGCTTCACCATGGACGACGGCCTGTCCGAAGCGGTCAAGGAAGCCTTCGTACGCCTGCACGAAGATGGCCTGATCTACCGCGGCAAGCGCCTGGTCAACTGGGATACCAAGCTGCACACCGCCATCTCCGACCTCGAAGTGGAAAACCACGACGAGAAGGGCCACCTGTGGAACCTGCGCTACCCACTGGCCGATGGCGCCAAGACCGCCGAAGGCAAGGATCACCTGGTCGTCGCCACCACCCGTCCGGAAACCCTGCTCGGCGATGCCGCCGTCGCGGTCAATCCGAACGACGAGCGCTACCACGCCCTGATCGGCAAGTTCGTCGAGCTGCCGCTGGTCGGCCGCCGCATCCCGATCATCGCCGATGACTATTGCGACCCGGAATTCGGCACCGGCTGCGTGAAGATCACCCCGGCCCACGACTTCAACGACTACGAAGTCGGCAAGCGTCACGACCTGCCACTGCTTAACATCTTCGACAAGAACGCCTTGGTGCTGGCAAGCGCCCAGGCCTTCAACCTCGACGGCAGCGTCAACGAGCAGATCGATACCCGTCTGCCGGCCCAATATGCAGGTCTGGACCGCTTCGTCGCGCGCAAGCAGATCGTCGCCGACCTGGACGCCCAGGGCCTGCTGGTCAGCATCGACGACCACGCACTGAAGGTGCCCAAAGGTGACCGTTCGGGCACGATCATCGAGCCGTGGCTGACCGACCAGTGGTACGTCTCCACCAAGCCACTGGCAGAACCTGCCATCGCCGCCGTGGAAGACGGCCGCATCCAGTTCGTGCCCAAGCAGTACGAAAACATGTACTTCTCCTGGATGCGTGATATCCAGGACTGGTGCATCAGCCGCCAGCTGTGGTGGGGTCACCGCATTCCGGCCTGGTACGACGAGGCCGGCCAGGTCTATGTTGGCCGCAATGAGGAAGAAGTCCGCGCCAAGCACAACCTGGGCGCCGACGTGTCCCTGCGACAGGACGACGACGTCCTCGACACCTGGTTCAGTTCGGGCCTGTGGACCTTCTCCACCCTGGGCTGGCCGGAGCAGACCGAGTTCCTCAAGAAATTCCACTCCACCGACGTGCTGGTCACCGGTTTCGACATCATCTTCTTCTGGGTTGCGCGCATGATCATGCTGACCATGCACCTGATCAAGAACGAAGACGGCACCCCGCAGGTGCCGTTCAAGACCGTGTACGTCCACGGCCTGGTGCGTGACGGTCAGGGTCAGAAGATGTCCAAGTCCAAGGGCAACGTCCTCGACCCGCTGGACATCGTCGACGGCATCACCCTCGATGCCCTGCTGGAAAAACGCACCAGCGGCATGATGCAGCCCAAGCTTGCCGAGAAGATCGCCAAGCAGACCAAAGCCGAGTTCCCCGAGGGTATCTCCAGCTACGGCACCGACGCCCTGCGCTTCACCTTCTGCTCGCTGGCCTCCACCGGCCGCGACATCAAGTTCGACATGGGCCGCGTCGAGGGTTACCGCAACTTCTGCAACAAGATCTGGAACGCCGCCCGCTACGTGCTGGACAAGGGCGAGGACTGCGGTCAGAACGGCGAAGCCTACGAACTGTCGCTGGCCGATCGCTGGATCATCTCGCAGCTGCAGCGCACCGAAGCCGAGGTGACCCGCCAGCTCGAGCAGTTCCGCTTCGACCTGGCCAGCCAGGCCCTGTACGAGTTCATCTGGAACCAGTACTGCGACTGGTACCTGGAGCTGTCCAAGCCGGTCCTGTGGGACGAAAACGCTCCGGTCGAGCGCGCCCGCGGCACCCGCCGCACCCTGGTGCGCGTGCTGGAAGTCGCCCTGCGCCTGGCCCATCCGTTCATGCCGTTCATCACCGAAGAAATCTGGCAGCGCATCGCGCCGCTGGCCGGTATCCAGGGCAAGACCATCATGTTGCAACCTTGGCCGGTGGCCAACGAAAGCCGCATCGATACCGCCGCCGAAGGCGATATCGAATGGCTGCAGCAACTGATGGTCGGCCTGCGCAACATCCGCGCCGAGATGAACATCGGCCCAGGCAAGCCGCTGCCGCTGTTCCTCAAGAACGCCAACGCGGACGACCAGCGTCGCCTGCAAGAGAACGAGGCCCTGCTCAAGAAGCTGGCCAAGGTCGAGTCGTTCACCGTACTCGGCGAGCAGGACGAGGCGCCGCTGTCGGCTACCGCGCTGGTGGGCGACCTGCAGGTACTGGTGCCGATGGCTGGCCTGATCGACAAGGATGCGGAGCTGGCGCGCCTGAGCAAGGAAATCCAGCGCCTGCAAGGCGAAGTCCAGCGCGTGGGCGGCAAGCTGTCCAACGCTGCGTTCGTCGACAAGGCCCCGCCTGCCGTGATCGAGAAGGAGCGCGCCAAGCTGGCAGAGTCCGAACAGGCCCTGGCCAACTTCACCGAGCAGCATGCACGGATCGCGGCGCTGTAACAGCCGCAGACCTCAGTGATGCCATCGCGGGACAAGCCCGCTCCCATAGGTCAACGAAGACCGTGTGGGAGTGGGCTTGTCCCGCGATGCTTTTGAGACTTCACCCCATGAATCAAAAACCCACCCTGCACCCGCGCAACCGCCACCAGGGCCGCTACGACTTCCCCAGCCTGATCAAGGCCCATCCAGAGCTGGCCGGCTTCACCATCACCAACCCCTATGGCAAGCCGAGCATCGACTTCGCCAACCCCGAAGCGGTACGGGTCTTCAATCGCGCCCTGCTCAAGGCCCAATACGGCATCCAGCACTGGGACATCCCCGCCGACTACCTGTGCCCGCCCATTCCTGGGCGGGCCGATTACATCCACGTGCTGGCTGACTTGCTGGCCGAGGACGGCAACGGTGAGATTCCCCGAGGCGCGCAGGTACGTGCGCTGGATATCGGCGTCGGTGCCAACTGCATCTATCCACTGCTCGGGCACAGTGACTACCGCTGGCGTTTCGTCGGATCGGACATCGATCCCGTGGCCTTGGCCTCGGCCAGGACCATCGTCCAGGCCAACGGCCTGAGCAAGGCCATTGCCTTGCGCCAGCAAGCCAACCGCAAGCACATCCTCACCGGCCTGCTGCAGGACGACGAGCGTTTCGACGTCACCCTGTGCAACCCGCCGTTCCATGCCTCCCGCGACGAAGCCACCCGCGGCAGCCAGCGCAAATGGAAGAACCTTGGCAAGCAAGATCCCAAGCGCAAGCTGCCAGTGCTCAATTTCGGCGGGCAGAACAACGAGCTATGGTGCGAGGGTGGAGAGATCCGCTTCGTCACCCAGTTGGTGGAAGAGAGTGCGCAGTACGGTGCTCAGGTGCTGTGGTTCACCAGCCTGGTATCCAAGGCCAGCAACCTGCCCGGCATCGAGGCAGCGCTGAAGAAGGCAGGCGTGAAGGCTCAGCGGGTCGTGGCCATGGGCCAAGGTCAGAAACAGAGCCGCATGGTCGCCTGGAGCTTCCAGGACGATGCCGCGCGCCAGGCCTGGCATAGCTCACGCTGATGAGCATGCCTGGATAAATCTCACAGGCGCTACGGTGCTTTCGCTAAAACAGCTGCAGCTATGAGGGCGGGCTTGCCCGCGAAGGGGCCGCAAGCGCAGCCCCAAATCGCAGGCATGAAAAAACCGCGTCCGGACATGCCGGGCGCGGCTTCTTCAACGCTTCAACAATTACTTGTTGACGGCGTCGTTCAGGACCTTGGCAGGTACGAACTTGACGACTTTCTTGGCAGCGATTTCGATGGCAGCGCCAGTCGAAGGGTTGCGGCCGGTACGGGCAGGACGCTCGGAGACTTTCAGCTTGCCGATGCCTGGCAGGGTGATTTCAGCGCCGTTTTCCAGTTGGTCGGCGACGATCTGGCCCAGTTGCTCCAGGGCGTTACGCGCGGTGGTTTTCGGTGCGTCGATAGCTTCGGCGATATCGGCAATCAGTTGGTCTTTGGTCAATGCCATGGTGGTGTTCCTTCCCTATCAAATTCAGAGTTATGCAGCGTGCCAGGTCGGTAATCGGGCCAGCCCCTGAAAAATCCGGCGGGCCGCGCCAATCGCGTATGTAGATACGAAAATCGGCGTTTGGTTCGACACGACCCAAGCGATCTGCCAGCAATGCGCCACCCAAGGGGCGCAAGACCGCGCAAAGCTACCACAGGAATAGATAAATATCCGCTGCCGACTTCGATTTTATGCAGGTTTTTCGGGGGTTTTATCGTAAAACGCAAAAAATTGAACAAAAAACGAACAACAGGCATTTACGCCACGATCTGACCACTGCATCGCCCTCTGCCTGAGTTAAACTGCACGACTTTGCAGCGCGGCCTAGCACCGCCCAACCCGCTCGAGATTTCCATGCCAATCCGTCATTGCATCGTTCACCTGATCGACAAGAAACCCGATGGCAGCCCGGCAGTCCTGCATGCCCGAGACTCCGAGCTCGGCGCTTCCGATGCCATCGAAAACCTACTGGCCGATCTCAACGACAGTTACAACGCCAAGCAAGGCAAAGCCTGGGGCTTCTTCCACGGCGAATCCGGCGCCTACCCGTTCAGCGGCTGGCTCAAGCAGTACCTGGATGAAGAAAAGGATTTCACCGCCTTCAGCCGCATCGCTGTAGAGCACCTGCAAAAACTGATGGAAGAATCCAATCTCTCCACCGGTGGCCATATCCTTTTCGCCCATTATCAACAAGGCATGACCGAGTACCTGGCCATCGCCCTGCTGCACCACAGCGAAGGCGTGGCCGTGAACGCCGAGCTCGACGTCACGCCGTCGCGTCACCTGGATCTTGGCCAGTTGCACCTGGCGGCGCGGGTCAACCTGTCGGAGTGGAAGAACAACCACAACTCCAAGCAGTACATCTCGTTCATCAAGGGCAAGAATGGCAAGAAGGTGTCGGACTACTTCCGCGACTTCATCGGCTGCCAGGAAGGCGTCGACGGCCCAGGTGAGACCCGCACCCTGCTCAAGGCCTTCAGTGACTTCGTCGAAAGCGAGGACCTGCCCGAGGAGGCCGCCCGCGAAAAGACCCAGACGCTGGTCGACTATGCCACCACCCAGACCAAGCTGGGCGAGCCTGTGACCCTGGAAGAGCTGTCCAGCTTGATCGATGAAGACCGCCCCAAGGCCTTCTACGACCATATTCGCAACAAGGATTACGGCCTGTCGCCGGAGATCCCCGCGGACAAACGCACCCTCAACCAGTTCCGCCGCTTCACCGGCCGTGCCGAAGGCCTGTCGATCAGCTTCGAGGCACACCTGCTGGGGTCGAAGGTGGAATACGACGAGGAGGCCGGCACCCTGATCATCAAGGGCCTGCCGACCCAGCTGGTCGATCAGCTCAAGCGCCGCAAGGACTGAGCATTGCCCGGGGCTGCAACGCAGCCCCAGCTACTCCACGGTACCTACATAAGCTGCCACCAGCGCCTCCTTGGCCGACTTGCGCAGCTTTTTCACCAAGCGCTCCTGACGCAGCGCCTCGCCTTTGTCCGGCCACTGCTCCACATACACCAGTGCCTGGGCCGGGCTGGTCTTGAAATAACGCGCGCCCTGCCCCTTCTGGTGCTTCAGGAACCGCCGCTGCGGGTCGTCACTGATACCGCAGTACAGCGAACCGTTGGCAGCCCGCACCAAGTAGACATACCAGGGTTTCACGTCCCCGCCTGGAAGGTTTTCACTCAAGGCGCTCACTCTTTCACATCATTCATTTGAAACCCAAAGGCCCACTTCAGCTACCACGAAAAGAGGCTGTGGCTATACCGCGCTCTGCTGGTATGCCCGCAACCCCTTGAACGCTTGCTGGCGCACCTTGCTCTGCAGCTGCGGTGACCAGCCCAGCAACAACCCCGGCAGGCCCAGGGCCTGACGTGACCAGCGCCACAAGTTGAAACTGTCGTCATGCTGACAAATCAGGCCATCACGGATCACGAAGCGGGCCTGAATGTCGTTGACCACGGAACGCCCCGTCTGGCTGAACAGGTAGCGCGCCACCCAATGCGCGCTACCGCCGTCCTGGTTGGCGTGGACGTTATCGAAGGTCAGGGAGAAATCCTTGGCACGGGTGGTCAGCATCCGCCACATATCTCCCACGTCACGGCCTCGCAAGGTCCCGAAGACCGGGTCACTGAAAGTGATGTCGTCGCTGTAGCAGGCCACCATGGCCTCGGCGTCCAGGCGCTGGAAGGCTTGGTAGAAACGTGTGATCAGCTCACGATTGGCGTCGCTCATGGGGCGGATCCCTCCGGGGGGCAAACTTCAACGATAATGTGCCACGCACATGAGCGCCATGCTCATTCGCGCCATGAATGGGGCTTCTCACACCTTCTCGCTGACCACCTGCACATGCAACGCCCGCCCGGCCCCCAGGCCGAACAGAATCGCACCGATGCCCAGCGCCGCGAAAATCCAGCCCACTGCTGCCCAGCCTCCGGTCAGGTCGTGCACCAGGCCCACCGCAAATGGCCCTGCGGACGCCAACGTATAGCCAACGCCTTGCGCCATGCTTGAAAGATTCGCGGCCACATGGGAGTCCTTCGAGCGCAGCACGATCAACGTCAGCGCCAGGGCGAACGTACCGCCCTGCCCCAGCCCGAGCACGACGGCCCAGCCCCACAACCCCGAAATCGGTGCATACAGGCAACCGAACAGCCCTGCCAGGGTGACCAGCATGACGATCACGATAGCCAGGCGCTGGTCCTTGCCGCGCGTGGCCAGCCAAGGCGTGCTAAGAGAGCTGACCAGCTGCACGATCACCGACCCGGACAACACCAGCCCCGCTTCCGTAGGGCTCAGCCCACGACCGATGAGAATCGAAGGGAGCCAGCCGAACACGATGTACGCCAGCGAAGACTGCAAGCCCATGTACAGCGTGACCTGCCAGGCCAGCGGATCGCGCCACAGGCCGCGAACCTTGTAGGCCACCTTGTGCAGGCCGTGCCCCTGGCGCGCCTGGGGCAACCACACCAGCATCGCGATCAACGCAGGCACCAGCCAAAAGCCCAGGCCCCGGGCCCAGCTGTCATCGAAGCGGCGTGCCAGAGGTACCGTGGCACCGGCGGCCAGGGCCGCGCCCAGGCACAAGGCCATGGTATAGACACCGGTCAGGGTACCGGCATGCTGTGGGAAGTCCCGCTTGACGATACCTGGAAGCAGCACACCGATGATGCCGATGCTCGCGCCGGCCATGACACTGCCCAGAAACACGCCCGTCACCCCCAGGACACTGCGCAGCAGAATACCCAGGGCCAAGGTCAGCAAGATGCCCAGCACAACCCGTTCGCTGCCAAAGCGTCGAGCCAAGACCGGTGCCAACGGGGCGAAAAGGCCAAGGCACAGCACCGGCAAGGTCGTCAGCAAGCCCGCCTGTGAAGCGTTCAGCCCGAGGCCCTCGGACACCTGGCCCAGTACCGGTGCCATGCTTGACAGCGCTGGACGCAGATTCAGTGCCACCAGTACCAGGCCCAGCAGCAACAGCCAGGGCCGCTGCAGCATCACCGGTTGCTGCTGGACCTGTTCGTCGTCGGCTTCGGCGTCGATCAGCAGTTCTTCGAATTCCTGCTGTTGGGGAGCGGTTTCATGAATCGTGGGGTCGGCCATGGGCGTCTCGTTATCAGGACTCGATGAGGGTCCGGCTCAGGTGCTTGGCACGCTCCGGATCACGTTGTTCGATGGCATCCACGATCTGCCCATGCAGGTCGAAGACTGTTTGGCAGCGGGGGGCGCTGGTCATATTCAGTTCAAGTGCGGTCGCCACCACGCCGGAAAAATAGCGATAGAGCTCGCTCAACGCCGGGTTGTGGGCGGCGTCGACCAATTGCTGGTGAAAGAGCAGGTCGCATTCGACGTAGGTTTTTACATCGCCATGGAAGTGGGCGGCGCTGTTCTGCAGGGCTTGGCGCAGGTCGCGCAGATCCGCGTCGGTGCGGCGCTGGGCGGCCAGGCCGATGGCTTCGGTTTCGAGGATACGGCGGGTTTCGCGAGCCTGATCCGGCGAGCAGCGCGTCATGGCTTGGACGGCCTGTAGTGGGTCCTGGACGGTGCGCAGGTAGCTGCCATCGCCTTGGCGGATCTCGACCAGGCCGCTGAAGGCGAGCACGCGCATGGCTTCGCGGACGGTGTTGCGGCTGATGCCCAGCTCTTGAGCGAGCTCAGGTTCGGTGGGGAGGCGTTGGCCAATGGACCAGGTGCCGCTGGTGATGCGGGTGCGGAGTTGGTCGACGGCTTGTTCTACTAGGGAACGTTTGATGAGTAGGGTCATAGGTAGATCCGGTCATCGGATGAATTGTGGTGACGATAGCCGGGAGGTTGGGGGTAGGGCAAGGGTTGGGCCTTCAGATCGTGTGAATATCCGGTGTTGGTGGTGGCGCCACCGGCGCTTTTCGCCTTTACGGCGACCTACTTTTGCTCTTGGGCAAAAGTAGGCAAAAGCCGCTGACTCCCACATACGGCCCGGCGCTTCGCACCGGGTCCCCTCGCTGCGGTGTCTTGCGGGGCTTCGCGGCCTCCGGCTGGCTGCGCCAGCCTCCATCTCGCGACTTCGGCTACGCCGAAGGGCGCTGCGCGCCTGCCCCTACAGACACCTCCACTCGGCCTTCTGAGGTCGCGATTGGTGGTGCCTGGACTATCGCGCATCAAAAGCAACGGCAACGGCAACGGCAACGGCAACGGCAACGGCAACGGCAACGGCAACGGCAACGGCAAACAAGCTAATTATCTGTTGTTTGTGCCGGCCCATTCGCGGGTAAACCCGCTCCTACAGGCACTGCGCCGTTCTCAAGAGCTGCGGTGAGCCTGTAGGAGCGGCGGTTCGGCGCTCCGATTCACCCGCGAATGGCCGGAAAACTCAACACCCACCTCATTGAAAAAACAACGCCAGTTCAGGCGCCGCCTGTAACTTGCGCCCCATCAGCAGGCCGAGCGAAGGTGTCTGGAGGGGCAGGCGCGTAGCGCCCTTCGGCGGTAGCCGAAGACGCGAGATGGAGGCTGGCGTAGCCAGCCGGAGGCCGCGAAGCCCCGTAAGACACCGCAGCGAGGGAACCCGGTGCGAAGCGCCGGGCCATATGCGGGGGCGCAGCGGCTTTGGTCACTTTGGCCAAGACCAAAGTGACCCGCCGTAAGGGCGGAAAGGTGACTAACCGTCGACAAATCAAACGGATAAGCCCACAAACCTCAAAACCAACAACCAACAACCAACAACCAACAACCAACAAAAGAGCGGAAAGGTGAATCAGCGTCAGCACATCAAACGGACAAGTCCACGCCCGTCGAACCACTAACCACCCATCCACCTACTCACTCACAGCGCATCAAGCAACGCCTGGTTCTGCTCCGGCGTGCCGATGGTAATCCGCAAGAACTGCGCAATCCGCTCTTGCTTGAAGTGTCGCACGATCACTCCCTGCTCCCGCAGGCGTGCCGCCACCTCGGCAGCATCACGCTCAGGGTGCCGGGCAAAGATGAAGTTGGCCGCCGAAGGCAATACGTCAAACCCTCGGGCCACCAACTGCTCGACCAACGCCTCACGACTTTCGATCACCTTGCGGCAGGTCTCGTCAAAATACGTACGGTCATCGAACGCCGCGGCCGCACCAACGATCGCCATGCGATCGAGCGGGTAGGAGTTGAAGCTGTTCTTGATCCGCTCCAACGCCTCGATCAACGCCGGATGCCCCACCGCCAGGCCCACCCGCAGGCCGGCCAGGGAGCGCGATTTGGAAAGTGTCTGGGTCACGAGCAGGTTGTCGTAGCGGTCCACCAGACTGATGGCCGTCTCACCGCCAAAGTCGATGTAGGCCTCATCCACCACCACCACCGAGTCTCGGTTGGCCTGCAGCAATTGCTCGATCGCTTGCAGCGGCAACAAGCAACCGGTCGGAGCATTGGGGTTGGGGAAGATGATCCCGGCGTTGGGCTTTTTATAGTCCTCGATGCGGATCTGGAACTGCTCATCCAATGCCACCTGCTCGAACGCGATGCCGTACAAGCCGCAGTAAACCGGGTAGAAGCTGTAGCTGATGTCCGGGAACAACAGCGGCGCATCGTGCTGGAACAGGCCGTGGAAGATGTGCGCCAACACTTCATCCGAGCCGTTGCCGACGAAGACTTGCTGGGCTGTGACGCCGTAATAGTCGGCCACCGCCTGTTTGAGCCGGTCCCCATTCGGGTCCGGGTACAGGCGTAGGTTGTCGTTCAATTCGCCCTGCATGGCCTCGAGCGCCTTGGGCGACGGGCCGTAGGGGTTCTCGTTGGTGTTCAGCTTGACCAGGCGGGTCAGCTTGGGTTGCTCACCCGGTACGTAAGGCACCAGGTCCTTGACGAAGGGGCTCCAGAAACGGCTCATGTTCAGTTCCCCTTGGTCTGGGTGAGGATGCGGTATTCAGCACTGCGGGCATGAGCGGTCAGCGACTCGCCACGGGCCAGAACCGATGCGGTGTGCCCAAGCTCCGAGGCCGCCTGCTCGGAGCAGAAGATGATCGACGAACGCTTCTGGAAGTCATACACCCCCAGCGGCGAGGAGAAACGCGCGGTGCCGGAGGTCGGCAGCACATGGTTGGGGCCGGCGCAGTAGTCACCCAAGGCTTCGCTGGTGTGACGGCCCATGAAGATCGCGCCCGCATGACGGATCTGCGGCAGCCACGCCTGCGGATCGGCGACCGACAACTCCAGGTGCTCGGGAGCAATGCGGTTGGCGACGTCCATTGCCTGCTGCATGTCGCGCACTTGGATCAGCGCACCACGGCCGTTGATGGACTTCTCGATGATCTCGGCACGCTCCATGGTCGGCAGCAGCTTGGCGATGCTGGCGGCCACGCGATCGAGGAAGGCGGCATCAGGGCTGACGAGGATCGCCTGGGCATCTTCGTCGTGCTCGGCCTGGGAGAACAGGTCCATGGCGATCCAGTCCGGGTCGGTCTGGCCGTCGCAAACGACGAGGATTTCCGAGGGGCCGGCGATCATGTCGATACCGACCTGGCCGAATACATGGCGCTTGGCAGTGGCCACGTAGATATTGCCCGGACCGACGATCTTGTCCACCTGGGGCACGCTTTCGGTCCCATAGGCCAGGGCCGCAACGGCTTGGGCGCCACCAATGGTGAAGACGCGATCGACGCCGGCGATGCACGCAGCGGCCAGCACCAGTTCGTTGACCTCACCGCGCGGGGTCGGCACCACCATCACCACTTCGGATACACCGGCGACCTTGGCCGGGATGGCGTTCATCAGCACGGACGAAGGGTACGAAGCCTTGCCGCCCGGCACGTAAAGGCCGGCACGGTCCAGCGGCGTGACTTTCTGGCCCAGCACGGTGCCATCCGCCTCGGTGTATTGCCAGGAATCCTGCTTCTGCCGCTCGTGGTAGCTGCGCACGCGGCTGGCGGCCGTCTCCAACGCTTCGCGCTGGGTGGGGGTGATACGGGTCAGGGCCAGCTCCAGGCGTTCGCGCCCCAGGATCAGGTCATCGATGCTCTTGGCCTCGACGCCATCGAAACGCTGGGTGAACTCAACCAACGCGGCATCGCCTCGCTCGCGAATAGCCTTGATGATGTCGAGCACGCGCTGATTGACCGCGTCATCGGACACGCTTTCCCAGCTCAGCAGATGATCCAGATGTCGGGCGAAATCCGGATCAGCGGCGTTGAGACGGGCAATTGCAGTGGACACGGTCATGACGAGGGCCTCGTTTTATTAGCGAATGCTCAGGCGCCCTAGGCTACCAGTCCATCCGCGCGGGCACCCGAGAAAAATGGCTATGACGCGGATAGACGGGCGCGACAGAAAGTCGCGCGCAAAGGTCAGCCGCGATGTCGCGATTCGACGGCCTGGCGCAGGGTGTCGATCAGGCTCTGGATGCGGGCGTGCTGCATTTTCATGGAGGCTTTGTTGACCACCAGACGCGAGCTGATGGTCGCGATCAGTTCCTGCGGCTCCAGACCGTTGGCACGCAGGGTATTGCCGGTGTCGACCACATCGATGATCTTGTCGGCCAGACCGATCAGCGGGGCCAGCTCCATGGAGCCGTACAGCTTGATGATGTCGACCTGACGGCCCTGCTCGGCGTAATAGCGTTTGGCTACGTTGACGAATTTGGTGGCCACACGCAGACGCCCCTTGGGCTCCGGCGCACCGACCGCGCCGGCGGTCATCAGCTTGCAGCGGGCGATCTGCAGGTCCAGCGGCTCATACAAGCCCTGGCCGCCGTACTCCATCAACACGTCCTTACCGGCCACACCGAGGTCAGCGGCACCATGCTCGACATAGGTCGGCACGTCGGTGGCGCGCACGATCAGCAGGCGCACATCGTCCTGGGTCGTGGGGATGATCAGCTTGCGGCTCTTGTCCGGATTCTCGGTCGGCACGATACCGGCCTCGGCCAGCAATGGCAGGGTATCGTCGAGGATTCGGCCCTTGGATAGCGCGATGGTCAACATGGGAAACGTCGGTCCTTAAGCGGCTACAGCCGACCGGGCAAACGCCCGGCCGCATGGAATTCGGTGGGCGCATCCTTGCGCCGAACAGACTAGCCCGGTACGCGGCGGATCTTCGCCCCGAGCATCTGCAGTTTTTCCTCGATGCACTCATAACCACGGTCGATGTGGTAGATGCGGTCGATCAGGGTATCGCCATCGGCGACCAGGGCCGACAGCACCAGGCTGGCCGAAGCCCGCAGGTCGGTAGCCATGACCGGCGCACCCTTGAGCGCCTTGACCCCGGTCACGATGGCGGTGTTGCCTTCGACCTGGATCTGCGCACCCATGCGGTGCATTTCATAGACGTGCATGAAGCGGTTTTCGAAGATGGTCTCGATCACTGCGCCAGTACCTTCGGCAATGGCGTTGAGCGAGATGAACTGCGCCTGCATGTCGGTCGGGAAGGCCGGGTACGGGGCGGTACGCAGGTTGACGGCCTTGGGCCGCTTGCCGTGCATGTCCAGCTCGATCCAGTCTTCGCCGGCGGTGACTTCGGCACCAGCTTCCTTGAGTTTTTCCAGCACCGCTTCAAGGATGGTCGGATCGGTGTCCTTGACCTTCACGCGACCGCCGGTGACGGCAGCGGCGACCAGGTAGGTACCGGTCTCGATACGGTCGGGCATCACGCGGTAGGTGGCCGAGTGCAGGCGCTCGACACCATCGATGGTGACGGTGTCGGTACCGGCGCCCTGGATCTTGGCACCCATGGCGATCAGGAAGTTGGCCAGGTCGACCACTTCAGGCTCGCGAGCGGCGTTCTGCAGCACGCTGCGGCCCTTGGCCAGGGCAGCGGCCATCATGATGTTCTCGGTACCGGTCACACTGACGGTATCGAAGAAGAAGTGCGCGCCACGCAGGCCGCCTTCTGGTGCCTTGGCCTTGATGTAGCCGCCTTCGACTTCGATCTTCGCACCCATGGCCTCGAGGCCGCGGATGTGCAGGTCGACAGGACGCGAACCGATGGCGCAACCACCAGGCAGCGCGACTTCGGCTTCGCCGAAACGGGCGACCATCGGGCCGAGCACGAGGATCGAGGCGCGCATGGTCTTGACCAGCTCGTACGGTGCGACCAGGGTCTTGATGGTGCGCGGGTCGATCTCCACCGAGAGCTTCTCGTCGATCACAGGCTCGATGCCCATGCGACCGAACAGCTCGATCATGGTGGTGATGTCGTGCAGGTGTGGCAGGTTGCCCACGGTGACCGGGCCGTCAGCCAGCAAGGTCGCCGAGAGAATCGGCAGGGCGGCGTTCTTCGCCCCGGAAATGCGGATCTCGCCATCGAGACGCGCGCCGCCAGTGATAATCAGTTTGTCCATTGCAATCTCGCCGCCAACGTTGGCTCAGGTGCGCTCAGCCCAGGCTGCGCTGCTGAAAAATTTCATGGTTACCGCATGGATGCTGCCATCGGCGATCCACGGATTCAGGTGAGCATAGATCGCCTGCTGGCGCTTGACCGGGCTCTGGCCGGCCAGCTCGTCGCTGATCACGTTCAACTGGAAGTTGCAGCCTTCGCCTTCAACTTCGACCCGGGTTCCCGGCAATTTCTCTTCAAGGAAGCTTTTAACTTCTACGGCCTGCATGCTCAACCTCAATCGGCGCCCAGTGCGCGCGGGTCGGCCATCATACAAAAAAGCCCCTCGCCTGCGAAGCCCATGGAGGGGCGCGCTGACCGAGGGGCTATCCCAGGGTGGCGAACCATCAGCCCGCCAGCACTTCATCGAGGTCATAGACCCCGGCGATATCGCGCATGTCGTCGGGCATGCCCCGCAGTTCCCAGCCCTTGCCTGCGGCCTGGGCATCACGGATGAAGCCCAGCAGCAGGGAGAGACCGACACTGCTGGACTTGGCCACGGACGAGCAATCGAGCACCAGCTTCGACTCACGACAGGCCGCGATCAATGCCTTGCCCTCTTTGCGCAGAGCCGGACCGCTGCGGTAGTCCAGCACACCGGCCAGGCACAGGACGCCCGGCTCGGTCATGCTCACGCCAGCTTCGCTCATTTCACTTCCTTGTCTGGCGAGTTGTCGGCAGCTTCCTTGGCCTTGGCCACTTCGCCAGCCCAACCATCGATGGTCTTGTCCAGGTTGTTGCCGTTGCGCTGCATGGCATCGGCGAACTGATCGCGGAACAGCTTGCCGATGTTGATGCCATTGACGATCACGTTACGCACCTTCCACTCGTCGCCGAGCTTCTGCATGGTGTACTGGACCGGATAGACCGCACCGTTGTTGCCGGTGACCTTCATGCCGACGCTGGCGCGATCGCCATTTTCAGCCTTGGCCGGGTCGACGGTGATGCCCTGGTTGTTGTACTCCAGCAACGCATTGCCATAGAACTGCATCAGGCTGCGCTTGAAATTTTCCTGGAAGCGCTGCATCTGCTCAGGCGTTGCCTTGCGCGAGTACTTCACGGTCATGATGCTCTTGGAGATGCCATCGGCATCGACCACGGGGCCGAGAATACGGTTGAGCGCATCGTAGAAGGCCTGTGGGTTGGTCTTGTACTGCTCTTTATTGGCCTTGAGGTCGCTCAACAGGGCATCGGTGGTGCCTTGCACCACATCACGAGGGGCTTGGCCAGGCACCGCCAGGGCAAACAATGGGAAGGCCGCCAAAAGGACCAGCAGGCCGCGTCGCAGGATCGAAATCATGGAAACTCCTTAATTAGCGGGTTGAGCTTCTTTGGGTTCCTTGCCCACGGAATTGAGCAGGAACTTGCCAATCAGATCTTCCAGCACCAGGGCCGACTGGGTGTCATGGATGGTAGAGCCATCCTTGAGCATGTCCTCTTCACCGCCCACGCTGATGCCGATGTACTTCTCGCCGAGCAACCCGGCGGTCAGGATCGAGGCAGTGGAGTCGGTCGGCAGGTTGTCGACGCTCTTGTCCAGCTGCAAGGTCACCCGACCGGTATAGGAGTCGCGATCCAGATCGATGGCCGTGACCTTGCCGATGGTCACACCGGCCATGGTCACTTTAGCTCTGACCGTCAAACCAGCGATATTGTCGAAGTACGCATAAACTTTATAGGTGTCGCTGCTGGGGCTTGCGGACAAGCCGCTGACGCGCAGGGCCAGCAGCAGCAACGCCAGAATCCCGGCCAGCAGGAACAGGCCGACACCGATTTCCAGGGTGCGGTTTTGCATCAGAAATCTCCAAACATCAAGGCGGTCAGAATAAAGTCCAGACCCAGGACTGCCAACGAGGCGTAGACCACGGTCTTGGTAGTGGCACGGCTGATCCCTTCCGAGGTGGGCTCGCAGTCATACCCCTGGAACACGGCGATCCAGGTCACGACGAAGGCGAACACAACGCTTTTGATCAACCCGTTGAGCACGTCGTCGGTGAAGGAAACACTGTTTTGCATGTTGGCCCAGAAAGAGCCCTCGTAGACGCCCAGCCAGTCCACCGCCACCCAGGACCCACCCCAGATACCGACCACGCTGAAAATCAGCGCCAGCAACGGCAGCGAGATGAAGCCGGCCCACAGACGTGGGGCGACGATGTACTTGAGTGGGTCGACGCCGATCATCTCCAGGCTGGACAGCTGCTCGGTCGACTTCATGTTGCCGATTTCGGCGGTCAGGGCCGAGCCCGCGCGCCCGGCGAACAGCAAGGCGGTCACGACCGGCCCCAGCTCACGCAGCAAGGTCAGGGCGATCATCTGGCCCACGGCCTGCTCCGAGCCGTACTTGGTGAGAATGCTGTAGCCCTGCAGCGACAGCACCATGCCGATGAACACGCCAGAAACCACGATGATCGCCAGCGACAGCACGCCCACCGAATAGAGCTGCTTGACCAGCAACTGGAAGCCGCCACCGATCCCGCCACGTCCACCCATGGCGTGCCCGAGGAACAGGCAGGAGCGGCCGAGCACAGCCAGGACGTCGATGGCCGACCGGCCGAACAGACGAATGCGTTCGAGTATGGATTTTCTGCGCATCACCGCGCCCCCAGCAGATCGGCGCGATAGTCAGGCGCGGGAAAGTGAAATGGCACCGGGCCATCCGGATCACCCTTCATGAACTGACGGATACGCGGATTGTCCGACCCCATCAGTTCGTCGGGCGTACCCTGCCCCAACACCTGGCCATCACCGACCACGTAGATATAGTCGGCGATGCTCGCGGTCTCGGCCAGGTCATGGGAGACGACGATGCTGGTAATCCCCAGGGCGTCGTTGAGCAGCCGGATCAGGCGCACGAGCACCCCCATGGCGATGGGGTCCTGGCCGACGAAAGGCTCGTCGTACATGAGGATCTGTGGATCCAGCGCGATCGCCCGGGCCAGCGCCACCCGGCGCTTCATGCCACCGGACAGCTCGTCCGGCATCAGGTCGATGGCACCCCGCAGGCCCACGGCCTGCAGTTTCATCAGGACGATGTCACGGATCATCTCGTCCGACAGTTGGGTATGCACCCGCAACGGGAAGGCGACGTTCTCGAACACGTCGAGATCGGTGAACAGGGCACCGCTCTGGAACAGAACACCCATCTGCTTGCGCGCATCGAACAGATCGCTGCGCGACAGGCTCGGCAGGTTCTGCCCGGCGACCCATACCTCGCCGCTGGAGGGGCGCAACTGCGCGCCCATCAGGCGCAACAGGGTTGTCTTGCCGCACCCGGAAGGCCCCATGATGCCGGTGACCTTGCCCCGTGGGATGCGTATGTCGACATTGCTGAAAATGCTGCGCGAACCGCGCTTGAAGGTAACCCCCTTCAACTCGACCGCGTAGGCGCTATCCACACTCATCTAGACTCCTTGCGATGCAGCCTCGTCTGCAATGGACGCCTACCCTCTTCATGAAGGCACACGCATCCCTGCCGGGCTGAATAGCGGCGAACTATAGCACCGCAGCAACGCCGCCCCCAAGGCCATTGCAGGGGCTGTTCAGCCCTGCGACAGCAACCCAGACAAACGAAAGATGAGGCTTTTGCACATTGCCGTTATAATCGGCACCTTTTTTACCAGACATTGCTTTCCGACATGAGCCAATCCAGCGAGCTGATCCAATCCGCCCAGCGCACCCTGCGCCTGGAACTCGAAGCCGTAGAGGGCCTTCTGCCCCGTATCGACGGCAATTTCGTCAAGGCTTGTGAGCTGATTCTGAACAGCAAAGGCCGAGTCGTCGTGCTCGGCATGGGCAAGTCGGGCCATATCGGCAACAAGATCGCCGCGACCCTTGCCAGCACCGGCACCCCAGCGTTTTTCGTGCACCCGGCCGAGGCCAGCCACGGCGACATGGGCATGATCACCCGCGACGATGTCATCCTGGCCCTGTCCAACTCCGGCAGCACCGCCGAAATCGTCACCCTGCTGCCGCTGATCAAGCGTCTGGGCATCCAGATGATCAGCCTTACCGGCAATCCGGACTCGCCCCTGGCCCAGGCCGCCGAGGTCAACCTCGACGCCAGCGTCGCCCAGGAGGCCTGCCCGCTCAACCTTGCGCCCACCTCCTCCACCACCGCTGCGCTGGTGCTGGGTGACGCCCTGGCCATCGCCCTGCTCGAGGCACGCGGCTTCACGGCCGAGGACTTCGCCTTCTCCCACCCGGGCGGTGCGCTGGGTCGTCGCCTGCTGCTGAAGGTGGAAAACGTCATGCACACCGGCGAAGCCCTGCCGATCGTGCAGCGCGGCACCTTGCTCAAGGACGCCTTGGTAGAGATGTCGCGCAAGAGCCTGGTAGGCATGACCGTGGTCCTGGAGGCCGACGGGCGACTGGCCGGTGTGTTCACCGACGGCGACCTGCGCCGCGCCCTGGAGCGCAACATCGATGTACACAAGACCATCATCGACCAGGTGATGACTGTCCACGGCAAGACCGCCCGCGCCGAGATGCTCGCCGCCGAGGCCTTGCGCATCATGGAAGACAACAAGATCAACGCGCTGGTGGTGGTCGACCAGAACGATCGCCCCACCGGGGCCTTGAACATGCACGACCTGCTGCGCGCAGGAGTGATGTGATGGAGTGCAATGCAATGAACCCGGATCTTCTGCAACGCGGCAAGGCCATCAAGCTGGCCGTGTTCGATGTCGACGGCGTGCTGACCGACGGTCGCCTGTATTTCCTCGAGGACGGCAGCGAATTCAAGACCTTCAACACCCTGGACGGCCACGGCATCAAGATGCTCATGGCGTCGGGCGTGACCACGGCGATCATCAGCGGGCGCAAGACCCCGGTGGTCGAGCGCCGCGCGAAGAACCTCGGCATCCCGCACCTGTTCCAGGGCCGCGAGGACAAACTGGTGGTGCTCGACGGCCTGCTCGCCGAACTGGGCCTAAGCTATGAACAGGTCGCCTACCTGGGCGACGACCTGCCAGACCTGCCGGTGATCCGCCGTGTAGGTCTTGGCATGGCGGTGGCCAGCGCCGCCCCGTTCGTTCGACAGCACGCCCACGGCGTGACCCAGGCCCGCGGCGGTGAAGGCGCCGCACGCGAGTTCTGTGAACTGATCATGCAGGCCCAGGGAACCCTGGACGCTGCCAACGCCAACTACCTCTAAGGCCAGACATGTTCAGCAAGAAAGCCAGAAATATCGTGCTGCTCGGTGCGATCGCCGCACTGCTGGTGGCCGTCGGCTATTGGAACATCAGCCCCGAGAGCTTCCTCGAAAAGCCGGCGGCCCAGGTCGATGAAAACGCCATCGACTACTATGCGATCAACGCCCACAGCGTGCAGTACCTGCCTGATGGCAAGGTGCAATACGAAATGACCGCCGACAAGGTCGAGCACCTCAAGGCCAGCGAGATCACCTTGGTGACCACGCCGGACCTGCACATGTACCGGGGCACCCAGTATCCCTGGCACGTGCAGAGCGTGCGCGCCGAGGTCAACCCGGACGGCAGCGAGGTCGAGCTGATCGACAAGGTCCGGGTCGCCCGCACCGATGAAAAACAGCGCGAAACGATCATCACCACCACCCGCATGACCGTCTTCCCGCAGAAGCAATATGCGCAGACCGAGCAAGCCGTTAGAATCGACGGCGCCGGTGGGACGACTACGGGCAAAGGAATGAAAGCGTATTTGAAAGACGGCAGGATGGACCTGCTGTCCAACGTAAGAGGACAGTATGAGGCTCGTTAACACCCTCCCCTTTTTGCTCAGCCTGAGCGCGGCACTGGGAAGCGCGAGCGCCTTGGCCCTGCCGAACGATCGTGACCAGCCTATCCGCATCCAGGCTGACAACGCTCACCTGGACGACAAGCAAGGCGTCGCCACCTATACCGGCGACGTGATCATCACCCAGGGCTCGATGATGATCAAAGGCAACACCGTCACCATTACCCGTGCCGCCTCCGGCGACATCGATGTGGTCACCTCGGTGGGCAACCTGGCCTATTTCGAGCAGCAGCAGAGCGCCGCCAAGCCCGACAAGATGAAGGGCTGGGGCGTGACCATCCAGTACCAGGCGCAGAAAGACATGGTGATCCTCACCGATCGCGCCAAGGTCGAAAACGAAGGCAACACCACCGAAGGCGAGAAGATCGTCTACAACACCAAGACCCAGGTGGCTACCGCCGGTCGTGGTGGCAATGTGACTTCGCCACGTCAGCGTATCGACATGGTGATCCAGCCGAAGAAGAAGGCCGAGTAAATGGCAACCCTCAAAGCCCAGCACTTGGCCAAGAGCTACAAGAGCCGCCAGGTTGTCCGCGACGTCAGCCTGTCGATCGACAGCGGTCAGATCGTCGGCCTGCTCGGCCCCAACGGCGCCGGCAAGACCACCTGCTTCTACATGATCGTAGGCCTGGTCCGCGCCGACCAGGGGCGCGTGCTGATCGACAACCTGGACGTCAGCCACCAGCCCATGCACGGTCGCGCCCGCGCCGGCATCGGTTACCTGCCCCAGGAAGCCTCGATCTTCCGCAAGCTGTCGGTGGCCGACAACATCATGGCGATCCTCGAGACCCGCAAGGAACTCGATCGTGACGGCCGGAGAAAGGAGCTGGAAAGCCTGCTGCAGGAGTTCCACATCAGCCACATCCGCGACAACCTCGGCATGAGCCTTTCCGGTGGTGAACGCCGCCGGGTCGAGATCGCCCGCGCCCTGGCCACCGCACCGAAGTTCATCCTGCTGGACGAACCCTTTGCCGGTGTCGACCCAATCTCCGTGGGCGACATCAAGCAGATCATTCACCACCTCAAGGCCAAGGGCATCGGTGTACTGATCACCGACCACAACGTCCGCGAAACCCTTGATATCTGTGAAACCGCCTACATCGTCAATGATGGTCAGCTGATCGCCGAGGGCGACGCCGAGACCATCCTGGCCAACGATCTGGTCAAGGAGGTTTACCTGGGCCACGAGTTCCGACTCTAACGGCCCGGAGTCTGCCTGGGGCACTGAAGGAAGTGATACAGTGCTCTAGGCAAACGCTACAATTTCAGGCATATAACTTGCTTAAAATTGGCGCCTCGGCGCCCTACGTGTAGTGGATGGCGCATGCGCGCCGGCGAACAAGGTATTAAGCCCCAGCCATGAAACCATCGCTCGTCCTAAAAATGGGCCAGCAACTGACGATGACCCCGCAGTTGCAACAGGCCATCCGTCTGCTCCAGCTCTCCACCCTGGACCTGCAACAGGAAATCCAGGAAGCGCTGGAGTCCAATCCGATGCTCGAACGTCAGGAAGACGGCGACGACTTCGACAACAGCGACCCGATGGCCGACAACGCCGAGAGCAAGCCCGTTGCCGAAACCCAAGAGAGCAGCTTCCAGGAGAGCACCAGCAGTGCCGAGAACCTGGAAGAAGGCGAATGGAACGAGCGCATCCCCAACGAGCTGCCCGTGGACACGGCCTGGGAAGACATCTACCAGACCAGCGCCAGCAACCTGCCCGCCAGCGATGATGACGAGTGGGACTTCACCACTCGCACCTCCATCGGCGAGAGCTTGCAGAGCCATCTTCTGTGGCAACTCAACCTGGCGCCGATGTCCGATACCGACCGGCTGATCGCCGTGACCTTGATCGACAGCATCAACGAACAGGGTTACCTGGAGGACAGCCTCGAGGAAATCTGCGCAGGCTTCGACCCCGAACTGGATATCGAACTCGACGAAGTCGAAGCGGTACTGCACCGCATTCAGCAGTTCGAACCCGCCGGCATCGGCGCCCGCAGCCTGGGTGAATGCCTGCTGCTGCAGTTGCGCCAGCTACCCGCGAACACCCCATGGATGGCCGAGGCCCAGCGCCTGGTCACCGACTTCATCGACCTGCTCGGCAGCCGCGACTACAGCCAGCTGATGCGCCGCATGAAGATCAAGGAGGACGAACTTCGCCAGGTCATCGAACTGGTGCAGAGCCTCAACCCCCGCCCCGGCTCGCAGATCGAATCCAGCGAGCCTGAATACGTGGTACCAGATGTCATCGTGCGCAAGGACAGCGACCGCTGGCTGGTCGAGCTGAACCAGGAAGCGATACCACGCCTGCGGGTCAACCCACAGTACGCCGGTTTCGTCCGCCGCGCCGACACCAGTGCCGACAACACCTTCATGCGCAACCAGTTGCAAGAGGCTCGCTGGTTCATCAAGAGCCTGCAAAGCCGCAACGAGACGCTGATGAAGGTCGCCACCCAGATCGTCGAGCACCAGCGAGGCTTCCTGGACCATGGTGACGAGGCGATGAAGCCCCTGGTGCTACACGACATCGCCGAAGCCGTGGGCATGCACGAGTCGACCATTTCCCGGGTCACCACGCAGAAATACATGCACACCCCACGTGGCATCTACGAACTGAAATACTTTTTCTCGAGCCATGTGAGCACCTCCGAAGGCGGTGAATGCTCGTCTACGGCGATCCGCGCGATCATCAAGAAACTGGTTGCGGCGGAAAATCAGAAAAAGCCATTGAGTGACAGCAAGATCGCTGGTTTACTGGAGGCACAAGGCATCCAGGTAGCCCGTCGCACCGTCGCCAAGTACCGCGAGTCCCTCGGCATCGCACCGTCGAGTGAGCGCAAGCGACTGATGTAGCCCCTGGCAGAGCCATAGCGTTTCAGTGGCAGGTGCAATACCTGCCCTTTATGCACGGGCAACAAAGGAGAAGCTGTATGCAAGTCAACATCAGTGGACAGCATGTAGAAGTCACCCAACCACTGCGCGAGTATGTCCTTGAAAAGCTCGCCCGCGTGGAGGGGCATTTCGACAAGATCACCAACGTGACGGTGATCATGAAGGTCGAAAAACTGCAGCAGAAGGTGGAGGCCACACTCCAGATTCCCGGCGGTGAAGTGGTCGCCAATGCCGAACACCAAGACATGTATGCAGCGATCGACGCCCTGGCTGACAAGCTCGACCGCCAATTGAAAAAACATAAGGAAAAACAGCAAAGCCTGCTGCAAGGTGCAGCCGCCCGCTGACCCCTCTCATCCATGATCCGACTTGAAACCATCCTGACCCCCGGCCGTTCCCTCGTGAACGTGCCGGGCGGCAGTAAAAAGCGCGTGCTCCAGGAAATCGCCACCCTGATCGCCAGGGAAGTGCCCGAACTGGAGATGGAAGACGTATTCGAAAAACTGGTTGGCCGTGAAAAGCTCGGCTCCACCGGTTTCGGCAACGGCATCGCCATCCCTCATTGCCGCCTCGAAGGTTGCACCGCACCGGTCAGCGCGCTGCTGCACCTGGATGCCCCCATCGACTATGACGCCATTGATGGCGCGCCGGTGGACCTGCTGTTCGTCCTGCTTGTGCCAGAGGCCGCCACCGACGCCCACCTTGAACTGCTGCGCCAGATCGCCAGCATGCTCGATCGCAAGGAGGTCCGCGATCGCCTGCGTGCCGCCGACAGCAGCGAGGCCCTGTACCAGGTAGTCCTGGACGCACAGAACGAGCACTGAAACATGCGCCTGATCATCGTCAGCGGCCGGTCCGGCTCCGGCAAAAGCACCGCCCTCGATGTACTGGAAGACAACGGTTACTACTGCATCGACAACCTGCCCGCCGGGCTGTTACCCCAGTTGGCAGAAAACGCACTGATCAATACCGAGCTGCTGCAACCGAAGGTGGCCGTCTCCATCGACGCCCGCAACCTGCCCAGTCATCTGACACGCTTCCCCGAACTGCTCGAGGACGCCAGGAGCCGGCACATCCAATGTGACGTGCTGTACCTGGATGCCGACGAGGAGACCCTGCTCAAGCGCTTCTCCGAAACCCGTCGTCGCCACCCGCTGACCAACGCCAATCGCTCCCTTGCTGAAGCGATTCGCGTCGAAAGCGAGCTGCTGGGCCCGATCGCCGACCTGGCCGACCTCAAGATCGACACCACCAACCTCAATCTTTACCAGTTGCGCGACGCGATCAAGCTTCGCCTGCTCAATCAACCCGAGCCCGGCACGGCGTTTCTGGTGGAGTCCTTCGGCTTCAAGCGCGGCATGCCCGTGGACGCCGACCTGGTGTTCGATGTGCGCTGCCTGCCAAACCCGTATTGGAAGCCCGAGCTGCGTGAGCACTCCGGGCTGGACCAACCCGTAATCGATTACCTGGCCGCCCAACCGGATGTCGAAGAGATGTTCCAAGACATCTCCAGCTATCTGCTCAAATGGCTGCCACGTTTCGCCGCCAGCAATCGCGCCTATGTCACCATCGCGATTGGCTGCACTGGCGGTCACCACCGCTCTGTCTACCTGACCGAGCGCCTGGGCCAGCTTTTGCAACAATCCCTGAAAAACGTCCAGGTCCGCCATCGCGACCTCTAGCCCACAGGATCCGCACCCCAATGCCCGCCCGCGAAATCACCATCATCAACAAGTTGGGCCTGCACGCCCGGGCGGCAGCCAAGTTCGTTGGCGTGGCCGGGCGCTTTCCCTGCCAGGTCAGGGTGGGACGAGCACCCGACAAAATGGTGGACGGCAAGAGCATCATGGCGGTGATGATGCTTGCAGCGGGCAAGGGCACCCAAGTGCATTTGATGACCGAGGGCGAGCAGGACAACGAGGCCATGGATGCCTTGGTCGAGTTGATCAACAACTATTTCGACGAAGGCGAGTAACCCCAGGCCAGCCGTACCTGCATAGCTCCTCCCCCAGTCATTCGACTGCAGGATCGGGCTTGCTCCGAGATGGGCCGCATAGCGGCCCAAGCGTCAGGAACATCAGCTATCAAGCCTCAGCTCCCCGCCACAGTCATCCTCTCGATCAGCACCGAGCCACTGTGAATATTGCTCCGGGTTTCGATATCGCTACCGATCGCGACGATCTGCTGGAACATATCCTTCATGTTGCCAGCAATCGTCACTTCCTGGACCGGGAACTGGATCTCGCCGTTCTCTACCCAGAAGCCCGCCGCGCCGCGGGAGTAATCGCCCGTCACCATGTTCAGGCCATGCCCCATCAGCTCGGTCACCAGTAAGCCGCGCCCCATACGACGGATCAACGCGGCCTGGTCTTCCACACCGTGGGTGACGAACAGGTTATGCACGCCGCCGGCGTTGGCAGTGCTCGGCAGGCCCAGCTTGCGTCCGGAGTAGGTGCCCAGCAGGTAGGACACCAGTTCGCCCTTTTCCACGAACGGCTTTGCATAGGTCGCCAGGCCATCGCCGTCGAAGGCCGCGCTGCCCAGGGCTCGCGGCAGGTGAGGACGCTCATCAAGGGTCAGCCAGGTGGGGAACAGGCGCTGGCCGATAGCGCCATCGAGGAAGGATGATTTGCGATACAGGTTGCCGCCGGAGATAGCCGACAGGAAGCTGCCGAACAAGCCGCCGGCCAGCTCCGCGGAGAACAGCACCGGCACCTCGCAGGTCGGTACCGGGCGTGCACCCAGGCGGCTGGCCGCGCGCTGTGCGGCGCGCTGACCGATGCTGCGCGGATCGGCCAGCAATTGTCCCTGGCGATTGACGTCGTACCAGTAGTCGCGCTGCATCTGCCCTTCGCCCTCGGCGATCATCACGCAGCTCAGGCTGTGACGCGTGGAGGCATAGCTGCCGATGAAACCATGGCTGTTGCCATAGACCCGGCAGCCTTGATGGGTGTTCAGGGTGGTGCCGTCGGCGTTGAGGATGCGTGGGTCGGCGTCGAAAGCCGCCGCCTCACAGGCCAACGCCATCTCGACAGCCTTTTCCGGCTCCAGGGCCCAGTCATGATAAAGGTCGAGATCGGGAATCTCGCGGGCCATCAGCGCCGCATCGGCCAGGCCTGCACATTCATCCTCGGAGGTATGCTGGGCAATGGCCAGGGCGGCCGCCACGGTCTCGCGAATCGCTTCGGGGCCGCTGGCTGAGGTACTGGCCGAGCCTTTGCGCTGGCCAACATAGAGGGTGATGCCAAAACCTTGATCGCGGTTGAACTCGACGGTCTCGACCTCGCGCTGCCGCACCGTGGTGGACAAGCCCTGCTCCAGCGACACCGCCACTTCGCAGGCGCTGGCGCCTTGGCGACGTGCTTCGGCGATGATCGCCTCGACCTGCTCCTGCAACGCCGGCAGGTCCTTGGGGCCTACGCTCTGGACTGCACTCATGGTTCTCTCCACTCGAAATTCTGCGTACGGCTAGGGTCATTCTACGACCGGGCCGGACAAGCGGCCCCCGACTGGTTATCATGGCGGCGATTTCTAGCGGACTGCCACCATGGTTGATTCTTACGACGACGCCTTCGACGGCGAAAAAAGCAAAACCCAGATCAAGCGCGAGCTGCATGCGCTGGTCGAGCTCGGTGAACGCCTCACCACCCTCAAGGCCGACACCCTGGCTCGCCTGCCACTGACCGACGAACTGCGCCGGGCACTGGCCGAAGCCCACAAACACACTGCTCACGGCGCTCGCAAACGCCATATGTCGTTCGTCGGCAAGCTGATGCGCGACCAGGACATCGATGCCATTCATGCCCTGCTCGAACAGATCGACAGTTCGAGCCGCCAGTACAACGAACGCTTCCACAATCTGGAGCGTTGGCGCGATCGTCTGGTGGACGGCAATGACGAGGACCTCGAGCGTTTCGTCAACGAGTATCCCGACACCGATCGCCAGCACCTGCGCTCCCTGATCCGTCATGCCCAGCACGAGAAGGCCCGGAACAAGCCGCCGGCCGCCGCGCGCAAGGTCTTCAAATACATCCGCGACCTCGACGAAACCCAGCGCGGCCTGCGCTGAGGCCTGCCCCCTCGGGCTGCCACGCAGCCCCGACGGGGGCGCCCCTGGGTCGCCACAGGACCGCACCGCGGTCCTGCAAGCCCATCACGCGCCCGTACCGCCTACGGTAATGGCATCCAGCTTCAGGGTCGGCTGGCCAACGCCCACCGGCACCGACTGCCCATCCTTGCCGCACGTCCCGACGCCGCTGTCCAACGCCAGGTCGTTGCCGACCATCGATACCCGGCTCATTGCCTCCGGACCATTGCCGATCAGGGTCGCGCCCTTGACCGGTGCCGTGATCTTGCCGTCCTCGATGAGGTAGGCCTCGCTGGTCGAGAACACGAACTTGCCGCTGGTGATGTCAACCTGACCGCCGCCGAGGTTGGCGCAGTAGATACCCTTTTTCACCGAGGCGATGATTTCCTGCGGGTCGCTTTCGCCAGCACGCATGTAGGTGTTGGTCATGCGTGGCATCGGCAGGTGGGCATAGGATTCGCGCCGCCCGTTGCCGGTGACCGCCATGCCCATCAGACGCGCATTGAGCTTGTCCTGCATGTAGCCTTTGAGAATGCCGTTCTCGATCAGCGTGGTGCACTCGGTCGGGGTTCCTTCGTCGTCCACGCTCAGCGAGCCACGACGTCCTTCCAGGGTGCCGTCGTCGACGATGGTGCAGAGCGTCGAGGCGACCTGCTCGCCGATACGCCCGCTGTAGGCCGAACTACCCTTGCGGTTGAAGTCGCCTTCCAGGCCATGGCCTACCGCTTCGTGCAGCAGCACCCCGGACCAGCCAGGACCGAGCACGACCGGCAAGGTACCCGCCGGTGCCGGCTTGGCTTCGAGGTTGACCAGCGCCTGGCGCAGCGCCTCACGGGCATAACCCATGACCCGCTCCTCGGTGAAGTAGCGGTAATCGGTACGCCCGCCTCCGCCCTGGCCGCCGCGTTCGCGACGACCGTTCTGCTCGACAATCACACTGACGTTGAAGCGCACCAGTGGGCGCACATCAGCCGCCAGGCTGCCATCGACCGCGGCCACCAAAATCCGCTCCCAGACACCGGCCATGCTCACGGTGACCTGCTGGATGCGCGGATCCAGGGCGCGCGTAGCGGCGTCCACACGCTTGAGCAGCTCGACTTTTTCGGCGCGACTGAGCACGTCCAGCGGGTTGTCCGGTGCGTACAGGGCCGTCACATCCTGGCTGCGGAAGGCCTGTACACGGCCCTCCTGCCCTGCGCGAGAAATCGATCGGGCAGCGCGCGCCGCCGAGGTCAGGGCCTCGAGGTTGATGGCGTTACTGTAGGCAAAGCCCGTCTTCTCACCGGACTGGGCACGTACACCCACGCCTTGGTCGAGGTTGAAGCTGCCTTCCTTGACGATGCCGTCCTCCAACGCCCAGGTTTCCGAAATCTGCCCTTGGAAATACAGGTCGGCAGCATCGATGCCGGGGCCCGCCAACTCGCCGAGCACAGCCTGCAGGCTGTCCAGGGTCAGTCCGCCCGGGGCCAGGAGCTGTTCGCTGACGGTGGATAACATCTGGCTCATAGTCACTCCGAGGTGTGCGCAGGCCGCAAAGCGTCCTGCGAGAAAAAGCGCCGGTGCAAGGCAACCGGCATTCGCGCCCGGATGGACGCCTGTTCTTCGCTGTCGCGCTCGGCCAGCAATACGCCTTCGCCGCGCGCCTGTTCGGCGATGATCCGCCCCCAAGGGTCGATGATCGCCGCATGACCATGGGTTTCCCGTGGTCCCGGGTGGGTGCCGCCCTGGGCTGCGGCCAGCAGGTAGCACTGTGTTTCGATGGCCCGCGCACGAATCAGTACTTCCCAATGGGCTGCGCCGGTCACTGCGGTAAAGGCCGCCGGTGCGCTGATCAGCTCCGCTCCGGCCATGCGCAAGGCGCTGTACAGTTCGGGAAAGCGCAGGTCGTAGCACACGGTGAGCCCCAGGCGACCCACCGGCGTGTCGGCGATCACCACCTGGCTGCCGTGGGCATAGTCATCGGACTCGCGATAGCGCCCGCGGTTGTCGGCCACATCCACATCGAACAGGTGCAACTTGTCGTAACGTGCCGCGACCTCGCCCTGCTCGTCGATCAGCAACGAGCAGGCGTGGGCCTTGGCGTCAGGCTGGTCGACCGGAGGCAGCGGCAAAGTGCCGGCCACAATCCATAACCTGAGGTCGCGGGCCGTGCGTTTCAACCAGGGCAGGATCGGGCCCTGACCAAGGGCTTCGGCGCGGCCGATCGCCGCCGCATCGCGCCGCCCCATGGCGGCGAAGTTCTCTGGCAGCACGGCCAGGCGGGCGCCGCCGTCGGCGGCCTGTTCCAACAGGGCCCTGGCACGCTGCAGGTTGGCCAGCACATCGTCCTGACTGACCATCTGAATGACCGCTGACTTCATTAGCGTTTCTCGAAAGGTTTCACAAAGGTCATTTTAGGCTCTTTCCAGGGCCCCTCGATGCGGTAGTTCACGCTGGCAAAGCGCGACACGCGATCGCCAATCAACCGATCCACCAGGAACAACGCGCCGCCAACAGCCGGCGCCCCGACGATCAAGGCGGCCAACGGCAGGTTGTTGGTGACTGGCAAGGTGACCTGCAGGTTGGCATCGACACGGTCGCGCACCAGGTCCAGCGTGCCATCGAGTTCGAAGTTGCTCGAAGGCCCCTTGATGGTGATCGGCTCGCGGGTCACATAGACCCCCTGGCTTGCCACCAGCAGACCCTTGACCCGGTCGTAGGCCAGGCCCTTGTCGAATAGGTCGGAGAAGTCCAGGCGCAGACGCCGGCCAATGGAGTTGAAGTTGAGCAGGCCGAATACCCGCAGCGCCTGGGCGCTGCCTTCGACTTCGACGAACTGCCCGGAGCGCAAGGCGGCATCAAGACTGCCGGAGAAGCGCTTTAGCGCCACCCACGCCGGCGAGCCGGGCCAGCGGCCATCCACATCCAGGCGGAAGTCACGACTGGTGGCAGTGGGCGCGAAGCCCCAGGCCTTGAGGACATCGGCCAGGTTCTTGCCCTCCAGGCGCCCCTTGTACCAACTGCCGGTGCTCCCCGGCTCGCCCTCCCAGCCACCGCTGCCATCGATACGCAGCCCTTTGAGGTCCAGGTCGACGTCATCGAAAGTCATGCCGCGCGGCGTGGGTCGCAGCTTCACCGCCAGGCTGCCAAACAGATCGTCGCCGCGGTACAGCTTGTCGACCGTGACATCCAGGGCCGGCACTTTGCGCGGGTCGAAATCGGCCAACGGGTCCGGGGCATCCTCGGGCTGCTTGCCCGCAGGATCCCCAGGCGGCAGGCGCAGGGTCTGCAGCCTGACCACCATCGGCGCGGCCTTGGCATCGGGCAGACGCGCGTTGCCTATGACCTCGCGGCTGTCCAGGCGCACATCCCAGGCAGCGCTGCCACGCACCAGGCGCACGACGGCTTGGTTCAGATCGAGGCCGAACGCCTTGAGCTGCCCGATGCTCAGGTCCACACCCTGCAGATTCTGCCGCGCATTGCCGCCTGGGTCCTGCCCTGCGAAGCGCTCCATTTGCGCTTGCCAGGGCGCAATGTCCAGCGACTCGATCCGGCCCCGCACTCGCAGCCCCTGGCCAGACGGCACCTGGGCAGTGCCACTGCCCAGCAGCAACTCGCCGCGCCCTTGGGCAAGGGTGGCAGCAGGCGCTGCATAGGCGAAGCGGGCAAGCTCGCCATAGCTCGCATCGATACGCCGCTCAGGCCCTTTCAGCGTCATGCTGAAGCGACTGTCGCGGGCATCCTGCGCGGCCTTGCCGAACGGGGCTGGCAAATCGATCGCCAAGCCTTTGAGCGAGGAGTTGACGCTCAGCCGGTTATCGCGACTGCCCAGGCTGACCTGCAACTGGTAAGGGAGATCGCCCGAGACGGGCAGCGGCTGGGTGAATTTCAGCCAGTCGGTCAGCGCCTTGGGGGTCAGCTGGCCGCTGGCGTCGATGCGGGTCTGGATCTGACCGGGCTGGCCCTCGGCGAAGATCTGCGCCGTGACCGGCTTGCCGAATGCCTGCAGGCTGATGCCCTTGCCGCTGAGGCCCTTGTCCAGGTCAAAGCTGAAGTCGCCCTTCAAGCGGCTCAACTCCAGGCTCGGCGGGGCAACCTTAAGTCGCGCATCGGCGGTGGCGAAATCGACCTGTACCTTCGGATGCTCGCCATGCGCCAGAGGAATATCGAGTTTGACCTTGCCCTTGAGCGGCCCTTCGCCCTCCCAACCGGCAAAGATCTCGCCGGTACCGATCGGAGCCTCCTGAAGAATCTTCAGGCCATCGCCCAGGCGACCATCAAAATCACCATCGAGGAACAGATGGCTGTGCTCGCCGGCGTCGACATGCGGAATATCGACGCTGACATCACTGACCTGGGTGTCGAGCAGCAGGCCATGCCGGGCCTTGATGCGCACGCCACTGTCCTCGATCAGCACATCGCCCTCGACCTGCTGCACTTGCGGCCAGCCGGGCTGGAAGTCCAGCGCCGCATCGTGCACCTTGAAGAACAGGCTGATACTGCGCGCCTCAGGTGATGCGCCATGGTTCAGCGAACCTTGGTACTGGAAGTAGCCCTCATCGACGTTGCCTTTGACGATGGCGCTGCGCAGCCACTCGTCCAAGGCCGGGCTGAGCACTTCGGGCAGGTACTTGGCGGTGTAGCGCCCGTCACCTTCAGTCAGGCCGACGCGCAGGTCCATGTAGTCCTCGCGCCCTTCTTCGAAGAGCAAGCGGATGAGGAAGTCCGCAGCGATCTTGCCTTCTTCGCCCAGCACCTTGATGTAAGGCGCGATCAGGGTGAAGCCTTCCTGGTCCAGACGCCAGGTGAGCCGCGCATTGGCCTTCTGGTAGTGCCAGGGTTTGGCGAAGATAGGATACAGATGCAGCATGAAGGCGTCGGTATCCAGGCGCAGCTCCCCTTGCCCCAGGTCCCCGCTGATACTGCCGCTCACATTCCCGGCCGCTGGCGCGCCGTGATAGGCATCGAAGCCAACCTTCTCGAGATTGGCGGCGAACTGCAGGCGCTGGTTTCCCTCGGCCTTCGGGCGCACGTCCAAACGCACATTGCGCAGCGCGCCGGTGACCTTGAGCGCGTCCACCACGGCCATCAGCTTGTCTGGCAATGGCGCCAGCGCCTGGACCAACGGCGTCAGCGGCGTCAGGTCAAGCCGGTCGGCCTGGATCTGCCAGTTTTCCTGAGTCGGCTCCTGGCCAGTCTGCTGCTTGAGCTGGACGCGAGTTTCCCAGCGCCGCTCGCCGATGCTGACTGCCAGCGAATCGACCACGCCTTCGATGCCGTCCTTGCCGCGCTGGACCCAGGCGGTCAACGCCAGGTTATCGAGGGTCACCGCCTTGCGCTCGCTGTAGGCACCGCGCAGTTGCGGTGCATTGAGGCGCACCACCGCGCGTTGCAGCTGACCTTGGCGCCAGTCGATCCAGAACTCTCCGCCCGCCCGCAAGGTATGAGCCTTCCACTGCCCCAACAGCCGGGGCGGCAACCAGCGGGCCCAATCGCTTTGCGGCAGGCTCAGGTAGGCCTCGACCTCACCGTCGCGCCAGGCCTTGGCGCTGGCGCGGGCATGCAGACTGACGGCCAAGGGCTGGCCATCGGGCAAGGTCGCGCGCAGATCCAGCGCCTGACGAGACGCACCGGCCTGCAAGCCCAGGCTCACATAGGTGAGGGTGAGGGGGTCGCGTTGCCAAGGGTGGAGGGTCACTTGGCTGTCGAAGACATCGACCCTGCCCAGTTGTCGCAGGCGCTGCAGCACTTGGGCGGGGTCCAGTGGCGTATCGTCCTTGCGCGGCAGACCTTCGAGCGCCCAGGCGCCTTGCTCGTCCTCGCGCAGGATCAGTTGCAGCCCGCCCAGCTGGATACGCGCCAAACGCAGCTCGCGGGCCTTGAGACTGGCCCATAGGTCAGGGACGGCCTTGACTTCATCCAGGCGCAACGCCGAGGCGCCCTCGCCCACTTGCAGGTCGCGCACCCGCAGTACCGGTGCCAGGCCGCTCCAGCGCCCTTCGAGGGCACCGACATGTACCGGCAGCCCCAGGGCTTGCTCAGCCTTGCTTTGCACTTCGGCACGGTACTCGGCCACCAAGGGGACCAGCTCCCGACCGAGGCTGACATACAGCGCCACCAGCACCGCCAGCAGGGCGCAGAATCCCAGCCCCCAGCGGGTCAAGGCGCCTAGAACGTGGGTCAGACGTCCCATGGCCATGGCCCTCCAAGTCGTCCCTTAACTATGGCTGGGTACCGTGGCTTTGCCAGCAGGGTCGGCCACATAAAGGTTTCAGAACGAGTCAGAGCAGCACCACATCATATTGTTCCTGGGAATACATGGATTCGACCTGGAAGCGAATGGTCCGGCCAATGAAGGCCTCCAGCTCGGCAACGTTGCCGGACTCCTCGTCGAGCAGACGATCGACGACTTTCTGGTTGGCCAAGACCCGGTAGCCCTCGGCCTGGTATGCCCGGGCCTCACGGAGGATCTCCCGGAAAATTTCGTAACATACCGTCTCGGGCGTCTTCAGCTTGCCGCGCCCCTGGCACGCAATGCAGGGTTCGCACAGCACCTGCTCGAGGCTTTCACGGGTGCGCTTGCGGGTCATCTGCACCAGGCCCAGCTCGGTGATGCCAATGATGTTGGTCTTGGCGTGGTCCCGCTCAAGCTGCTTCTCCAGGGTGCGCAACACCTGGCGCTGATGCTCCTCGTCTTCCATGTCGATGAAGTCGATGATGATGATCCCACCGATGTTGCGCAGTCGCAGTTGCCGGGCAATGGCGGTGGCCGCTTCGAGGTTGGTCTTGAAGATGGTCTCTTCGAGGTTGCGATGGCCGACGAAGGCACCGGTGTTGACGTCGATAGTGGTCATCGCCTCGGCAGGATCGACCACCAGGTAGCCGCCGGACTTGAGCGGTACCTTGCGCTCCAAGGCACGCTGGATCTCGTCCTCGACGCCATACAGGTCGAAGATCGGCCGCTCGCCCGGGTAATGCTCGAGGCGATCGGCGATTTCAGGCATCAGCTCGGCGACGAACTGCGTGGTTTTCTGGAAGGTTTCCCGAGAATCGATGCGGATCTTCTCGATCTTCGGGTTGACCAGATCACGCAGGGTGCGCAAGGCCAGCCCCAGGTCCTCGTAGATGACCAACGGGGCGCCGCACGTCAGGATCTGGCTGCCGATCTGCTCCCACAGGCGACGCAGGTAGCGGATGTCCTGGAGGATTTCGTCGCTGCGGGCGCCCTCGGCGGCGGTGCGCAGGATGAAGCCACCAGCGTCCTTGATATCTTCTTTTTCCACGCAATCGCTGACCACTTGCTTGAGGCGCTCGCGCTCTGCTTCGTCCTCGATCTTCAGCGAAATACCCACGTGGCTGCTGCGTGGCATGTACACCAGATAGCGCGATGGGATCGACAATTGGGTGGTCAGGCGGGCGCCCTTGGTGCCGATCGGATCCTTCGTCACCTGGACCACCAGCGCCTGGCCCTCATGGACCAGGGCAGTGATGTTCTCCACCGCCGAACCTTCGCGCTGGGAGATTTCCGAGGCATGGATGAAGGCCGCACGTTCCAGACCGATGTCGACGAAGGCCGCCTGCATGCCCGGCAGGACCCGCACCACCTTGCCCTTGTAGATGTTGCCGACGATGCCACGACGCTGGGTGCGCTCGACATGCACCTCTTGCAGGACACCGTTTTCCACCACTGCCACGCGTGATTCCATCGGGGTGATGTTGATCAGGATCTCTTCACTCATGGCAGGCTCTCGTCAAAGGTCTTCGGTAATGATGGATCGCAGTCAGGTAGCTGGCTAGCGCGGCGCTGGAACCTCGTGCTGTTGCCAGCAGGCAATGGCGAACTGACCAAGCAGATCGGCGGTTTCGCTCAAGGGAAGGCCGACCACGGCTGAGTAGCTGCCGACAAGGCCAGTGACGAAGACCGCGCCAAGGCCCTGGATGGCATAGCCACCGGCCTTGTCCTGCGGCTCGCCGCTGGCCCAGTAGCGCTCGGCCTCGCTTGCGCTGATCGCTCGAAAACGCACGGTGCTCGCCACGCAGGCACTCAGGCAACGCCGGCCGTCGCTCAAAGCGACGGCAGTGAGCACCTGATGTTCGCGATCGGAAAGGTCGGCCAGCATGGCCAAGGCATGTTCACGGCTTTCGGGCTTGCCGAGGATACGCCCCTTGAGCACCACGGCGGTGTCGGCGCCCAGCACCACTCCTGGGCTTTGGACCTGGGCAAGACCTGCGGCCGCCTTGGCCCGAGCCAGACGCTCGACATAGTCGGCGGCGCCTTCGCCAGGCAGCGGTGTTTCATCGATGGGGGCGGCGACCTGAGTGAACGGCACGCCGATCTGGGCCAGCAGTTCACGACGGCGCGGGGAGCCTGAGGCCAGGTACAGCGGGGTCATCGACATCTCCCTGTCAGATTCGGCATCGCGGTCAGTTGATATGCAAGCGTCGACGCAAATCGCGCAGGGCAAAGCTGATCCATGGCCAGAGCAAGGCACTGATGACCGCCGACCAGACCAACGCCAGGGTGGGTAGGCGATTGCCGGTCAGCGCACTCAGCCAGAGCTGGATCAGCTGGGCAATGCCGAAGATCACCAGAATCACCAGACTCTGCTGCCACATGGGATACATACGCAGGCGCTGCTGCAAGGACAGCACCAGGAAGGTGATCAGCGTCAGAATCAGGGCGTTCTGCCCTAGCAGGGTGCCATACAACACGTCCTCGGCCAGGCCGAGCATGAATGCGGTGGTCATGCCGACCTTGTTAGGCACCGCCAAGGTCCAGAAGGATACCAGCATGGCCAGCCACATAGGCCGGAACACTTCCATGAACTGGGGCATGGGCGAGACACTGAGCAACAGGCCGATGATGAATGTCAGCCAGATCACCCAGCCGTTCTTGCTGCGGGAGCGAGCCATCATTGTCTCCGGGAGGGGGGCGGTGCCGCGGGAGCCGCTGCCGGCGTGGCAGGGGCAGCAGCGGGTGCGGGGACGACGGGTGCGACAGGTGCGGTCGCGGGGGCCGGTGTCGCGGCAGGCGCACCCTCGCCGGCACCCTGGCCGCTGTTGCCCGTCGCGCCTTTGCGGTCGGCCTCTTCCTGGGCAATCCCGGCATCGGTGGCGCGCTGCTCGGCCGTACGACGATCGCTGAACACCAGCAGCATGTAGCGGCTGCGGTTGAGCGCGGCGGTGGGGATGGCGCGCACGATTGCAAACGGCTGGCCGGAATCGTGGATCACTTCATTGACCGTCGCCACCGGATAACCTGCAGGGAAGCGCTGGCCCATCCCGGAGCTGACCAGCAGGTCGCCTTCCTTGATGTCGGCGGTGTCAGCCACATGACGCAGTTCCAGGCGCTCCGGATTACCGGTGCCGCTGGCGATGGCCCGCAGGCCGTTGCGGTTGACCTGGACCGGAATGCTGTGGGTGGTATCGGTGAGCAGCAACACGCGCGAGGTGTAGGGCATCAGCTCGACCACCTGCCCCATCAGGCCACGCGCATCGAGCACCGGCTGACCGAGGAACACGCCGTCACGCTCGCCCTTGTTGATGAGGATGCGGTGGGTGAACGGGTTGGGGTCCACGCCGATGAGCTCGGCCACTTCGACCTTCTCGTTGACCAGCGCCGAGGAGTTCAGCAGTTCGCGCAGCCGCACGTTCTGCTCGGTCAGGGCCGCCAATTTCTGCAGGCGCCCCTGCAGCAACAGGGCCTCGGTCTTGAGCTTTTCGTTTTCCGCGATCAGCTCGGTACGGCTGCCGAACTGGCTGGCCACACCCTGCCACAAGCGCTGTGGCAAGTCGGTGACCCAGTAGGACTCCATCAGTACCAGCCCCATCTGGCTGCGCACCGGTTTGAGCACCGCGAAGCGCGAATCGACCACCATCAGCGCGACCGACAGCACCACCAGTACCAGGAGACGAACGCCCAGCGAGGGGCCCTTGGAGAAAAGCGGTTTAATGGGCCGTTCCTCGTGGACGACGATTCAGGAGGTCATTGGACATGAAGCAATGCACCAGCCTGCTTGCGGGTTGACGGAAACGACGCCCGGACGGACGCCAGCCCAGCGCATACAGGTAGCACTGTGCGTGCTACCTGTAAACCGGGCGAACACAATCCATGCGTGCATGGACCGCGCGGGATCACTCGCTGGAGAGCAGGTCCATGGCGTGCTTGTCCATCATCTCCAGCGCACGACCACCACCGCGGGCGACGCAGGTCAGAGGGTCTTCGGCGACGATCACCGGCAGGCCGGTTTCCTGGGCCAGCAGCTTGTCGAGGTCGCGCAGCAACGCGCCACCGCCGGTCAGCACCAGGCCACGCTCGGCGATGTCGGAGGCCAGCTCTGGTGGCGACTGCTCCAAAGCGCTCTTGACCGCCTGGACGATGGTTGCCAGCGATTCCTGCAGGGCTTCGAGCACCTCATTGGAGTTGAGGGTGAAGGCACGCGGTACACCCTCGGCCAGGTTGCGGCCACGGACGTCGACTTCGCGCACTTCGCCGCCCGGATAGGCGGTGCCGATTTCCTGCTTGATGCGCTCGGCGGTGGATTCACCGATCAGGCTGCCGTAGTTGCGGCGCACATAGGTCACGATGGCTTCGTCGAAGCGATCACCGCCTACCCGTACGGATTCGGCGTAGACCACACCGTTCAGGGAAATCAGGGCGATCTCGGTGGTACCACCGCCGATATCCACGACCATCGAGCCGCGGGCTTCTTCTACCGGCAGGCCGGCACCGATGGCTGCAGCCATCGGCTCTTCGATCAGGAACACCTCACGGGCACCGGCCCCCAGGGCGGACTCGCGAATGGCGCGGCGCTCTACCTGGGTCGATTTGCACGGCACGCAGATAAGCACGCGCGGGCTGGGCTGCAGGAAGCTGTTTTCGTGAACCTTGTTGATGAAATACTGCAGCATTTTTTCACAAACGCTGAAATCGGCGATCACGCCGTCCTTCATCGGACGAATGGCAGCGATGTTGCCAGGCGTACGGCCCAGCATGCGCTTGGCCTCGGTACCGACCGCGACGACGCTTTTCTGGTTGCCGTGGGTACGAATGGCAACAACCGAGGGTTCATTCAGGACGATACCGCGCTCACGCACGTAGATAAGGGTGTTGGCAGTACCCAGGTCGATGGACAGATCGCTGGAAAACATGCCACGCAGTTTCTTGAACATGGGAAAGTGACCCTAGGCAAAGCGTGGGTAAAAAAGTGCGGCAAACTCTAACAATGGCGGGGATTTTGGGCAAGGAGCCAATATGTTAAATTGGCAGTTTTTCCGAGCACGCCAGCAGATGATCGCGGCCGTATGACCATCAATAGGCTGGCATGTTCCTCACCACGGACCCTATCCGTTCCGTTTTTCCTGGAGATCCCCATGGCGCTTCAACGCTGCGACGTGGAAAAGATCGCCCATCTGGCCCGCCTGGGCCTGAATGAAGGCGAACTGCCACGCATTACCGATGCCTTGAACAGTATTCTCGGGCTGGTCGACCAGATGCAAGCCGTCGACACCAACGGCATCGAACCCCTGGCCCACCCTCTGGAGGCCAGCCAGCGTCTGCGCCCCGACCAGGTTACCGAAAGCAATCAGCGTGAACACTACCAGGCCATCGCCCCGGCGACCGAAAACGGCCTGTACCTGGTTCCTAAAGTCATCGAGTAAGGGAAAGAGCCTGCCATGCATCAATTGACCCTGGCCGAGATCACCCGTGGACTCGCCGACAAGTCGTTTTCCTCCGAAGAGCTGACCGGCGCCCTGCTGGCGCGCATCAAGCAGCTCGACCCACAGATCAACAGCTTCATCAGCATCACCGAAGAGCAGGCCCTGCAGCAGGCCCGCGCCGCCGACGCCCGCCGCGCCGCCGGCGAGAACAGCCCTCTGCTCGGCGCGCCCATCGCCCACAAGGACCTGTTCTGCACCAACGGCATCCGCACCAGCTGCGGCTCGAAGATGCTCGACAACTTCAAGGCGCCCTATGACGCCACGGTAGTCGCCAAACTGGCCGAAGCCGGCATGGTCACCCTGGGCAAGACCAACATGGACGAGTTCGCCATGGGCTCGGCCAACGAATCCAGCCACTATGGCGCGGTCAAGAACCCCTGGAACCTCGAGCACGTGCCCGGCGGTTCGTCGGGTGGCTCCGCCGCCGCAGTGGCCGCACGCCTGCTGCCGGCCGCCACCGGCACCGACACCGGCGGCTCGATCCGCCAGCCAGCCGCGCTAACCAACCTCACCGGCCTCAAGCCGACCTACGGCCGCGTCTCGCGCTGGGGCATGATCGCCTACGCCTCGAGCCTCGACCAGGGCGGTCCGATGGCTCGCACCGCCGAAGACTGCGCCCTGCTCCTTCAAGGCATGGCCGGCTTCGACGCCAAGGACTCCACCAGCATCGACGAACCGGTGCCGGACTACAGCGCCAGCCTGAACGCACCGCTTGAAGGCCTGCGCATCGGCCTGCCCAAGGAGTACTTCGGCGCCGGCCTCGATCCACGCATCGCCGACCTGATCCAGGCCAGCGTCAAGGAGCTCGAAAAGCTCGGCGCGGTGATCAAGGAAATCAGCCTGCCGAACATGCAGCACGCCATCCCGGCGTACTACGTGATCGCGCCGGCCGAGGCCTCCTCCAACCTGTCGCGTTTCGACGGTGTGCGCTTCGGCTACCGCTGCGAGGAGCCCAAGGACCTCACCGACCTGTACAAGCGCTCCCGTGGCGAAGGCTTCGGCATCGAAGTGCAACGACGCATCATGGTCGGCACCTACGCCCTGTCGGCTGGCTACTATGATGCCTACTACGTCAAGGCGCAGCAGATCCGCCGCCTGATCAAGAACGACTTCATGGCCGCCTTCGAGCAGGTCGATCTGATCCTCGGCCCCACCACGCCAAACCCGGCCTGGAAGCTCGGCGCCAAGAGCAGCGACCCGGTCGCCGCCTACCTGGAAGACGTCTACACCATCACCGCCAACTTGGCCGGTCTGCCGGGCCTGTCGATGCCGGCGGGCTTCGTCGAAGGCCTGCCGGTCGGCGTGCAACTGCTGGCCCCGTACTTCCAGGAAGGCCGCCTGCTCAACGTCGCGCACCGCTACCAGCAAGTCACCGACTGGCACACCCGCGCCCCTAACGGCTTCTGAGGAATTCACACATGCAATGGGAAGTTGTGATCGGGCTGGAGATTCATACCCAGCTCGCCACCCAGTCGAAGATCTTCTCCGGCAGCGCCACCACCTTCGGCTCGGAGCCGAACACCCAGGCCAGCCTGGTCGACCTCGGCATGCCCGGCGTACTGCCGGTGCTGAACCAGGAAGCCGTACGCATGGCCTGCATGTTCGGCCTGGCGATCGACGCCGAGATCGGCAAGCGCAACGTGTTCGCGCGCAAGAACTACTTCTACCCGGACCTGCCCAAGGGCTACCAGATCAGCCAGATGGACCTGCCGATCGTCGGCAAGGGCCACCTGGACATCGCCCTGGAAGACGGCACCATCAAGCGCATCGGCATCACCCGTGCGCACTTGGAAGAAGACGCCGGCAAGAGCCTGCATGAGGACTTCAGCGGCTCCACCGGCATCGACCTGAACCGCGCCGGCACACCACTGCTGGAAATCGTCTCCGAACCAGACATGCGCAACGCCAAGGAAGCCGTGGCCTACGTCAAGGCGATCCACGCCCTGGTGCGTTACCTGGGCATCTGCGATGGCAACATGGCCGAAGGCTCGCTGCGCTGCGACTGCAACGTCTCAGTCCGCCCGAAAGGCCAGGTCGAATTCGGCACCCGCTGCGAGATCAAGAACGTCAACTCGTTCCGCTTCATCGAGCGCGCGATCAACAGCGAGATCCAGCGTCAGATCGACCTCATTGAGGACGGCGGCAAGGTCATTCAGGAAACCCGTCTGTACGACCCGAACAAAGACGAAACGCGCTCGATGCGCAGTAAAGAAGAAGCCAACGACTACCGTTACTTCCCCGACCCGGATCTGCTGCCGGTGGTGATCGAGGACGCCTTCCTCGAGGCTACCCGCGCCAGCCTGCCGGAGCTGCCACAGCAGAAGGTGGAGCGCTTCCAGAGCCAGTACGGCCTGTCGGCCTACGACGCCAACGTGCTGGCCGCCAGCCGCGAGCAAGCTGACTATTTCGAGGACGTCACCCGCATCGGTGGCGACGCCAAGCTTGCCGCCAACTGGGTCATGGTCGAGCTGGGCAGCCTGCTCAACAAGCTGGGCGTGGAGATCGACCAGGCGCCGGTCACCGCCGAACAGCTTGGCGGCATGCTGCTGCGCATCCGCGACAACACCATCAGCGGCAAGATCGCCAAGACCGTGTTCGAGGCCATGGCCGCCGGTGAAGGCGACGCGGACAGCATCATCGAAAGCAAAGGCCTCAAGCAGGTCACCGACACCGGCGCGATCGACAAGATGCTCGACGAGATGCTCGCCGCCAACGCCGAGCAGGTCGAACAGTACCGCGCCGCCGATGAGGCCAAGCGCGGCAAGATGTTCGGCTTCTTCGTCGGCCAGGCGATGAAGGCGTCCAAGGGCAAGGCCAACCCTGGGCAAGTGAACCAATTGCTCAAAGCCAAGCTCGAAGGGTGATTCCGTTCTGGGGCTGCTAGGCAGCCCATCGCCGGCTTCGCCAGTTTCCGCAGGAGGCACAGCCGCTATCCTGTAGGATCTGGCGAAGACTGCGATGGGGCGCGTAGCGCCTCAACACCGCAGTCCTGGAGCTTTCGACTTGATCAAGCGTTCCCTCGGCACCTTCGCTCTCCTCTCCTTGCTGGCCGGCTGCGCCAGCCACGACATCGACTCCCGCGGTTACGACCAGACCGGCACCGCTTCCTATTACGGTTCCCGCCACCACGGCAAACGCACCGCCAGCGGCGAACCCTTCAACCAGCATGGCCTGACCGCCGCCCACCGCAGCCTGCCCTTCGGCAGCCGCGTGCTGGTGACCAACCTGGCCAACAAGCGCAGCGTCGTCGTACGCATCAACGACCGCGGCCCGCACACCCGGGGCCGACTGATCGACCTGTCACGCGCTGCAGCAGAAAAAATCGGGATGATCCGTAGCGGAACGGCGCGAGTCCGGGTACAAGGGCTGAGCGACTGATCTGACAGGAGTCTCCACCATTTTCGACCTGGCCACCCTCCCCACCTTCAGCCTCCTGCAATTGGGGCTGGGCCTGGTATTGCTCATTCTCGGCGCCGAGCTGCTGGTACGCGCAGCCCTGCGGCTGGCCTCGCGTTTGCACGTTCGGCCACTGATCATCGGCCTGAGCCTGGTGGCCTTCGGCAGTACCGCGCCGCAACTGACCGTGAGCCTGCAAGCGGCCTATCAGGGCGCCCCGGACGTTGCGCTAGGCAGCGTGGTCGGCAGCAATATCTTCAATGTGCTGGTGATTCTTGGCCTGGCCGCGCTGATCATACCGCTGCGCGTTTCCCGGCAACTGGTCCGCCTGGATATCCCGCTGATGATCGCCGCCAGCGCGCTGGTCTACCTGCTGGCGAACAACGGGCAGCTGGGACGGTTCGAAGGCCTGCTGCTGTTGCTTGGACTGCTGGGCTACTTGGCCATGCTCTGGCACCAGTCACGCCACTATGCCCGCACCTATCCCGCTCCGGAGGCCGTTCACAGTAGCGCTCCGCGCTTCTGGAGCGGCGCGGCGCTACAGGTGCTTTTCGGCCTGGGCCTGCTGAGCCTGGGCGGGCACCTGCTGCTGGAGGCGGCGGTCGAGGTCGCCACCGACCTGGGCCTTTCCGAGCGGATCATCGGCCTGACGGTCGTCGCGGTCTGCACATCGCTGCCTGAACTGGCGGCAGCACTGATCGCTGCCCTACGAGGTGAACGAGAGATCGCCGTGGGCACGGTGATCGGCAGCAACCTGTTCAACCTGCTGGCGGTGCTGGGCCTGACCGCCCTGGTCACGCCCACGCCTCTTTCCATCTCGCCCAATGCCCTGGACTTCGACTTGCCCGTGATGCTGGGCGTCGCGGCGCTGAGCCTCCCGGTGTTCTACTCCGGCTACCGGGTCACCCGCGCCGAAGGCCTGGTGTTCCTTTGCCTGTATCTGGCCTATGGCCTGCACGTAGTGGCGTTCACCACTGGCATGCCGCTGGCGGGTCGCCTGGAACAGCTCATGCTTTTCTACGTAATGCCGGTGCTCGGCCTGGTGCTGTTGTACACCACGGTGCGTGCCTGGCGCCGTCAACACTAGCCCTCAAGGAAAACAAGATGGCCGATCATGAAAAATCCGGCGAGCAGATCCGCCGCCAGGTCATGGGCGATGCCTTCGTCGACCGCGCGCTGAACAACGCCACCGACTTCACCCAACCGCTCCAGGACTTCGTCAACGAACACGCCTGGGGTAGCGTCTGGGCTCGCGACGGGTTGCCGCTCAAGACCCGCAGCCTGATCACCCTGGCAGCATTGACGGCTTTGAAATGCCCTCAGGAGCTCAAAGGCCATGTGCGCGGCGCGCTGAACAATGGCTGTACCGTGGAGGAGATTCGCGAAGCGCTGTTGCACTGCGCCGTCTACGCGGGCGTGCCGGCGGCGATCGATGCGTTCCGCGCGGCACAGGAAGTGATCGACAGCTACGAAGGCTGAACCTGCCTTTCCACATCCAGCCTTTTCGCGGATAGACCCGGCCCCACCGGTATGACGCAGCCTTCACTGAAGGCGCAATACGGTGGGAACGGGTTCATCCGCAAAAAGGCCGCCGACGCGCTTATCTGGCCTGACGAGCTTTCTTTAGTTTGAAGGCCACCCACAACACCGCGATCCATAGCGGGATCAACATCACGGAAATGCGGATCGGTGGCGTCAGGTACATCACCACCAGGATCAACACGATGAACGCCAGGCACAGGTAGTTGGACAGCGGGTGCCCCAGGCTGCGGTAGAACGGTGTGATCCCCGCCGCCAGCTTGGCCTTGCGGAACTTCAAGTGGGTGATACTGATGCTCGCCCAGTTGATCACCAGTGCCGAGACCGCCAGCGCCATCAGCAAACCGAACGCCTCGCCCGGCATCAGGTAGTTGATCAGCACGCACAGCCCCGTTGCCAGCGCAGAGACACCCAGCGCGGTCAACGGTACACCACGGCGACTGACCTTCAGCAGTTGGCGCGGCGCATCGCCCTGGCTGGCCAGGCCGAACAACATGCGGCTGTTTGCATACACGCAGCTGTTGTACACCGAGAGCGCCGCGGTCAGTACCACCACGTTGAGGATGGTCGCGACCAGATCGCTGTCCAGCTCATGGAAGATCATCACGAACGGGCTGCCGCCCTGCACGACTTTCTGCCAAGGGTAGAGCGACAACAGCACCGCCAAGGCGCCGATGTAGAAGATCAGGATGCGATAGACCACCTGGTTGGTGGCCTTCGGGATGCTTTCGCGCGGGTTGTCCGCTTCCGCGGCGGTGATCCCCACCAATTCCAGGCCGCCGAAAGAGAACATGATCACCGCCAAGGCCATGATCAACCCGGTGACACCATTGGGGAAGAACCCGCCGTACTGCCACAGGTTGGCCACACTCGCGTCCGGCCCACCATGACCACTGCCCAGCAGCCACGCGCCAAAGCCGATCATGCTGACGATGGCTACCACTTTGACCAGGGCGAACCAGAACTCCAGTTCACCGTAGACCTTCACCTGGGTCAGGTTGATGGCGTTGATCACCACGAAGAAGATCGCCGCCGTGGCCCAGGTGGGGAAATCCGGCCACCAATACTGCACGTAGATGCCCACCGCAGTGAGCTCGGCCATACCGACCAGGACATAGACCACCCAGTAGTTCCAGCCGGAGACGAAGCCTGCGAATTCGCTCCAATACTGGTGGGCGAAGTGACTGAAGCTGCCGGCGACAGGCTCTTCGACCACCATCTCGCCCAGTTGGCGCATGATCAGGAAAGCCATCAGGCCGGCGATGGCGTAGCCCAGCAGTACGGACGGGCCGGCCAACTGGATGGTCTGGGCGATTCCCAGGAAAAGCCCGGTGCCGATGGCCCCGCCCAGCGCGATGAGCTGGATATGGCGATTCTTCAGCCCGCGCTGCAACCGCTCGGGCGTGCTCTGGTCTTGCATGAAGTGTCCTCAGTTCGGGAGGCAGTGTTGTTGGTGTTGTTTGCAGTCAAGGATCTAGATCCATCCGCCCCACTGCAAGATGAAAATGCCGATATTGGTGGTGATCGCAGCAAGTAGCGTGGTGATCACGATGATCGAGGCCGCCAGTTCATGATTGCCATTGGCAGCTCGTGCCATCACGTAGCTGGCTGCGGCGGTCGGGCTACCGATGTAGAGGAACAGGATGCCCAGTTCCGCGCCTCGGAAGCCCCACAACCAGGCGCCCAGGGTGCCGAGCAATGGCAGCCAGACGACTTTGACCAGGCTGGCATCGATGGCCAGCTTGCCGCTGTCACGCAACGCCGCGAGGGACAAGGTGCCGCCGATGCAAATCAGCGCCAGCGGTAGGGTCATCTGCGCCAGGTAGTCGCTGGAGGTGAGCAACCAATTGGGCAATGGAACCTGGGCGTAGGCCATCGGTGCGGCGAGCAGCACGCTGATAATCAGCGGGTTGCTCAGGATGCTCTTGCAGATACTCCAGGGGTCAGATTTAAGGTCTGGGCTGTACACCGCCAGGACCACCACCGACAGTGAGTTGTACAGAAGGATCACCAACCCTGCGAGTACCGCCCCCAGGGAGATGCCGTAGTCGCCATACAGACTTGCAGCCAGGGCCAGGCCGATCACACCGTTGTTGCCGCGAAAGGCACCCTGGGTATAGATGCCGCGGTCGGCTGGCGGACAGCGCCAGATGGCCAGGCCCCAGGCCATGGCGAAGCCTGCCAGGGTGGCGATGATGAAATACACCAGAACCCCGGGTTTGACGGCTGTGGCGAGGTCGGCGTGATAGATGCCCAGGAACAGCAGGGCTGGCATGCAGACGTTGAAGACCAGGGTCGAGGCGACTTTGATGAAGTTGTCGTCGATCAGACGGATGCGTTTGAGGAGCACGCCCATGAACAGCATGGCGAACACCGGGGCCGTAATGTTCAGCGTCTGGATGAGGAGGGCGAGCATTGCGGGTCCTGGGGGGGGGTTGCCGTTAGGTGGCTAATGATACGCGAGTGGTGGAATTTGCGGGGAATTGGCGGTGATTTAGGAAGCTTCCTGCATGTTGGGCTTTCAGGCTGTGTGAATATCCAGGTTTGGTGGGGGCGCCACCGGCGCTTTTCGCCTTTACGGCGACCTACTTTTGCTCTTGGGCAAAAGTAGGCAAAAGCCGCTGGCTCCCACATCCGGCCCGGCGCTTCGCACCGGGTTCCCTCGCTGCGGTGTCTTGCGGGGCTTCGCGGCCTCCGGCTGGCTGCGCCAGCCTCCATCTCGCGACTTCGGCTCCCGCCGAAGGGCGCTGCGCGCCTGCCCCTACAGACACCTACACTCGGCCTCCTGAGGTCGCGATTGATGGTGTCTGGTCCATTGCGCATCAACGGCAACGGCAAACAAGCTAATTATTTGTTGTTTGTGCCGGCCCATTCGCGGGTAAACCCGCTCCCACAGGTTCACCGCTGCCCATGAGAGCGGCGCTGTACCTGTGGGAGCGGGTTCACCCGCGAATGGCCGGAAAACTCAACACCCACCTCACTGAAAAACAACGCCAGCCCAGGCGCCGCCTGTAACTTGCGCCCCATCAGCAGGCCGAGCGGAGGTGTCTGTAGGGGCAGGTGCGCAGCGCCCTTCGGCGTAGCCGAAGTCGCGAGATGGAGGCTGGCGCAGCCAGCCGGAGGCCGCGAGGCCCCGCAAGACACCGCAGCGAGGGGACCCGGTGCGAAGCGCCGGGCCGTATGCGGGGGCGCAGCGGCTTTGGTTACTTTGGCCAAGACCAAAGTGACCCGCCGTAAGGGCGGAAAGGTGACTAACCGTCGACAAATCAAACGGATAAGCCCACAAACCTCAAAACCAACAAACCACAAAGAATCACCGCCGCACAGGCCGCTTCTGCAACTTGCGCTGCAACGTCCGCCGATGCATCCCAAGCGCCCGCGCCGTCGCGGAAATGTTCCCGTCATGTTCGGCCAACACCCGCTGGATATGCTCCCACTGCAGGCGATCCACCGACATCGGATTCTCCGGCACCAACGAATCCAGGTCCGCATGCTCGGACAACAACGCCGCCAACACATCATCAGCGTCCGCCGGCTTGCACAGGTAGTTGCAGGCACCGCGCTTGATGGCCTCGACCGCGGTGGCAATGCTCGAATAGCCCGTCAGGATCAACACCCGCATCTCCGGGTCCAGCTCCAGCAACTTGGGCAGCAACGCCAGCCCCGAGTCGCCGTCCATCTTCAGATCCAGGGTCGCGTAGTCAGGCACGTCCTGCTTGGCCAGCACCAACCCCTCCTCGGCAGAGGATGCGGTACTTACACGAAATCCGCGGCGGCTCATTGCCCGCGCCATGACGCGGGTGAAGGTGGCGTCGTCATCCACCAGCAACAGGTGCGGCAGCTCTTCGCCTTCGACCAGGTTTTCTTCGCTCATCGTTCATCTCCTCGCTTGCCATGGGGCAGGCGCAGCTCGGTGAGGGTGCCGCCCTGTTCATGACTATAGAGTTTCACCGAGCCGCCAGCACGGGTCACGCTGGCCTTGCTCAGGAAGAGGCCCAGGCCGAAACCTTTGCCCTTGGTGGTAAAGAAGGGTTTGCCGATCGCCTCGGCGATGGCGATGGGGACGCCAGGGCCATGATCGCGGATCGTGATGATGATGTCCTGGGCATTCCAGTCCAAGCGAACTTCCAGATCCTCGGGGCAAGCATCGGCAGCGTTGTTCAGCAGGTTCAACAGGGCCTGGGTCAGGTCCGGGGGAGGCGTCAGGCACGGAACCTGGCCATCGCGCAGGCGCTGGAAGCGGTAGGTGGCCTCCGGACGCATGAGGTGCCAGCGGTTGAGCGCTTCATCCAGCCAGGCGGTCACCTCCTGCTCGACCACGCTCAGGCGGCGGTTGGCTTCGGCGGCGCGGACCAGTTGCTGCAAGGTCTCCTTGCACAGCTTGACCTGGTCCTGAAGGATCTCCAGGTCTTCCTGCAATTGCGGGTCGGCGTGGTCCTGACGCATTTCGTTGAGCAGCACGCTCATGGTCGCCAGGGGGGTGCCCAGCTCGTGGGCGGCGCCAGCGGCCTGGGTGGCCACGGCCAGCAACTGCTCGTCTCGCAGGCTCTCCTCGCGGCGATCGGCGCGCAGTTTCTCCTGGCGACGAAGCTCCTCGGCCATGCGTGCGGCGAAGAAGGTGATCACACCGGCTGCCAAGGCAATGCTCAGCCACATGCCGTAGACCTGCATCTTCTCCCGCGCCATGGGCAGGGTCTCGAGCGGGTAGAACTGCACCAGCAACAGGCTATAAGCCACCAGCGCGATACCGGACAGCACCAGCGAATAGATCCACGGCAAGGTCACCGCGGCGATCGCCAGCGGCACCAGGTAGTAGGATACGAACGGATTGGTCGAGCCGCCGGAGTAATACAGCAGAGCACTGTGGATCAGCAGGTCACAAGCCAGTTGCAGGGCATATTCGAGTTCGGTGACCGGCAGCGACAGGCGCAGGCGCAAGGCGGTGAAGGCACACAGCAACGACGACAGGGCCAGGGTCACGGCCAGCGACAGCCAGGGCAGCGGCACCAGCTCGGTCCAGTAGGCCACGCCCACGGAACCGGCCTGGGCGGCCAGGACCAGGATACGAATGAAGGTCAGACGCCAGAGATTCTGGCGGGTAGCGGACAGCGGATGGACGGCAGCGAGCATGAGCTCTCCTGATGAGTGCTCCAGGAAAATCGTCCGGAGTATACCGAAGCCAGACGCCCCGCTGCAGCGATGCGGCAAAGCGCCACACTTTGTCACAGGTTCATGATGGCATTTAGGAACCCACTACACTGTTCCCGGTCTGATGGGCCATGCGCGGGATGGACAACGCCCGCGCCTTCATTTGCAAAGGAGTCCTACATGCACATCCCTCGTCGTGGCACCGCGCTGATCCTGTCCTGTGGCCTGCTGGCCAGCCTGCCGGCGTTGGCGGACGATGCGCCGCGCTACAACCAGGTTTCGCTGCGCGCCGAAGTCACCAAGGAAGTGGCGCGCGACCTGATGGTCGTCACCCTGTACAGCGAAGCCCAGAACAACGACCCGGGCAAGCTGGCCAAGGAAATCACCGAGACCATGAACAAGGCCGTACAGCAGGCACGCCAGGTGAAGGACGTGAAGATCAGCCAGGGCAGCCGCAACAGCTACCCGGTCTATGACAGCAAAGGCCAGAAGATCACCGGCTGGCGCGAACGCGCCGAGCTGCGCCTGGAGAGCGCCGATTTCCCGGCCCTGTCCAAGCTCACCGGCGAACTGCTGCAGGACCTGAAGATGGGCGGCATGGACTTCTCCATCGCCCAGGCCACCCGCAAGAGCAACGAGGACGCCTTGCTCAAGGAAGCGGTCGACGCCTTCAAGGCACGCGCCCAACTGGCCACTGAAGCCCTCGGCGGCAAGGGCTACAAAGTGGTCAGCCTGAACCTCAACAGCAGCGGCTACCCCCGCCCGTACCTGCGCAGCGCGCCGATGGCGATGAAAGCCATGGCGGCCGATGAAGCCGCCCCCGCGCCGGACATCGAAGCCGGTACAAGCGAAGTCAGCATGAACGCCGATGGCCTGATCGAAGTCCAGATGCCCTGATCGATCACCATGAACCGAAGCGATGGGTGCAATGCCCGTCGCTTCGATGTTGATGCGTTAACTGGAACTGACAGTTCCAAAATCTCATTCCTACAGCGTTCCGGCCACTTTCCTATTGACTTCAAAGTTTGAAAATATCTGGCAAATTGCCTTCTAAAATCCCGCGCAAACGTTCAACTTTCATGAAAATTATATGGATGCGACATCCATGTACGTCAGTCCCACTATTTTGACGTCAACTATCCCTCTGCCTGTTGCATTGGCAATCTACCCTGCATAAGTATCCGCAGGTCGGCTCACGAGGCCGCCTCAATCGAAAAATGACAACAATGAGGCCACCATGCTTAAACACGCAGTCATTCCGTTCCTGGTCGGCGCAGGCTTGCTCGCCGGCGCACCCTCCGCGCTCGCCGCAACCAACCTGGTGTTCTGCTCCGAAGGCAGCCCCGCAGGCTTCGACCCTGGCCAATACACCACAGGAACCGACTTCGACGCCTCGGCCGAAACCATCTTCAACCGCCTGACCCAGTTCGAGCGCGGCGGCACCGCCGTCATCCCAGGCCTGGCGACCAAATGGGAAGTCTCCGACGACGGCAAGACCTACACCTTCCATCTACGCGAAGGCGTCAAATTCCACACCACCGACTTCTTCAAGCCGACCCGCGAGTTCAATGCCGACGACGTGTTGTTCACCTTCAACCGCATGCTCGACAAGAACCATCCATTCCGCAAAGCCTACCCCACCGAATTCCCCTACTTCACCGACATGGGCATGGACAAGAACATCGCCCGTCTCGAGAAGATCGACGATCACACCGTGCGCTTCACCCTCAACGAAGTGGACGCTGCTTTCATTCAGAACCTGGCGATGAGCTTCGCCTCGATCCAGTCCGCCGAATATGCCGACCAGTTGCTCAAGCAGGGTAAGGCGGCCGACATCAACCAGAAGCCGATCGGCACCGGTCCGTTCGTGTTCAGCAAGTACCAGAAGGACGCCCAGATCCGCTTCAAGGGCAACAAGGACTACTGGAACCCCGATGACGTGAAGATCGACAACCTGATCTTCGCCATCAGCACCGACGCCTCGGTGCGCATGCAGAAGCTCAAGAAGAACGAGTGCCAGGTCACCCTGTTCCCACGCCCGGCGGACATCGAGCCGCTGAAGAAGGATCCGAAGCTGCAGATGCCTGAACAGGCCGGCTTCAACCTCGGCTACATCGCCTACAACGTGATGGACAAGATCAAGGGCAGCAGCGAAGCCAACCCGCTGTCCCAGCTCAAAGTCCGCCAGGCGCTGGACATGGCGGTGAACAAGCAGCAGATCATCGAATCGGTGTACCAGGGCGCCGGCCAGCTGGCGGTCAACGCCATGCCGCCGACCCAGTGGTCCTACGACACCACCATCAAGGACGCCAAGTACGACCCGGAAAAAGCCAAGCAACTGCTCAAGGAAGCCGGCGTCAAGGAAGGCACCGAGATCACCCTGTGGGCCATGCCGGTACAGCGCCCCTACAACCCCAATGCCAAGCTGATGGCCGAAATGCTTCAGTCCGACTGGGCCAAGATCGGCATCAAGGCCAAGATCGTCAGCTACGAGTGGGGCGAGTACATCAAGCGTTCCAAAGGCGGCGAGCAAGGCGCCATGTTGATCGGCTGGAGCGGAGACAACGGTGACCCCGACAACTGGCTGGGCACCCTCTACGGCTGCGATGCCATGGACGGGAACAACTTCTCCAAGTGGTGCTACAAGCCCTACGACGACCTGATCAAGCAGGCCAAGGCGACGTCCGACCAGGCCAAGCGCACCGAGCTGTATCAAAAGGCCCAGCACATCCTCAAGGAGCAGGTGCCGATCACGCCGATCGCCCACTCCACCGTCTACCAGCCGATGAGCGACAAGGTGAAGGGCTTCAAGATCAGCCCCTTCGCACTGAACTCCTTCTACGGCGTCAGCGTGGAGAAATAGGGCCAGCCCCTGTGCCGTGGGCCTGAGCGCCCACGGTGACATTCCGCGCCACGAGCGCCACCCAAACACCAAGCGCCCTCCCGCTGCCACCCGCAACGGGATCGGACTCCTGTTGCCGCGATTCCTACCCGGTCGAGGCACGACAGACGCAAAAGGACTAGCCATGCGCCCCATCACCCTCTTCGGCACTTTGCTCGGCCTCGGCCTGATGACCCAGGCCCCAGACCTGCTCGCAAAGAGCCTGGTGTTCTGCTCCGAAGGCAGCCCTGCCGGCTTCGACACGGCCCAGTACACCAGCGCCACCGACAACGATGCCGCCGAACCGATCTACAACCGCCTGGTTGAATTCGAGCGAGGCGGCACCGCCGTGCACCCGGCGCTGGCGACCTTCTGGGAGATCTCCGAGGATGGCATGCGCTACACCTTCCACCTGCGCGAAGGCGTCAAGTTCCATGGCAACAAGGACTTCACGCCAAGCCGTGATTTCAACGCCGATGACGTGCTGTTCACCTTCAACCGCATGCTCGACAAACGACACCCCTTCCGCCAGGCCTATCCCACCGAGTTCCCCTATTTCATCAGCATGGGCCTGGACAAGAACATCGCCAAAGTCGACAAGACCGGCCCCCTGACCGTGGTGTTCACCCTCAACAGCGTCGATGCCGCGTTCATCCAGAACCTGGCCATGAGCTTCGCCTCGATTCTCTCCGCCGAGTACGCCGACCACCTGCTAGCCAAGGGCCGCCCCAGCGACATCAACCAGAAGCCGATCGGCACCGGCCCGTTCGTGTTCCAGCGTTACCAGAAGGACTCGCAGATCCGCTACAAGGGCAACCCGGCCTATTGGGCGCCGGAGCAGGTCAAGCTCGACAACCTGGTGTTCTCCATCAACATCGACCCGTCGGTACGTATCCAGAAACTGCGCCGCAACGAATGCCAGGTCACCCTGCACCCACGCCCGGCCGACTTGCCCGCGATCAAAGCAGACAGCAAGCTGACCGTCCTGCAGAAGCCAGGCTTCAACCTCGGCTACATCGCCTACAACACCCAGCATCCCCCCTTCGACCGCCTCGACGTGCGCCAGGCCATGGACATGGCCGTGAACAAGCAGGCGATCATCCAGGCCGTGTACCAGGACTCGGGCCAGGCCGCCGTCAATGCCATGCCGCCGACCCAGTGGTCCTATGACGACACCATCAAGGACGCAGGCTTCGACCCCGACAAAGCCCGCGAAATGCTCAAGGCCGCCGGCGTCAAGGAAGGCACCGAGGTCACCCTGTGGGCCATGCCCGTGCAACGGCCCTACAACCCCAATGCCAAGCTGATGGCCGAAATGCTCCAGGCCGACTGGGCCAAGATCGGCATCAAGGCCAAGATCGTCAGCTACGAATGGGGCGAGTACCTCAAGCGCATGAAAAGCGGCGAGCATGACATCGCCCTAATCGGCTGGACTGGTGACAACGGCGACCCGGACAACTGGCTGGGCACCCTGTACAGCTGCGATGCGATCGGCAGCAACAACTATTCCCTGTGGTGCGACCGTCAGTACGACACGCTGGTCAAGCAGGCCAAGCAAGTCACCGACCGCGAGCAGCGCACCCGGCTTTATCAGCAAGCCCAGCAACGTCTCAAGCAACAGGTGCCGATCACCCCGGTGGCCCATTCCACGGTCAACCAGCCGATCAGCGCCAAGGTCTCGGATTTTCGCGTCAGCCCCTTTGGACGCAACGACTTTTCCGGTGTGAGTGTTGACTGATTGCCAGCCCTCTTCGCGGGTTCACCCGCGAAGAGGGCGGTAGCGGCAACACAATTCCCCCGAATTTGCCCGGCGATCCCGCGGCAACCCTGGCAACACCGCAGCAAAACACCCGGCCCACAAGGCTTGGGAATAACTAGAAAATAGAAAGGGAGCTTCACCTTGAGACGTACAACCTTTACCGCACTGGCCCTGTCGATAGGCGCATTGTCCGCCACGGCCCAGGCCGAACCCGTCAGCCAGGACTTCATCCCGGTCACTGTCAAATCAAGCAGCGAGCAGGCCGAGGCCACAGGCTTTCTTGAAGGCCAGAGCCTGACCGGCAGCACGCGCAACTGGTACGCCCGCGAACGCGCCACCCGCGCGCCGCTGTTCAAGTACTACAAGAGCGACGGCACCCAGCATCGGACCCACAGCCGTGACAACTGGGTGCAGGGCACCATCCTCAACTACAGCTCTGGCTTCACCGAGGGCACCGTGGGCTTCGCCGTCGAGGCCGCCGGCTACAACGCCATCGCCCTTGAACGCGGCCGCGCCGCGGTCGCCGGGCCGAACAACCGCACGCTGACCCACAGCGATGGCGACGTGATCGGCCAGTGGAGCAAGATGGGCCTGGGCAACGTCAAGGCGCGTGTCTCCAACAGCACCCTTACCGTGGGCCGCCAGTCGGTGGACACGCCGATGATCTCCTACATCGGCAACCGCGCCTTGCCGTCGAGCTTCCAGGGTGCGTTCCTGCACAGCGCCGAATTCGACAACCTGTCGTTCGACCTGGGGACCTTCGACCGCGTCTCGCCACGTACCGAGCAGAGCCTGAGCAAATTCCGCAGCGAGTACGGCAATGGCGTCGAAACCGACCGCGCCAGCACCGCGGGGATCAATTACCAGCCGTTCAAGAGTCTCTCCACCAGCCTCTACACCACCAAGGTCGACGACTTCTGGAACCAATACTACTTCGGTGCCAACCATGTGCTGGGCGACAGCGCGGTGCTGAGCCTGACCACGGGCCTGAACTACTACAAGACCGTGGATACCGGCAGCAAGAAGATGGGCGAGATCGACAACGACACCTACAGTCTGTCGTTCGGCCTCACCCATCAGGCCCACACGCTGAGCGCCTCCTGGCAGCAGGTCAACGGCAACGAGTACTTCGACTACCTGCACGAAACCAACGGCATCTATCTCGCCAACTCGCTGCTGTCGGACTTCAACGGCCCCAACGAGAAATCCCTGCAGATCTCCTACGTGCTGAACATGGCCCCGTATGGAGTGCCGGGCTTGAAGTTCAACGTCTACAACGCCCGTGGCTGGGGCATCGACGGCACCCACTACCGAGGGGATGCCTACGACGTCAAAGGCATGGACGGCGAGACCCACTACGAGTGGGGCATCGGCACCAGCTATGCCGTGCAGAGCGGGCCGCTGAAGGACACCAGCATCCGCGCCACCTACACCGCCCACCGTGCCAGCAAGGCCCAGGCCGACGGTAGCCTGGACGAGCTGCGCATCGTCACCACCATTCCATTCAACATTCTCTGACCCAAGTGCCCGGCCCGCCGTGTGCGGGCCGAAGCGCTACGCTGGAACAATCTGCAGGGAGGTTTCATGACATCGCTACCACTGCGTGCCGCCCTGGCGGCCGTCCTTCTCGGCGCCGCGACCCAGCTCGCGGCCAAGCCGCTGGTGGTGTGCACCGAGGCGAGCCCGGAAGGCTTCGACATCGTCCAGTACACCACCGCGGTCACCGCCGATGCCTCGGCCGAGACCCTTTTCAACCGCCTGGTCGACTTCAAGCCCGGCACCACCGATATCCAGCCGGCGCTGGCCAAAAGCTGGGATATCAGCCCGGATGGGCTGACCTACACCTTCCACCTGCGCGAAGGCGTCAAGTTCCACACCACCCCTTACTTCACGCCCACCCGTACGTTCAACGCCGATGACGTGCTATGGAGCCTCAACCGCCAACTGGACCCGAACCATCCCTGGCACGACAAGACCAGCGTCGGCTACCCCTACTTCGAGAGCATGGCTTTCAAGGACTTGCTCAAGTCCGTGGAAAAGACCGATGACCACACCGTGGTGATCACCCTGACCCGCCCGGAAGCCCCCTTCCTGCGTGACATGGCCATGGCCTTCACCTCGATCTACTCGGCCGAGTACGGCGACCAGTTGCTCAAGGCCGGCAAGACCGGCGATCTGAACAGCAAGCCGATCGGCACCGGGCCGTTCATCTTCCAGCGCTACAACAAAGATGCCCAGGTCCGCTACAAACCCAACCCGGATTACTTCCGTGGCAAGCCACCGGCGGACGCGCTGATCTTCGCCATCGCCACCGACAGCAACGTGCGCCTGCAAAAGCTGCGCGCCAACGAGTGCCAGATTGCCCTGTACCCCAAGCCGGACGATGTGCCGGCGATCAAGGCCGATCCCAAGCTCAAGGTCGCCGAGGTCGAAGCGCTGGTCACCGGCTACATCGCCATGAACACACAGCACAAATACCTGAGCGATGTTCGTGTGCGTAAAGCCATCAACATGGCCTTCGACCGCCAACACCATATCGACCAGCTGTTCGGCAAGGGCAACGCGACCGAAGCGATCAACCCTTACCCATACACCATGCTGGGCAACAACGTGGGGATCCGGAATCCACCGCGGGATCTCGACAAGGCCCGGGCGCTATTGAAAGAAGCGGGCGTGCCGGACGGGACCGTGATGACCCTCTTCACACGCAACGGCGGTGGGCCGACCAACCCCAATCCGCGGCTTTCCGCCGAGATGCTCCAGGCCGATCTGGCCCAGATCGGCATCAAGCTCGATATCCGCGTCATGGAATGGGCCGAAATGCTGCGCCGTGCCAAGGCCGGTGAAGCCGACATGGTCTCCACCGGGTGGGCCAGCGACAACGGTGACCCAGACAACTTCCTCGGCCCGTTGCTCAGTTGCGAGGCCGCGAAGAACGGCGAGAACTATGCCCGCTGGTGCAACCCGAAATTCCAGGACCTGATCACCCGAGCGCGCACCATCAGCAGCGACGATGAGCGTCGGTGGGTCTATGCCGAAGCGATGACGGTGTACGATGAGGACCAACCGTGGATCAACATGGCCCATCCGAAGATGTTCACCGCCATGCGCCAGAACGTGGAGGGCTACGTGATCAACCCACTGACCAACAACAACTTCGCCACCACCAAGGTGAAGTGACACAACAACAACGACCGCCGGCGACCCACACGGGAACCGGCGGCACCGCCTGACCGGCTTAATGAGGTACACCCGACGATGTTGAGTTTTATTGCCCGGCGCCTCGGCTTGCTGATTCCGACCTTCTTCGGCATCACCCTGCTGACCTTCGCGCTCATACGCCTGATCCCCGGCGACCCGGTGGAAGTCATGATGGGCGAACGCAGGGTCGACCCTGAGATGCATGCCCAGGCCATGGAGCGCCTGGGCCTGAACAAGCCGCTGCCGGTCCAGTACCTGGATTACATCGGCAAGCTGGCCCAGGGCGACCTGGGCGAGTCTCTGCGCACGCGCGAGAGCGTGTGGAACGAGTTCCTCACGCTGTTCCCCGCGACCCTTGAACTGGCCTTCGCCGCCTTGCTGTTCGCGGGCATTGTCGGCCTCCTGGCCGGGGTGATCGCCGCGCTCAAGCGCGGTTCGCTGTTCGATCACGGGGTCATGGGCGTGTCGCTGGCCGGCTACTCCATGCCGATCTTCTGGTGGGGCCTGATCCTGATCATGTTCTTCTCGGTGAGCCTGGGCTGGACGCCGGTTTCCGGGCGCATCGACTTGCTCTATGACATCGAGCCGAAAACCGGCTTCATGTTGATCGACACATTGCTCAGCGACGAGGAAGGCGCCTTCAAGGACGCCGTCATGCACCTGATCCTGCCGGCCATCGTGCTGGGTACCATCCCCCTGGCGGTGATCGCCCGCATGACCCGTTCCTCCATGCTCGAAGTCCTGCGCGAAGACTACATCCGCACTGCCCGCGCCAAGGGCCTGTCGCCCGCCCGCGTGGTGTTCATCCATGGCCTGCGCAACGCGCTGATTCCGGTGCTGACCGTGTTCGGCCTGCAGGTCGGCACCCTGCTCGCCGGCGCTGTGCTCACCGAAACCATCTTCTCCTGGCCGGGCATCGGCAAATGGCTGATCGAAGCCATCGGTGCCCGTGACTACCCCGTGGTCCAGAACGGCATCCTGCTCATCGCCTGCCTGGTGATCCTGGTCAACTTCGTCGTGGACATCCTCTACGGCCTGGCCAACCCACGCATCCGTCATCAGCGCTGAGGCCCAAGCCATGACAAGCTCTATTCCAAAATCCGTCACACCGGCCAGCCCAGTGGACCAAAGCCTGCTCTACCCCTCCCCGTACAAGGAGTTCTGGCAAGCCTTCTCGCGCAACAAAGGCGCCGTGGCCGGCCTTGCCTTCATGTGCCTGATCGTGTTCTGCGCGCTGTTCGCCCCCTGGATCGCACCGCACAACCCGAGCGAGCAATACCGCGACTTCCTGCTCACCCCGCCGGTGTGGCTCGAAGGCGGCACCTGGCAGTTCATCCTCGGCACCGACGAGCTGGGCCGCGACCTGCTCTCGCGCCTGATCCAGGGCGCGCGGCTGTCGTTGTTGATCGGTCTGTCCTCGGTGGTGATGTCGCTGATTCCAGGCATCTTGCTCGGCCTTCTGGCGGGGTTCTTCCCGCAGATCCTCGGCCCTTCGATCATGCGCCTGATGGACGTGATGCTGGCCCTGCCCTCGCTGCTGCTGGCCGTGGCCATTGTCGCCATCCTCGGCCCTGGCCTGATCAACACCGTGATCGCCATCGCCATCGTCTCGCTGCCTTCCTACGTGCGCCTGACCCGCGCCGCGGTGATGGGCGAGCTGAACCGCGACTACGTCACCGCCGCGCGCCTGGCTGGCGCCGGTCTGCCGCGCCTGATGTTCGTCACCGTGCTGCCCAACTGCATGGCACCGTTGATCGTCCAGGCCACCTTGAGCTTCTCCTCGGCGATCCTCGACGCCGCCGCCCTGGGCTTCCTGGGCCTGGGGGTGCAGCCGCCGACCCCTGAGTGGGGCACCATGCTGGCCTCGGCCCGTGACTACATCGAGCGCGCCTGGTGGGTGGTGAGCCTGCCGGGCCTGACGATCCTGCTCAGTGTCTTGGCAATCAACCTGATGGGCGACGGCCTGCGCGATGCGCTGGACCCGAAACTCAAGAACGCCGCCTGAGGAGAACGCCATGTCACTGTTGCAGATCAACAACCTGAACGTGCGCTTCGGCGACGCCAATGCCGTGCCCGTGGTGGACGGCCTGGACCTGGCGGTGCAAGCCGGTGAAATCCTCGCCATCGTCGGCGAGTCCGGCTCCGGCAAGTCAGTCACCATGATGGCCCTGATGGGCCTGATCGACGCCCCCGGGCGCATCACCGCCGACGTGCTCAATTTCGATGGCACCGACATGCTCCGGCTCAGCGGCCGGCAACGGCGCAAGGTGGTGGGCAAGGACATCGCCATGGTCTTCCAGGACCCGATGACCGCGCTGAACCCCAGCTACACCGTGGGCTACCAGATCGAGGAGGTCCTGCGCCAACACCTGGGCCTGAAGGGCAAGGCCGCGCGCCAGCGGGCCCTGGAGCTGCTCAAGAAAGTCGAGATCCCGGCCGCCGAAAGCCGCCTGGACGCTTACCCGCATCAGCTCTCCGGCGGCATGAGCCAACGCGTGGCGATCGCCATGGCGATTGCTGGCGAACCCAAGCTGCTGATCGCCGACGAACCGACCACGGCGCTGGACGTGACCATCCAGGCCCAGATCATGGAGCTGCTGGTGAACCTGCAGAAAGAGCGCAACATGGCGCTCATTCTGATCACCCACGACCTGGCCGTGGTCGCCGAGACCGCCAAGCGCGTGTGCGTGATGTATGCCGGCCAGGCCGTGGAAGTAGGCCAGGTACCGGAGCTGTTCGACGTCCCCGCCCACCCCTACAGCGAAGCCTTGCTGGCGGCCATTCCCGAACACAGCATAGGTGCCGAGCGTCTGGCCACCTTGCCAGGGATCGTGCCCGGGCGTTACGACCGCCCCAAAGGCTGCCTGCTGTCACCGCGCTGCCCGTACGTACAGGACAACTGCCGCCAGCAGCGTCCACCTCTCGATCCCCAGGCTCATAGCCTGGTGCGTTGCTTCTATCCGCTGAACCAGGAGGTGGCGTGATGACCGTCGTTCTGTCCGCCCGTGAGCTGACCCGCCACTACGAAGTGTCTCGCGGCCTGTTCAAGGGCCATGCGCTGGTACGCGCCCTCAACGGCGTATCGTTCGAGCTGGAGGCCGGCAAGACCCTCGCCGTGGTGGGCGAGTCTGGCTGCGGCAAGTCCACCCTGGCCCGGGCCCTGACGCTGATCGAGGAGCCCTCCTCCGGTTCCCTGCAGATCGCCGGGACCGAGGTCAAAGGCGCCAGCAAGGCCGAGCGCAAGCAACTGCGCCGCGACGTGCAGATGGTCTTCCAGAGCCCCTACGCCTCGCTCAACCCGCGGCAGAAGATCGGCGACCAGCTCGCCGAGCCCCTGCTGATCAATACCGCATTGAGCAAGACCGAACGGCGCGAGAAAGTGCAGAAGATGATGGAGCAGGTCGGCCTGCGCCCGGAGCACTATCAGCGATACCCACACATGTTCTCCGGCGGTCAGCGCCAGCGCATCGCCCTGGCCCGGGCGATGATGCTGCAACCCAAGGTGTTGGTGGCGGACGAGCCAACATCGGCCCTGGATGTGTCGATCCAGGCACAGGTACTGAACCTGTTCATGGACCTGCAGAAGGAGTTCAACACCGCCTACGTGTTCATCTCCCACAACCTCGCGGTGGTGCGCCACGTGGCCGACCAGGTGCTGGTGATGTACCTGGGCCGTCCGGCGGAGATGGGACCCAAAGAGGACATTTACGAAAAGCCCCTGCACCCCTACACCCAGGCACTGCTGTCGGCGACTCCGGCGATCCACCCCGACCCGCTCAAGCCGAAGATCCGCATCGCCGGTGAGCTGCCCAACCCGCTCAACCCACCGGACGGCTGTGCGTTCCACAAACGCTGCCCGTATGCCACCGAACGTTGTGCCAAGGAGGTGCCAGCGCTGCGCCAGGTAAGTACGCGGCAGGTGGCGTGCCACTACGCCGAGCAGTTCCTGTAGATAACGGGGGCGGCTTCGCAGCCCTTTCGCGGGGCCCCGCCCCGCCCACCCCCCCCGGGAGGGGCGGGCCGGGGGGGCGCCACGGGCGCCCAGCCGCCCCCCGCAACCGCCCAGCCAGGCGAACCCCCA